>JANLWK010000214.1:0-5136 GCA_031364505.1 Candidatus Eiseniibacteriota bacterium | reverse complement strand
CAGTCCGTGCCCGTCGTCTACACGCCGCTCGCCGGCACGCTCGCGCACGCCCCCGCGGCACCCGGAGCACCGGCCACGGCGACGCTGCTCGGCTCGCCCGACAATGGTCGCACCTGGACCACGCAGCTGAGCGGCGAGGCGGACGACGGATCGATCGACTGGACGGTGCCGGGTGGCGCGAGCGTCGATTCGTTCCGCGTCGCCGTGGTCGAGGTCGAGGAAGACCTGGGCGACGGCAAGGTGCGGGGCGTGTGGAGCGTGAGCGCGCCGTTCCGCGTCGTCGACGTCGCCACGGCGACACTCCTCGCGGACTTCGACGTGACGCCCGCCGACAACGGCGTCGGTGTGAGCTGGCGGCTGGCGTCGCCGTCCGATGTGCGCGCCCTCGCCATCGAACGCGCCGAGTCCGAGGCCGGCCCGTGGACCGCGGTCACCGGCGCGCCGCGCGACAGTGCGGGGTTGAGCCTGCTCGTCGACACGACCGTGGATCTCGGGCGCGCGTACTTCTACCGGCTGCGGCTGACCCTCGCGGACGGCCGTCGCGTGGCGTTCGGCCCCTTGAGCGCGGTCGCGGGAAGCGCGGTGCGCGAGTTCGCCCTGGTGCCGCTCGGCGCAAGTCCCATCCGCGGGGTGGCCCGCATCCGGTTTGACGTCGCGGCCGCAACGCGTGTCCGGCTAGGGATTTACGACGTCGCCGGCCGCGAGGTGGCGCGCCTCGCCGACGGGCCCTTCCTTCCCGGGCGCTATACGGTCGCGTGGGGTGGCGCCGGCGGGGCCAACTCCGTGCCGGCTGGCGTGTATTTCGTACGATACCGGGCCGGCGGGCGAACCCTCGGACGAACGCTCGTCATCGTACGTTAGCGTTGCCGGCGCCAGCCGCCCGGCGTCAATGCTCCGGAGTGGTGGGACCGACTGACTGGGAGGTTGCCGTGAATCGAAGCCTCGCCCTCGCGCGCGCCATGACCGTCGTTGCGGCCCTGGCGCTGGCGCCGGCCGCGCGTGCCGCGGACGAGCCGCTCGCCCTGCTCGTCAAGCTCACGGGCCGCGTCCAGGTGACGCCGGTCTCGGCGACCAAGCCCCAGCCCGCGCAGTTTGGCCGCCCGCTCATGCGCGGCGAGCGCCTGCATGTCCCGGCCGGCGGTTCCGCGACGGTGTTCTTCAACGACGGCAACGTCATCGAGCTGGGCGAAAAGAGCACGATCGTCATCAGCGGTCGTGCGGCGCCGCGCGGCACCAGCGGCTCGGCGATGCCGGCCGAGGTGTTCAAGACCGTGGCGAAGAACCTGGTCGCGGGCTCGCGCGAGACCGGCCTCGTGGCCCTGGCCCCGCTGCGCGGTGGCGCCGAAGCCGCGCCGTTGCTCGAGTCTCCGCGCCGTACCCAGGTGCTGGCCGACCGCCCGGCGTTCGCGTGGCGCGCGGTGGACGGTGCGACGCGCTACCGCCTCGCCGTGAGCGACGATCGCGGCGAGCTGTGGCGTCGCGAAGTGACGGGCACCACGCTCGACTATCCGGCGGATGCCGAGCCGCTCGTGCGCGGCGCAGAGGTGCTGTGGGAAGTCGAGGCGCTCAGCGACACGGACGCGCTCCGCAAGGAGGAGTCGTCCTTCACCGTCGCCAGCGCCGACGAGGCGGACCTGATCCGCACCCAGGCCGGCCGCATCCGCGAGGCGACGGGAGCGGCGTCGACCGACGTCGCCCTCTACCTCGAAGGTGTGTACCTGGCCGGGCATGGCGTCTACGGCGAGGCGGCGGAGCGACTGCGCGAGTTGTGCGCGCTCACGCCCGAGGCGGCACCTGCGCACGAGGCGCTGGGCCAGGCCTACCGCTCCATGGGCCTGAACGACCGCGCTCGTGAGGAACTCGAGAAGGCGAAGGCGCTTGCGCCGAAGAAGTGACGCGCGGCTGAGCAGCTAGGGCAGTGGACCGGACGCGCCGATCATCACGAACGGCGCCCAGTAGAACGGCGAGCGCGTCTTCGGATCGGCGATCATCATGCGTTTGGCCGCGGCCAATGCCTCGACGCGATCCGTGCGGCCGTCGAGCGCGCGTCGGTAGAACGCCTCCATGAGCGACGCCGTCGAGGCATCGTTCACGCTCCACAGGCTCACGAGCACGCTGCGCGCGCCCGCGGCCAGGAACGCGCGCGCGAGACCGACCACGCCCTCGCCGCGCTCGATGCGGCCGAGCCCCGTCTCGCACGCCGACAGCGTCACGAGCTGGGCGGCGAGCCTGAGCCGCATGATGTCGCGGGCCTCGAGCCGGCCGGGCGGCCCGTCGCCCGCGGCCGCGAGCCACAGGCCCGACCGGTCGGGCTCCGCTTCGTTCACGGTGCCGTGACTCGCGAGGTGCAGGACCTCGGCGCGCGGCAGTTCGTCGAGCGCGAGCAGCGCCTCGCGCGTGGCGCCGCCGCGGTCGAGGCTCACGTGCGCGCGCGTACCGCCCAGTGCCGCGAGCACGCGCAGCTCGCTCGCGGTCGCCGGCAGTCGCGGCAGGGGATCGAGGCCCGCGACGGGCTGGTCGCCGAACGCCGGATCACCGAGTGCCACGATCGGGCCGGGGCGCGTCGCGGCGCCGGACTGCAGCAGCGCGAGCGCCGACGCCGATGGCGCGTACGACACCGCGTACCGCTCGGCGAGGTAACGGGGCGGCCCCGTGGCGCCGCGGGCCGGCGGCGCGAGCAGCGCCTCGAACGGGATCGCCACGAGCGGCCCGTCCGGCGAGACGACGAGCCGCGTGACGCCGTCGAGCCGGGCCGCGACCGGGGCGACGAGCGCGTCGTACAGCACGCGCGACGTCACCCGGGCCGCGGCTCCGGTGGCCGTCGCGGGATCGGCGAGTGCCCGGCGGAGCGACAGCACGCGCGCCCGCAGGCCCGCGCGGGCGGGCAGCGTCACGCAGGACCAGCGCGCCCGGCGCACCACCCACAGCGTCGTGCTCGAGTCGCCGACGCTGTACTCGAGCAGCGCCTCGTCGTCGCCGAGCAGGCGCTGCGCCGCGGCGAGTCCGATCGGGCGGGCGTCCCGCCCCGCGGCGCCGGCCGCGAGATCGAGGAACGCGCGAGCGCGCGACCGCTCGGCCCACTCGAAGGCGCGCTCCGCGAAGCCGCTGTCGGGATCGACGCGACTCCGTTTCACGAGCAGGTGGATCATCGCCTCGAACGCCGCGGCGCGCTCGGCCAGCGTCTTGATGGCGTCGCGGTCGGACCGCTGCATCGCGCGCAGGGAATCCGCGACCGCGAGCGCGCGGGCGTAGAAATCGAGCGCCTCCGCCGGGCGCGCCCGCCGTTCCGCGATGTCGCCGAGGTCGGTGTAGGCGGCCATCACAGCGTCCGCGTTCCCGCTGCGCGCGCCCTCCGCCAGGACGACGCGGTACTCGCGCTCGGCGTCGTCCATGCGGCCCGTGAGGTGCCAGGCCAGCGCCCGGTTCAGGCGGGCGACGAGACCCTGGCCCGTCGGCAGGCTCGGCATCGCCACGAAGGAGCGCTCGAGGTAGGGACCGGCTTCCGCGTATTGGCCCGCCTCGATCAGCAGGCGGCCCAGGGCGAGCGAGGCGAGCCGGGTCATCGTGGAGTCCCCGGACGCGCCGGCCTGCTCCAGGGCGCGGCGTGCGAGGCGTTGCGCGCCGCTCGCGTCCCCGAGGGTCTGGGCGACTTCGGATTGTCCGACGAGCACCGCCGTGCGCCGCGCCGGATCGCCGATGGAGTCCGCCAGCGCCGCCGCCCGCGCCAGCACGGCCCGCGCCCGGTCGGGATCGCCCATGGCGTTGAGGGCGGCGCCGAGATCGCACAGCGAGCGCGCGGTCCGCCGCGGGTCGTCCCGCTGCAGCTCGAGGGCACGCTGGTAGTGCTCGACGGATTCGCTGAACCGGCCGGACTCGCGCAGCAGGTCCGCGAGGTTCCCCTCGAGCGTCGCGCGGCGCGTGTCGTCCCCGCGCGCGATGGCGATCGCGCGGGCGTGGCGCGAAACTTCGATCGCCTCGTCACGCTCACCCAGGTCGCCGAGCAGCGCGGCGTGGTTCACGAGCACGGTGAGCAGCCGCGTGCTGTCGCCGGCCGCGGAGGCGAGCTCGATCGCGCGCCGGAAGCACGTCTTCGCGCTGTCGGGCCGGCCCAGCGCGCCCAGCGTGCTGCCCAGGAACCCCAGCGTGTTCGATAGCGCCGCGAGCTGGTTCGTGCGCTCGCGGATCTCCGCCGCCTCGCGCAGGAAGCCGTAGGCCTCGACCCGGCGGCCGAGCACGTAGTACGTCTGGCCGAGATCGTTCAGCGTGTTGCCGATGAGCCGCGGGTCGCCGAGCGCGCGGCGCGCCACCAGCGCCCGCGTGTACGCCTCGAGTGCGGCGGTGTGATCTCCCGCGACGAGCCGCAGGCTGCCGAGGCTGCCGAGCACCCACGCTTCGCGGCGGCGCTCGCCGAGTACCGTGTAGGCGTCGATCGCGGCGCGGAACACCGAGTCCGCGCGCGGCACGTCGCCGGCCGTGCGTGCCGCGACGGCCAGCGACTCGATGACCGCGGCCTCGACGCGTCGCGCCCGGTCCACCGCCTTCCAGCGCCCGCGCAGCGCGAGCGCATCGGCGCCGATGCGCGAGCCGAGTGCGCCGGGCTCGGCCTTCGCGATCCGGCGTTCGAGCGCGAGCAGCCGGCGCGCGGAATCCGCACGCGCCGCGCCGGCACGCAACTCGGCGACGAACAGCGCGTTCCACGCGGCCTCGAAGCCGTTGAGATCGGCGCGCGCGGCGGCGAGGGTCGGGGCCAGCGCCGAATCCGGCACCTCGAATCGCGTCCATGGCGAGGCGGCCGCCGGGACCGCCGCCGGAGCCGCAAGGGCTGCCATGAGCGCCAGTGCCAGCAGCGCGAGGACCGTGAGCCGCGAGGGGGACGGGATCATGGGCGGTCATCATATACCGGGCGCCGAGCGCGGGGCGCCCGGGATCCGTGCGGGCTGCGCGCGGTTGTGGCGCGGTTGTGGCGCGCGTGGGGCCGCGATAGCCTCGTAGCCCCTCATGGATCCTCAACGCGTCTCCCACTACGAGCTGGGCCGCCGGCTGGGACGCGGCGGCATGGGCGAAGTCTACGAGGCCTTCGACGTCAAGGCCCGCCGCAAGGTCGCGCTCAAGTTCATCGCCCCCGAGCTCGCGGCC
>JANLWK010000179.1:0-10566 GCA_031364505.1 Candidatus Eiseniibacteriota bacterium | reverse complement strand
TGCCGCGATCACCAGGGCGGCGCTGGCGCGGATGTCGGTCGCCATCACGGGAGCGCCCTGCAGCCGGTCGAGCCCGCGGATGATCGCGGTGTTCTTCGCGAGCTGGATGTCGGCGCCGAGGCGGCGCAACTCCGGCACGTGCGTGAAGCGGTCGAGATACACGGTGTCGGTGATGACGCTGGTGCCCTGCGCCACCGCACAGACCGCGATCATCTGCGCCTGCATGTCGGTCGGGAACCCGGGGAACGGCGCGGTCTTCACGTTCATGGCCGCCGGGCGGCGTGGGCCCGTGATCGTGATCTCGTCGGCCTCGGGCAGGATCTCGCAGCCGCCCTCCTCGAGCTTGTGGATCACCGCGGCGACGTCCGACGCGCTGCACTGCTCGAGCGTGATCGAGCTGCCGGTGATCGCGGCGGCGGCGAGCAGCGTGCCGGCCTCGATCCGGTCGGGGATGATCGTCGTGTCGATCGGCGCGAGTTCCTTCACGCCGTGGATCTTGAGCTGACGCGTGCCCAGCCCGTCGATGCTGGCACCGCAGGCGACGAGGACGCGGCCGAGCTCGGTGATGTCGGGCTCGAGTGCCACGTTCTCGAGCGTCGTCGTACCCTGGGCCAGCGTCGCGGCCATCATGAGCTGGGCGGTGGCGCCGACCGACACGGTGTCGAAGTCGAAGCGCGCGCCGCGCAGCTTCACGTCCTTGCCCACGATGTAGCCGTGGTCGATCTCCAGGCCCGCGCCCATCGCGTTCAGGCCCTCGAGGTGCAGGTTGACCGGGCGCGGACCCCACGCGCAGCCGCCGGGCAGCGACACGCGCGCCGCGCCGAAGCGGGCGAGCAGGGGCCCGAGCACGTAGATGCTCGCGCGCATCGTGCGCACGAGGTCGTACGGCGCCTCGAACGACGACACGTTCGCCGTGTCGATCGTCATCGTCGTGCCGGTGAACGTGATCCGCGCGCCCAGCTGCTCCATGACCCGGGCCATGGTGTTCGTATCGGACAGCTTCGGCACGTTGCGCAGCGTGTGCACGCCGCGCGAGAGCAGGGTCGCCGCCATGACCGGCAGGGCCGCGTTCTTGGCGCCGCTGACGGTGACGCGGCCCGCGAGCGGCCGCCCGCCGTGGATGACGAGTGCGTCCATGGAAGCCTTCGAGGTGTCTGGATCGGCGAGCAGGTGATCGGGGGTCATGGTCACGTCCGTGTGCGGGTGTCCGCGCGGATCGGGCGCATCGTGCGCCCGAACGCGGTGGTGTCGGATCGATGGCGGGGCGTGTTTTGGCCTCTCGCGCGATTATCGGCACCCGAGGCGCGTGAATCAACCCGCACGTGCACGGGGCGCTACTGCGAGAACGAGATGCCGATGCGGTACAGGAACAGGTCCGCGTCGCTCTCGCGCACGTGCAGCTCGACGCCGTTCGGGCCCTCGACGATGTCGCCCTTGGTGAGGTAGCGCGCCTGGCGGTGGTGCCGGTACTCGACGCCGATGTCGATCAGCGCCGGCCGAACGATCGGGATGCGCAATCCGCCGCCGACGGTGGTGCCCGGCGTGGTGTCGTCGAAGTTCGTCGAGCTCGCGAACTCCTGGTTCGAGCTGTCGGTGCCCTTGACCGACGACTCGGTGAAGAAATAGCCGAGCGAGACGGTACCGTAGACGTAGGGCCGCACGGGACCCGCGGGCACCGTGAACTGCGGGCCGATGCCGATCATCGCGATGTTGTTCGACGTGTTCACCTTCACGTCGATGCGCTGGACGGTGTTGCTCAGGGGGACGGTCTTCTCTTCGCTGCCGTAGTTGAGGTACCCGGCGTCGAGCCGGATGCCCGCCACCCCGGCGGGGTCGACGTACAAGACGCCGTGGCCCTGGAGGCCGAAGGCCCGCTGGACGACGTTCGCGAATCCCGCGCGTGGCTCGGCGTAGACGAAGTGCGCGCCGGCTTCCCAGCGGAGCGCGTGGGCACTGGATGCGGCGAGGCACAGCGATGCCGCGATCCCGATGGACAGACGACGTGCGGCCTTCATGAAGCCTCCGAGGTGAGGGAGGCCGCGGAGTATCGACCCCTCCCCCGTGCGGAACAAGCGGGGCTGGCGTAGGATCGTGGTACCCGCGATTCTGGCGGGTGAACCCCATCGAGCGCCCCTTGTGAGGACACGACTTGTGAAGCAATTCCATCTCTGCCGCACCACGCCATCCGCCGCCGTCATGATCGCCGTCGTCGTCGCGTTGACCGCCGCGACCAGCTCGGGCAAGCCGGCGCCCCTGAAACCCACCCGGCCCGCCACGCTGACGGCCATCGAGGTCGACACGCTGCGCCAGGCGATCGAGCGCGATCGCAAGGACACCGAGGACTGGCTCAAGACGTCGCCGACTTCGTATCTCGCGACGATCCAGCGGCGGGACTTCGGCGACAGGGCCACGCTCACCGTCGGCCGCGCCGCCGACAACGACGTGCGCATCGACGACCCGGAATTCCAGCCGCACCACTTGAGGGTCACGGTGATGGGTGATTCGTTCCGCGTCGAGGCCGTCGACGAGGCGGCGCGCTTCAAGGTGAAGGATGCGGAGATGCGCTCAGGGATGCTGCCGCCGTCGGGTATCGGCGTCGGCCGGTTCTCGGTGCGCCTGTCGCACCAGCGGTACCCCGCGCTGATCGTGTTCGATCCGAAGTCGCCGGGCTACGCGCGCTACAAGGGCCTGCACTGGTTCCCGACCGACTTCAAATACCGCTACGTGCTTTCGCTCACGTCGAACCCCTCCCCCGACACCGTGACCATCATGTCGACGCGCGGGAACTCGCGGCGCGCAGCGCGCGTGGGATGGTTCGACTTCGTCGCCGGCGGCGTGCCGTGCCGGCTCGAGGCCACGCGGCTGCTGGAGCCCGGCGTCGGCGAAAACGACTTCGGCATCTTCTTCCGCGACGCGACGAGCGGGAAGGAGACGTACGGACTCGGGCGCTACGTCGACGCCGAGCACCTGCCCGACGGCCGCTTCGCGCTCGACTTCAACTTCGCGTACAACCCGGCGTGCGCCGTATCGGACCACTACAACTGCCCGATCCCGCGCAAGTCGAACACCCTCAAGGTGGCGATCCGCGCCGGCGAGATGGATTCGCATTACCACTAGAGCGGCGGACACGCGGCACGCGCCGTGGATGAGTGAAATCACGTGCGTGCGGAGGGCGCGCCGCGCGCCGATCGAACCGGGAAACCTCGAACTGCTCCGGGGCAGGTTCGTTCGCGGATGAATCCGGGCAGATGATGAAGTGTGTTGCAACAACTGGATCTGCTTCCAGTTTGAGTGTTACTTGAAGCGTGGACTCCGCTGGAACATACGCGATGACCCGTGGCGCGATGACTCGCGCCTAGCGCTCCTCTTCCCACTGCGCGGGCGCGATTGCGGGGCCGCGCTCGCGGCGGGCGAACAGCACGCGTGGCTGGCCGGCGAGGTCGTCGCGCAGCTCGACGCCGCTCCAGTCGTGGGCGCCCTCGAGCCATGCCTCGACCTCGCGCGCGCGCGCTTCGGCCAGTTCGAGCGCCAACAGGCCGCCGGCGACGAGGTGACGCGGCGCCTCCTCGACGATCTCGCGCAGCGCCTCGAGTCCCGTGGGGCCCGAGAACAGCGCCGTGGCCGGCTCGTGATCGCGCACGTCCGCGGGCAACTCGTCCAACTCGAACTCGGCGATGTACGGCGGGTTCGCGACAACGACCTCGAACCGGTCGTCGGAGCCTACGGCGTCGAACCAGTCGCCCGATCGGAACTCGACGCGTGACTCGAGCCTGAGTGCGGTGGCGTTGCGGCGCGCGACGTCGAGCGCCGCCTCGCTCGCATCGGTGGCCACCAGTCGTGCCGCGGGATACTCGTGCGCGATCGCGAGGGCGATGGCGCCCGAGCCCGTGCCGAGATCGAGCACGCGGGGAATGCGCCATTCACGCGCCTCGTGGCGCAGGACCTCGAGGACGCCCTCGACCAGGCCCTCGGTCTCGGGCCGCGGGATCAGCACCGCGGGCGTCACCGCGAGATCGATGTCGCGGAACGCGGCGCGGCCGGTGATGTACTGGACGGGCTCGCCGGCGAGGCGGCGCGCGAGCCACGCGTCGAGACGCCTCGCGACCTCGGCGGTCATCGACTCCCCGCCGCGCGCGATGGCACCCGGTCGCGTGGTGCCCAGCGCGCGGCTCAACAGCTCGACCGCATCCGCGTGCGCGACATCGGACCGCGGGGCGAGTCTCGACTCGGCGTCGTTCAGCCACGCGCGAATCGTCATGGGACGGGGGGACTCGTCTGCGGAACTCATCGTGGGGGTCGCATCGCTTGCCGGACGCCGCCGGTGCGGATCAGCCGACCGTGGCCCCGAGTGCGGCGAGCCGCTCGGATGCGTCGGCCGCGGACAGCGCTTCGGCCAGCTCGTTCAGGTCGCCTTCCATGACGTACGGCAGGTTGTGCGAGGTGAAGTTGATGCGGTGGTCCGTCACGCGGCTCTGCGGGAAATTGTAGGTGCGGATCTTCGCACTTCGGTCGCCGCTCGACACCTGCGACTTGCGCTGTGCGGCCTGCTTCGCCTGCCGCTCCTGGAGCTTCAGGTCGTAGAGCCGCGCACGCAGCACGCGCATCGCCTTCGCGCGATTCTTGATCTGCGAGCGTTCGTCCTGGCACGTGACGACGAGCCCCGACGGCATGTGCGTGATGCGCACGGCCGAGTCGGTGGTGTTGACGCCCTGCCCGCCCGGGCCGCCCGCGCGGTACACGTCGACGCGCAGGTCCTTCTCCGAGATCTCGACGTCCACGTCCTCGACCTCGGGCAGCACCGCCACCGTCGCCGCCGACGTGTGGATGCGCCCCTGCGCCTCGGTCTCGGGCACGCGCTGCACGCGGTGGACACCGCTCTCGAACTTCATCGTGCGGTACACGTTCTCGCCCGACAGCTGGAAGATGACTTCCTTGATGCCGCCCACCTCGGACTCGCTGCGGCTCAGCTCCTCGAGCTTCCAGCCGCGGCGCTCGGCGAACTTCGTGTACATGCGGTGCAGGTCGCCGGCGAACAGCGACGCCTCGCCGCCGCCGGTGCCCGCGCGCACTTCGACGAGCACGTTCTTGTCGTCGTCGGGATCGCGCGGCAGCAGCAGTCGCTTGAGCGCGGCTTCGAGCGCGTCACGCTTGGCCTCCAGCTCGGGAAGCTCGGCGCGCGCCATCTCGGCCAGCTCCTCGTCGCCGGAGGCGATCGCCTCCTGGTCGTCCGCTATGGTCTTCGCCACCCGGCGGTAGTCCGCCAGCGTGCGCATGGTCTCGTCCAGCGCCGCGCGTTCCTTCGACAGGTCGCGCAGCCGGCGCGGATCGCCTGTGACGCCAGGATCGCTGAGCAGCGCGTCGATCTCGGCGTGACGTCCTTCCACCTTCTTGAGTGCGTCCCACATGCTCATCGGATCCGCCTCACTGGATGAACGCGATCTCGGGCTTGCGGTCGCCGCCCGCGGCTTCGAGGGCGCGAACCATCTCGTCGTCGCGCACGCGCTCGAGCGCCTGGATCGCCGTCTCGCACATGGCGAGATCGGGCTCGCGCGTCGTCAGCCGCTGGAACTGCATGCCGGGCCATGTCAGCGCGCGCACCCAGCCGATGTGCTGGTACTTGCCCGACAGCCGGATGAACTCGAACGCCACGCCCGCGATCAGCGGCATGCACGCGATGCGCAGCAGGTGGTCGCTCACGCCGCGCGGCCGGCCGATGAACGAGAACACGACGATGCTCACGAGCACCACGATGAACAGGAACGTCGTGCCGCAGCGCGGATGGAGCCGCGGGAACGTCTGGACGCTCTCGGGCGTCAGCGGCGCCCCGTTCTCGAGCGCGTGGATCGCCTTGTGCTCGGCACCGTGATACCCGAGCACGCGGGCCATGTCGCGCCACTGGCTGATGAGCGTGAGGTAGAGCACGAACGCCGTCAGGCGGAACAGCCCGTCGACAAGGCCGAAGCCCACACGGTCGTGGAACCCGAGCCACGACGTGAGCCGCGCCGGCAGTACGACGAACAGCAGCATCCCGAGCCCGAGCGACACGAGCACGGTCGCGCCCTGCGCGATCTGCAGCCCGGCCGATGGCTTGGCCGCCGACGGCGTCTCGCCGTCGCGCGCCAGCTCGTCGGCGCTGAAGTTGAGCGCGGTGATGCCGAGGAACAGCGTCTCGAACAGCGACACCGCCCCGCGCACGATCGGCAGCCCGAGCGGCTTCACGCGCCGCGTGATCGACAGGAATGGCTTGTCGAGGAACGCGTAGGTGCCGTCCGAGTGTCGCACCGCCACCGAGATCTTCGAGGGCGAGCGCATCATCACACCCTCGAGGACGGCTTGCCCGCCAATGGGAAGAAACGGCATCGGACCTCACGCGCAGGAGTCGAACGGCGGCGCACGCCTGGCGCCGGCCAAAACAATCGGCTCCCGCGCGCGGACGAACCGTAGCGCGCGGGAGCCGGAATGGAATCGCTAGGAGCTGGCGGCCTCGGATTCGGCCTTGGCGGCCTCTTCCTTGCCCGCGTCGCTCTTCGCGTAGCGCCGACGGAACCGCTCCACGCGGCCCGCCTTGTCCATCAGCTTCTGCTTGCCCGTGAAGAACGGGTGGCAGTTGGCGCAGATTTCGACGTGCAGCTCGTCCTTGTCGTGCGTGGAACGCGTGTTGATGACGTTGCCGCAGACGCAGACGATGCGCACGGGCTTGTACGTGGGATGAATTCCGGCTCTCATGGGAATGTCCTGTGTTCGAGTCGCGTCACGAATGCCGCCGGGACCGTCCGGCGAGCCCGCGCCGCGCGAGCGATTCCCGCCGGATGCTCCGGCAGGCAACCCCTCGCAGAAGTGGCGAAGTAGTATGCCACAGGGCGCAAGTACGGGCCAAACGGCGGCGGCACTTCGGGTTGTGGTAGCTTCGCGAGGTTCGAACGTCGCCGTGACTCTCATCCGGGAACGCCCAACGCCATGCCCCCTCTTCGACTCATGGCCGTGCTCGCGCATCCCGACGATGAATCGCTCGGGTTTGGCGGGGCGCTGGCGCGGTATGCGGCGGAGGGGGTCGAGACGTATCTCGTGACGGCGACGCTGGGGCAGCGCGGGCGGTTTCGCGGGACGCCGCCGGGGCCGGGACACCCGGGGCCCGAGAAGATGGCCGAGATTCGCGAGGCCGAGTTGCGTGGGGCGGTGGCGGCACTCGGCGTGCGCGACGTCGAGCTGCTGCGCTACATGGACGGGGCGCTCGACCAGGTCGATCCGGCGGAGGCGATCGCGCGCATCGCGGCGCAGCTGCGGCGCGTGCGGCCGCAGGTCGTGATGACGTTCGCGTCCGACGGCGGCTACGGGCACCCGGATCACATCGCGATCTGCCAGTTCACCACCGCGGCGATCGTGGCCGCCGCGGATCCCGCGCGCGCGAACGGCGGCGATCTGCCGCACGCGGTCTCCAAGCTCTACTACCTCGCCGCACCCCGGCCGTTCTGGAACGCCTACCAGGCCGCGTTCAAAAAGCTCACGATGACGGTGGAAGGGGTCGAGCGAGGCGCCGTGGAATGGCCGGACTGGGCGATCACGACGGTCATCGACACGCGCGCCGTGTGGCCGACGGTCTGGAAGGCCGTGAGCTGCCACGATTCACAGATCGCCGCGTACCAGGTGCTCAAGGACATGTCGCCCGAGCACCACGAGGCGTTGTGGGGGCGACAGCACTACTATCGCGCGTTCAGCACGGTGAACGGCGGCCGCAGAGTCGAGACGGACCTGTTCGAAGGACTTCGCTGAGTTCACGAGGCGCGCCGTGCGGCGCGCGGGACTTTCGGGCGCGGCCGCGACCCGCTTCGAGAAGGAGCATCCGTTGAGCGATTCGATGACGAAGACCTCGCCCGCCGCCGAGCGCGTGGTACCGCTCGCGATCGACGCCGCCACGTTCCGCACCATCGGCCATGCGCTCGTCGACCAGCTCGCCGAGCTCGTCGCCTCGGTGCCGCAGCGCCCGCTCACGACGCAGGAGTCGCCCTCGCAGGTTCGCGCCGCCCTCGGGCTCGGCGGCCCGCTCCCCGCGCGCGGTACGGCGCCCGGCCCGCTGCTCGAGCAGACGGCGCGGCTGCTGTTCGATCACTCGCTGTTCAACGGGCACCCGCGCTTCCTCGGCTACATCACCGCCTCACCCGCGCCGATCGGCATGTTGGGCGACCTGATCGCGGCGGCCGTGAATCCGAACTGCGGCAGCTTTTCGCTGTCACCGTCGGGCACCGAGATCGAATCCGAAACGGTGCGCTGGATCGCCGAGCTGATCGGCTACCCGACGGATTGCGGCGGCGTGCTCGTGAGCGGCGGCAACATGGCGAACATGGTCGGCTTCTTCGCCGCGCGCACGGCGCGGGCGGGCTGGGACGTGCGGGCGAAGGGGCTCGGCGCCGGGCCGCGCCTGCGAGTCTACACGTCGGCCGAGACGCACACGTGGATCCAGAAGGCGTGTGATCTCTCGGGCCTCGGCACCGACGCGATCCGCTGGATCCCGACTGACGACACGCTGCGCATGGACCTCGCGGCACTTCGGAAGCAGATCGACGCCGACCGCGCGGCGGGCGAGCGGCCGTTCATGGTGATCGGCACCGCCGGCTCGGTGAGCACGGGCGCGGTCGATCCGCTGCCCGCGATCGCGGCGCTCTGCAAGGAGAATGACCTGTGGTTCCACGTCGATGGTGCCTACGGCGGCTTCGCCGCGGCGGTCGACGAATCACCGGCGGACCTCAAGGCGCTGTCGCTCGCGGACTCGGTGGCGGTGGACCCGCACAAGTGGCTTTACGCGCCGCTCGAGGCGGGCTGCGCGCTCGTGCGAGACGCGGAGGCGCACCGCGCGGCGTTCGCGTACCACCCGCCGTACTACTACTTCGGCGGCGAGACGATGACGAACTACGTCGACTTCTCGCCGCAGAACTCGCGCGGCTTCCGCGCGCTCAAGGTATGGCTCCAGCTCAAGCACGCGGGCGCCGAGGGCTACCGGCGCATGATCGCCGACGACATGGCCCTGTCGGTGGCACTCGCCGAGTTCGTAAAGGCGGAGCCGGAGCTCCAGTTCTTCACCCAGGCGCTGAGCATCACGACCTACCGCTTCGTGCCGAACGACCTGCGCGCGCGGCTCGGCGACGCGGCGGTCGAGAAGTACCTGAACGCTCTCAACGAAGAGTTGAACGGCCGCATCCAGCGCAGCGCCGAGGCGTTCGTATCGAACGCCGTCATCCGCGGCACCTACGTGCTGCGCGGCTGCGTGGTGAACATCAACTCACGCCGGGCCGACATGGAAGCCGTGGCGAAGATCTCGGTCCGGCTGGGGCGCGAAGTGGACGAAGCGCTGCGGCCGGTCGAGCTCAAGGGGCGGTAGTTGGCGGCGGTGCGTGCCAACTCGTCCCGGGACGAGTTGGCATGGCGACTCGCTGACAATTCAGCTTCTCGTTACACGTCCCACTCGCCCGCCGCGAGCCTCGGCAGGAGTGGCGCGAGGATGCGGTAGGTGGCGCCCCACAGGCGGTGGCCCGAGACATCGATGGAGTCGATGCGCACGGGGTCGGGCCACTCGTCGAACACCTCGACCGACGTGGCGCGGCGCGCGGGATCCATCAGCTCTGCCAGCGTCGGCTCGAGCACTTCGACGACCTCGCGCTCGGCGGGCGTCCACTGCGGCGGCGGGACGATGCGTGCGAGGAACGGGTGGATGAGGAAACCCGTCACGCGCGTCTCGAACGCGGGCAGCTCGGCGAGCACGTGGGCGGCGCCCGACGGCAGGCCGATCTCCTCGCGCGCCTCGCGCAGTGCCGCGTCGCGGAGCGAGCCGTCGTCGGGATCGAGCTTGCCGCCCGGGAACGCGATCTGGCCGCCGTGCGGCCCGCCCTCGGAGCGGCGCACGAGCACGACACGCAACTCGCCCGCCTGGTCGCGGTAGACGGGCACCAGCACCGCGGCGTCGACGAGCCCCCGCGGCGCCGGCGCCGAACCCGCGCTCACGGCTGGGGCGGCATGTTGTAGGCGCCCCACTCCTCGTAGGCCGGGCCGTAGATGCCCGGAACGATCAGTCCCGCCTGGCGCATCAGCACCGTCATCTGCGCGCGATGATGGATCTCGTGCGTGATGAGCACGGCCAGCACCTTGCCGCGCGTCCACTCCTCACCGTACATCGGCACCTTCTCGGCGAGCTGGGCGTCGGTCCACTTCGCCTTCACGGCCTCGGCGACGCGCTTCGCACCCGTCTCGTAGGCCTGGACGATGCCGGCGAGATTCGGCTGCGGGTCCTCGCCGTGCGGGCCCTCGATCGCGAGCTTCGCCTCGCCGAGCAGCTCGCGGAGCGACATCGTGATGTGCCACGCGAGCCGGCCGATCGTGCGGCCGCCGGGCTTCACGGCCTGCGACAGCGCCGCGTCGTTCAGCACGCGGAGCATCTTCAGAGTGGCGCTCGACTCCTCGCGCCACGCATCCTCGAAATCGGCGATCGTGCGAAACATGAATGCCTCCCCTAGCTGCTCACGGACGGATCGACGGCGGGCAGGCCGATGGCGCGCTTGAGCGCGACGATCTGGCCGG
>JANLWK010000163.1:0-2068 GCA_031364505.1 Candidatus Eiseniibacteriota bacterium | reverse complement strand
CCGCCGAGAGGCGATCCGCCTCGTTCGGGACGTCGAGCACCATGAAGCCCTGCCGCGGATTCGTGCTGGTCCCGAAGCCTCCGTGCGCCACGATGAGGTCCTCGATCGAGATGGTCCTGCGGCGGGGAGACGAGCCACCCGTCTCGAACAGGCACGGTGCGCAGACGACCGCTCCCGTCCCCGAGGTCAGCGGCTCGCCGGAGGAGTCGTACAGGTAGAGCCCGGACGTGACGCCCGACCCGGAGGGCGTGCCCGCGAGGCCACCGATGTAAGTGAGCAGGAGGTCGGTGTCGGCCGCATACGGCTGGTTCGTCGTGCGCCCGGGCCCCTCCTGGAAGAACGCCTTGAGCACCGCCCGGCTCACGACCGGGGCGCCCGCGGGAGTACCCAGCAGGAGTGCCACGCCGAGGACGAGCAGTGCAGACGAGCGGGGGCTGGGTGCGACGGCATGCGGGAGTCGAATCATGGCGGCCTCCATGGGGAAGCAGCATTCTCCCACAGGATGAGCCGCGTCGTCCCCGCAAAACTGAGGCCGCGCGGTGACGGACGGGCCGCCCCGCCTACGGGAGCAACAGCCCCCGGCGGGTGGCGCGCGAATCGCCGCTGCGCAGGCAATAGAAGTAGACGCCCGCGCGCGCCCGCGATCCATCGGGGCGGCGCCCGTCCCACACGGCCTCGTGGCGCCCGGCGGGGAATGCGTCGCGGGCGATCGTCTTCACGAGCTGCCCCTGCACGTCGAACACGCTCATCGTGGCGAAGGCGGCCCGGGGCAGCCGGAACGAGACGCGCGTTTCCTCGCGGCCCGGGTTCGGCACCGGGGCACCGAGGCCCAAGCGGTCGGGGTCGAGGCCGGGAACGCCCGCCGGATCCGTCGCGGTCGCGGTGAACGTCTGCGGGCTGCCGGTGAGGCCGGCGCCCGCCGCCGTGAGCGCGTTCTGTCCCGCCGTCGGGCCTAGCGTCCACGCGTCCACGCTCGCGATACCGCTCGCGTTCGTGCTCGCGTTCCCTCCCGTCACCGAGCCCCCGCCCATGGAGACGGCGAAGTCGATCGCGAACGACGGAAGCGGGTTCGAGAACGGATCGTCGGCACGTACCGCGGGCGGGATGGGCACGATGGTGCCGGCGGGCGCGGTCTGGTCGTCTCCGGCGCTCTCCACGAGTCGCGACGGGAGCTGCTTGAACCAGCGCAGCGCGCCCGACGCGTTGTCGTCGTCGGTGAAGAAGGCCCAGTGATCGCCGATCGCCTGGGCTCCGGTCAGCGCCGGAGTCACGGCGAAGCCCTCGATGTTCGAGCCACTCGGGACCTGGACTTCGTTCCGCGTCGAGAACCGGCGGTTGCCGGACACGGTGGTGGACGTCAGGTCTGTGATCTCGAGCAGGTTCCCGTCGATGTTGTGCAGCACGTATCATGAGGCCGAGCGACGGATCGAACGTCAGCTCACAGCTCTCGGTGCGCGACGTCAGGTAGCGCCCGACGAAGACGTACGTGCCGTCGGTCTTGAGATCGAAGGCATACACCCAGCCCGAGGTCTGGACGGCGACGAAGACGAGCCCGCCGAATCCATTCGCCCCATGGACGCTCTGTGGATACGCCGCACCCGCTCCGTCGACGAAGCCGCGCTGCGTGAGCCACGCGTCGGGCACGAACGCGAGTCCCTCGGGTCCCAGGTTGCCCCAATCCGTGATCGTTCCCAGGAACCAGGCGGTGAGCGCCGCGCCGTCCGAGACGCGATACGAGCGGATCGTGCGCGCCTGCTCGTCGAGCACGAACACGCGGTCCGGGGCGGCATCCGTCTGCGTGATGGCCTCGAGATCACCCGTCCCCGTGAACGCCTGGTCGATGGCGAATCCGCCGGCGCCGTTCTCGCGCAGCGACCAGAACCTCGCGGGACCATTCGTGCAGACCCACAACCGGCGCGCGGCCGGATTCCAGTAGGCGCCGCTCAGGTTCGTCGCCCACTCGGCCGCGGCGAGTGAGGTGAGATTCGTGGCGGCGCTCCACGTCTCGCCGGGCCATGGAAGGGCCGCCGCACCGACCGACGGGCCGGCGCACGCGAGCAGGATCACC
>JANLWK010000147.1:0-5513 GCA_031364505.1 Candidatus Eiseniibacteriota bacterium | reverse complement strand
AACAGCGTCGAGCCCATGCACACGAGCACGTGCGTGCGGAGCCCGGCCGGCTTGCGCCCCATCTGCCGTTCCCAGCCGACGAGCGTGCCGAGCACGGTCGAGACGAGCATGGCGATGACATCGTTCATCGGATCTCCTGGGAGGCTCTGGGGGGCTCCGGGCGACTGCTGCGGCTTCCTAACGGCCGGTGAACCGGGCGGGGCGCTTGTCGAGGAACGCGCGCATGCCCTCGTGCATGTCCTCGCTCGCGGCGAGGAGGCCGAACCGCGCGCTCTCGAGACGCTGGCCGTCCTCGAGGTTCGACTCGAGCCCGTGTCGCGCCGCCTCGAGCGCGGCGGCCACCGCGAGCGGGCCCGTCTTGAGGATCGATTCGGCGAGCGCCAGCGCCTCGTCGAGCAGCTTCTCGCGCGGCACCACACGGTTGACGAGCCCGATCCGCTCGGCCTCGTCGGCCTTGACGCGGCGCGCGGACAGGATGATCTCGAGCGCGCGGCCGAGGCCGACGAGGCGCGGCAGCCGCTGCGTGCCGCCGTAACCCGGAATGATGCCGAGCGTCACCTCGGGGAGACCGAGCACGGCGTTCTCGCTGGCGAGCCGCATGTGGCACGCGAGCGCGAGCTCGCAGCCGCCGCCGAACGCGTAGCCGTTGACGGCGGCGATGACGGGCTTGGGCGAGTTCGCGAGCAGGTCGAACACGCGCTGGCCGAAGCGCGAGGCCTCCTCGGCCCCGGCGGCGTCGAGCGCGGCGAGTTCGTTGATGTCGGCGCCCGAGACGAAGCTCGTCTCGCCGTCGCCGGTGACGATCAGCGCCCGCTGGGCGGGATCGCCGAGGAACGCGCGCACCGCGCGGTCCAGCTCGGCCAGGGTCTCGCGGTTGAGCGCGTTCAAGACGGCGGGCCGGCTCAGCGTGAGCACGCTCACCGCGCCCCGTGGCTCGAGGCGCAGGTTCGTATAGGTGGCGCTGGGACTCGTCGTCATGTGATCGGACTCCCTTCGGGGCGCGCGTCACGCGGCGCCGTGCGGTGCGGAACCGCGCGGGAGTATAGGAACGGCACTGGGCTGCGGCAAACCGCCCGCGTCTGCGATAGAATCCCCGCTCGAACTCGAATCCCCTCGGAGACCCCCATGACCCAGGCCCCGGACGATGCCGCCAATGCCGTGACCGCGGAACGCCTCCGCGCCGAGCTGGGATTCATGTACGAGCTGTGCCAGGTCGTGGCGTCGAACTCCGAGTTGCAGCCGATCCTCGACTGGATCGCGCAGAAGACGACCAGCATGTTCCAGGCGGACGAAGGCTCGATCCGGGTGCTCGCCGAGGAAGAGGCGACGCCGATGGCGAAGACGCTGATCCGCCGCGAGAAGCCGGGCATGGAGTCGGGCTCCTGGCCGCAGTCGGTGTCGACCTTCGTGATGGGCTTCCTGATGGCGCGCGGCGAGCCGCTCGCCTCCCCCGATCTCGTCGTCGATTCGCGCTTTCCCGCGTTGCGCACGATTGAGACGCGCATCCGCTCGGTGCTCGCCGTGCCGCTCAAGTCGGGCAACCGGTTCACGGGCATGCTCGCCGTGACGAGCCGCACGCCGGGCCGCGCGTGGACCGAGGACGAGATCCAGTTACTGTCGATCGTCGCGGCAAATTCGGCGAGCGTGATCGAGCAGGCGCGGCTCAAGATCGAGGCGGAGGAGAAGCGCCGCCTGGAGGAGCGCCAGAAGCTGCTCGAACGCGAGCTGGACACGGCGCGCGGCATCCAGGTGAGCCTGCTGCCCTCGCGGCCGCTGCGGTTCGGCGCCTGGGAGATCGTCGGCCGCGTGGCGCCCGCGCGTCAGGTGGGCGGTGACGCGTTCGATTTCTTCACGATCGGCGAGCACCGCGCGAGCGTCGTCATCGGCGACGTGTCGGGCAAGGGCATCCCGGCGGCACTCCTCATGTCCAACGTCCAGGCGTCGATCCGCGCCTTCTGCGACGGGCGCACGCCGATTCCCGAGGCGCTGCGCGCCGTGAACGAGGGCGTGGTGCGGTCGGCGAACGGCAAATTCATCACGCTGTTCATCGCCGAGATCGACAAGGACGCGGGCGCCCTCCGCTACACGAACGCCGGGCACAACTACCCGCTGCTCCGCCGCGCCGACGGCACGCTCGAGAACCTCGTCACCGGCGGACTACCGCTCGGGCTGCTCGAGAACGCCGCCTACGAGGCCGGCGAGTGCGCGTTCGGCCCCGGTGATTCGCTGCTCCTCTACAGCGACGGCATCACCGAGGCGCTCGACATCCGCAGCGAGGAGTTCGGCGAGGAGCCGCTGCGCACCTTGTGGCAGACGCACGGCACCGCGGCCCCGCAGGAGGTGATCGACCGCATCTTCACGGCCGTCGAGACCTTCCGCGGGCGGGCGCTCCAGAGCGACGACATGACGCTCGTCGTCGTCGGCCCCCCCGCTACGCCTGGCGCCTGAGCGACCGGACTCGCTGCCGCCGGTGACGCCGCCGGGCCCGGACGCCGCTCCGCCGCCGCGCCCCGCGCCGGCACGCCCCGCGCCACCGCGACGTCTACGCGGGGCCGCGTTCGTGCTCCTGGGCCTCGTCGCCGCCTGCGGCGCGTTCGCGGCGTGGTGCTCGGCGCGCGCGGCCCGCTACGACGTCGCCGCCCTCGCCCGCCACGTGCCAAAGCGCACCGCGCTCATGGAGCAGCGGGCGCACGAGGCGACAGCGAAGGGCAAGCGCGCCGGCGTCGACCAGCGTTGGGTGAGCGCCGAGCGCGTCTCGCCGCTGCTGCGCCGTGCCGTGCTCATCGCCGAGGACGACGCGTTCTTCGCCCACGGCGGGCTCGACTGGGAGGAGATTCGCGCCTCGGCGCAGCGCAACTTGGAGAAGCATCGCGTCGTGCGCGGCGGCAGCACGATCACGCAGCAGCTCGCGCGGAACTTGTTCCTGGGCGACGGGCGCACGCCCGCGCGCAAGCTGACGGAGGCGTTCCTGGCGTTGAGGCTCGAGCGCACGCTCACGAAGCGGCGCATCTTCGAGCTGTACCTGAACGAGATCGAGTGGGGGAACGGTGTCTACGGCATCGAGGCCGCCGCGCGCCGGCACTTCGGCGTGAGCGCCTCGCAGCTCGACGCGCGCCAGGCCGTGCTGCTCGCCGCGGTGATCATCAACCCGCGCCGGTTCTCGCCGACCGCCCCGCCGCGGCGTATCGAGCGCCGCGCCCGGATGATCGCGCAGCGCATGCGCCGCCGCGGCTTCCTCGACGAGGCCCAGTACGTGCTCGCGACCGGCGCCCAGCCGCCTGCCGTGATCCTGCCACCCGGCCCGCCCGGGGTGCCGCCCACGGTGTGGGTTCCGCCCGCCGGCGACACGACGCTGCCGGCGCCCGCGGACGTGCCGGCGGCCGATGACTCCGCCGCGCTCGAGGCCGCGCCGACGGAATAGCGCGGCGTCCGGCTCCGCCGCGGCGGTGCCGTGCGGCGCGACGGCGCGACGGCTAGCTTCCCGCGAGCGCTTCCTTGACGAGGCGCGACACGAGGCCGCCCTCGGCCTTCCCCTTCACCTTCGCCAGGACGAGCCCCATCACGCGGCCCATGTCTTTCGGGCCGACCGCGCCGCTCGCCTGCACCGCCTCGCGCACGGCCGCGCGCACGTCGTCCTCGCTCATCTGCTGCGGCAAGTAGCGCATCGTGACGTCGATCTCGGCGCGCTCCTTCACGACCAGGTCCTCGCGGCCGAGCTTCGCCAGCTCGTCCGCCGTCTCGCGGCGTTTCTTCGCGTAACGCTGCAGCACCTCGACTGCCTCGGCCTCGGTCAGCGAGTCGTCCTTCGCCTTCTTCGTCTTCGCCTCGAGCAGCGCCGCCTTGAGCATGCGCAGCGTGCTCAGCGTGTCCGCATCCCTGGCCTTCATCGCCGCGGTCATGTCCGCCTGGATGCGCCCCGTGATGTCCGTTTCGCTCATGCCTCTCCTCCGGCTGATGGATGTCGTGCGGCCGGGCACGCTACCACACGCCCGCGCCCCGCGACCCGCCGCTCCCGCGCGGCACGCGGCCGGCTCGGGCCCTTGGCGCCGCCCGCGGCCCGGATGCCGAAAAGGCCCGCTTGCCGGGGGCGCGCCTGCCGCGTAACTTGGCCGCGCCGCGGAATGCTCCGCGCCAACGGAGGACGATTGAACCGAGAGCAACGCCTGGCCGAGCTGAAACGGCGCCGCGAAGCAGCGCTCGCCGGCGGCGGCCCCGAGCGCGTGGCCAAGATCCACGCCAAGGGATGCCTGACCGCGCGCGAACGCCTCGAGCTGCTCATCGATCCGGGCTCGTTCGTCGAGATCGGCACGCACGTCACGCACCGCAGTACCGCCTTCGGCATGGACCGAAAGCGCATCACCGGCGACGGCGTCGTGGCCGGCTGGGGGACCGTCGAGGGGCGGCTCGTCTACTGCTTCGCCCAGGACTTCACGGTGTTCGGCGGCACGATGAGCGAGGCGAACGGCCGGAAGATCTGCGCAATCATGGATCTCGCGCTCGACAACGGGGCACCCGTCGTCGGGCTCAACGACTCGGGCGGCGCGCGCATCCAGGAAGGCGTCGTCTCGCTGGGCGCCTACGCCGACGTGTTCCTGCGCAATACGCTCGCCTCGGGTGTCGTACCGCAGATCTCCGCGATCATGGGCCCGTGCGCCGGCGGGGCCGTCTACTCGCCCGCCATCACCGACTTCACGCTGATGGTCGAGGGCACGAGCAACATGTTCGTGACCGGCCCCGACGTGATCAAGGCCGTGACGAACGAGGAGGTCACCTTCGAGGACCTCGGCGGCGCGATGACGCACAACACGAAGAGCGGCGTCGCCCACTTCGCCTGCCGCGACGACGCGGACTGCATCCGGCACGTCAAACGCCTGCTGTCGTTCATGCCCTCGAATTGCAACGAGGAGCCGCCGCGCACGCGCGCGACGGATCCAATCGACCGCCGCGACGCCGAGCTGGACACGATCATTCCCGACGCGTCCGACAAGGCGTACGACATGAAGGACGTCGTGCGGCGCGTCGTCGACGACGGCGACTTCTTCGAGGTGCAGGAGCACTTCGCGCCGAACATCATCATCGGCTTCGCGCGGCTGAACGGGCAGGCCGTCGGCATCGTCGGCAACCAGCCCAAGGTGCTGGCCGGCGTGCTCGACATCGACTCGTCGGTCAAGGCCGCGCGCTTCGTGCGCTGCTGCGACGCGTTCAATATCCCGCTCGTGACGTTCGAGGACGTGCCCGGCTTCCTGCCCGGCACGCGCCAGGAATGGGGCGGCATCATCCGTCACGGCGCCAAGCTCCTGTACGCGTACTGCGAGGCCACGGTGCCCAAGCTTACGGTCGTGACGCGCAAGGCCTACGGCGGCGCCTACGACGTCATGTCGAGCAAGCACATCCGCGGCGATTACAACGTCGCGTGGCCGTCCGCGGAGATGGCCGTGATGGGCGCCGAGGGCGCCGTGAACATCCTGTACCGCGAGGAGCTCGCGAAGGCGAAGGATCCCAAGACCGAGCGC
>JANLWK010000144.1:0-5056 GCA_031364505.1 Candidatus Eiseniibacteriota bacterium | reverse complement strand
CATGATATACACGCAGCCCACCGCGCCCCTCGAGCACGTCTTCATCGGGTTCTTGTCGGCGCTCGAAGCCGCGTTCGGCGTGCTCGCGGCGCTGGCGTATGCCTTCTTCTGCCGCAAGATCAACCTGCGTGTCCTGCTGCTTGTGGGCGTGGCGCTGAACGGGCTCACCACGCTTTTCTACATGATGTACACGCAGCCCACCGCGCCCCTCGCGCACGTCTTCAACGGCTTCTGCCTGATCCTTGCCGAGATGGCCGTGATGGACCTGTCGGTGCGCGCCACGCCGCGCGGCTGCGAAGCGCTCGGCTTCTCGCTGATGATGAGCATGCGCAACTTCGGCATCGCCCTGAGCGACGTGCTCGGCTCGAAGCTGATGGACCAGTTCCACTTCACGTTCAACTCGCTGATCATCGCGAACGTGGCGACGACGCTGGCGATCCTGTTGTTCCTCCCGTTGATCCCCAGGGCGATCCTGAGCTGGAAGGACGGCGAGGCGCCGGCGTAGGGCGGGGGTGCGGCGCGGCGCGGCGTGAACGCGGGCGCGGCGACATGCCGGGCGCGGTCGCGGCCGGCCGGCGCGCGTGCGAGCGGGAAGTGCGAGTTCGGGGGCGCGGCGCCCGAGGTGAAACGTGGGCGCGGCGCGCGAATGGGACTGCGGGCGTGCGCGAGGGTTTCCGCGCGAGCGGGAAGTGCGCGCGCGATGCGGCGGTGGCGCAAGTTTCTCAAGCTGCTGTGCGCACTGCCCACGATCGAGTGCTCGATCGATCGGCGCGACAAACGATCTATCAATTCTCCTCTTGACACCATTTCGAGCGTGTCGTGATGGTTGGCGCGCGACCACATTCCATTCGTGCGCTATTCCGCGCAGGTGACGCGGAGCCGTCCGTATTTGGCTTACCGCATCAGAGTTGTCGCGACGTCTCCCGGCGCGCGTTCTCATTCGATCTCCGCGCGTCGAAAATACGCGTGATACAAATGCGAGTGTCCCTTCCATCCGGATCGATGATCCGGTCGAGCGATACGGTGCGCCCCCGAAGAGAGCATGCGAACCATGCGCACCTTCGATCTGTCTCGTCTCAGCGATGTGGCACTCGTTCGTGATCTGACCTCGCTCCTCGCGCAGGAGCGCTCCACCCTGGCGGCGGTGCTGGCGCATGTCGCGGAAGTCGATTCGCGGCGGCTGTATCTGCCGGCCGGCTGCCCTTCGATGTTCGCGTACTGCGTGGGCGAGCTTCGGATGTCAGAGGATGCCGCGAAGAAGCGCATCCAGGCGGCGCGTGCGGCGCGGCAGTTCGCGGTGGTCTTCGCGGCGCTTGCGGCTGGGCGCGTCCATCTCACGGGTCTGTGTCAGATCGCTCCCTACCTGTCGGCCGAGAATGCGGACGCTCTGCTCTCGGCCGTGAGTCTCAAGACCTGTTCCGAGATCGCGCTCATCCTTGGCGAGCGCTTTCCCACGACGGAGTCACTGCCACTCGTGTCCGAGAGCGCCGAAGGTGCTGCGCAGCACGTTTCGTTCAATGGCACTGAACAAGACTCGCGCGTGGCATCGCAGTCTGATGAGTCCCGAAGCGCTGCACTGCGCTCGATCGCGAAGCCGACCGCGTCGGATCGCGTCACGCTGCAGCTCACGATCAGCCGTGCCGCCTACGAGCAACTGCAATACGCGCAGTCATTGATGTCGCACGTGGCGCCGAGCGGCGACCTGGCGGCGGTGATCGAACGGGGCGCGGAGGCTCTCGTCACGCGGCTCGAGAAGCAGAGGTTCGCGGCGACGGGCCGTCCGCGGGCGAGGGCTGGCGCGCCGAGCGACGATCCGCGCTACCTCCCGGCGCACGTGAGGCGGGCGGTTTGGGAGCGCGACGGGGGCCGATGCACGTTCGTCGGCGACGGCGGCCATCGGTGCGAGTCACGAACGCTGCTCGAGTTCGACCATATCGTGCCGGTCGCGCGAGATGGTGCGGCGACACTGCAGAACCTTCGCCTCCGCTGTCGCGGTCACAACCAGCTCGACGCAGAGCGCGTGTTCGGCGAGCGGTTCATGGAGCAGAAGAGGGAAGGCGCGCGGTCGTGGAGCAAGGCGCGCGTACCCGACGCGACGGTCGCCAGCGACACCGATGAGGACCTGGCGGCATGCCTTCGGGAGCTGGGATACAAGTCGGTCGAAATTCGAGGTGCGTTGACGCACGGCGCCAACATGCGAGACGCCACGCTCGAGGAACGTGTGCGAGCGGCCCTCAAACATCTCTGCCCGCGCGCGAGAACGGAGACCGTGGCCGCGTGAAGGCGACGGTGCACACGAGAGTTCAGCGTCGCGCCGGTTCGCTGGCACGAGGCGACAGGGCGGTGGCGTGGGCCGCCGCCGCATCGCCGTGCCTCGCGATGCGCGCCGCTGCGCCCTCGCCCCCGCGTGCCAAGCCGTTCGCCACGATGCCGCACACCCCGCGCGCCGCGCACGCACGCCCGTGGCGCCCGGAGCGTAGCCTGGCACGCCCCCGCGCCGCCGCGCCCCCGCGCATCACGACCGCCGCGCCACGCCTCGTGGCCGTGCGTCGCCGCGCCCTGCCGCGCCTCTCGCGTCTTGCCCCCGCGCGCGGCGTGCGTCAATCTCGCGGGTGCGTGGTTCTTGAAACCCTAAGGAGGTCGGTATGCCTCGACGCAATGGTGGACGCTCGTATCCGCGACTCACGCAACCGTTCGTCCGGGACGGGGACGCGCTCCGGCCGGCCACGTGGGACGAGGCGCTCGATCGCGCGGCGGCCGGGTTCCAGCGCAATCTCGACGCGCACGGCGCGGACGCGGTCGGGATCTTCAGCTGCTCCAAGTCCACGAACGAGGTGAACTTCCTCGCGCAGAAGCTCGCGCGGGTCGTGTTCCGCAGCAATCATATCGACAGCTGCAACCGGACCTGACACGCGCCCAGCGTCGTCGGTCTGGCGACGGTCTTCGGTGCGGGAGGCGGAACGAACTCCTACCGTGAGGTGGAGGAGACGGACGTCGTCTTCCTCTGGGGCTCGAACGCGCGCGACGCGCACCCGATCTGGTTCCACCACCTCCTCAAGGGGATCCGGAACGGGGCACGCCTCTACGTCATGGACCCTCGGCGCACGTCGTCGGCGCAGTGGGCCGACGTGTGGCTCGGGTTGAACGTGGGCAGCGACATCGCGATGTCCAACACGATGGCGCGCGAGATCCTCCACGCGGGGCTGCACGATCCGGCGTTCATCGAGAACGCGACGTCGGGCTTCGACGCCTATCGCGAGTCGGTCGAGGCGTGGACGCTCGAGGCGGGCGAGGCGGCGACGGGGGTGCCCGCGGCGGTCATCCGCGAGGCGGCGCACGCGTTCGCGCGGGCGAAGAACGCGATGATCTGCTGGACGCTCGGCATCACCGAGCATCACGACGCGGTCGACAACGTGCTCGCGCTGATCAACCTGGCGCTGCTCACCGGCCACGTCGGGCGCTGGGGGTCGGGCTGCAATCCGCTGCGCGGCCAGAACAACGTGCAGGGCGGCGGCGACATGGGGGCGATCCCGAACCGGCTGCCGGGATTCCAGGAGATCCTCGACCCCGAAGTGCGCGCGCGATTCGAAGCGCACTGGAAGGTGCCGATCCGGCCGCAGCACGGGTGGAACCTGACCGAGATGCTGCGCGCCATGGGACGCGGCGAGATGACGAGCCTGTTCGTGATCGGCGAGAACCCGGCGCAATCCGACGCCGACGCGGGTCATGTCGAGGCGCTGCTGAAGGGCCTCGATCACCTGGTCGTGCAGGAGATCTTCCTCACGCGCACTGCCCAGCTGGCCCACGTCGTGCTGCCGGCGGCCGCGACGTGGTGTGAGGGCGAGGGGACCGTGACGAACAGCGAGCGCCGCGTGCAGCGGGTGCGCAAGGCCACGGATCCGCCGGGTGAGGCGCGCGACGAATTGTGGATCTTGTCTGAGATCGCGCGGCGGCTCGGGGTCGACTTCGGCGCGCCGACGGGTGAATCCGTGTGGAACGAGTTCCGCACGGTGGCGCCCGACTTCGCGGGCGGCATGAGCTACGCGCGGCTCGAGGCGCTCGACGGCATCCCGTGGCCGTGCCCCGACGAGTCGCACCCGGGCACACCGTTCCTGCACGGCCGGCTGTGGGAGACGCCGCGGGGCGGTCCGGCGGCGCCGTTCTCCATCGTGCGGCACGAGGGGCCGGTCGAGACGCCGGATGACGAGTATCCGCTGCTGCTCACGACGGGCCGCCGGCTCGAGTCGTTCAACACCGGTGTCCAGACCGCGGGCTACGACTCGCCGCTCCGATTCGGCGAGACGCTCGACCTGTCGCCCGAGGACGCGGCGCGGCTCGGCATCGCGAATGGCGTTGTGGTACGAGTGACGTCGCGGCGCGGCAGCGTCGTCGCGCCGGCGCGCATCGACAGGGCGCTGCGCGCGGGTGTCGTGTTCATGACGCTGCACTTCCCCGACGACGTGACGACGAACCGGCTCACCATCGACGCGACCGATCCCAAGTCGGGCACCGCCGAGTTCAAAGCCTGCGCGGTGCGGGTCGAACCGGCGAGCGCATCCGACCCGGCCGCGAACGGGGAGCGGACCACCGCGGTGGGCGGGGCGCACTGATGGACATCCGGCTGCGACAGGCGCGGCCGGAGGATGCCGAGCGCGCGGCCGTCGACGCCGCGATCGGTCCGCCCGAAACGGGCTGGGACGGTGGCGCGCGCGTCGAATCGCGTGACAGCCACACGGCGCACGGCGGCCGCGCGCAGCGCGAACGGCGCACCCTGCTGCTGCCGGCGCTGCAGTCGCTGCAGTCGCGCGTCGGCTGGATCAGCGAGGGTGGCCTCAATTACGTGTGCGAGCGGCTCGGCGTGCCGCCGGCCGACGCATGGGGCGTGGCGACCTTCTACGCGATGCTCGCGACGTCACCGCGGCCGCGCCGCGTCGTCCACGTGTGCGACGACATCGCCTGCCGCGCGCGCGGGGCCGACGGAATGTGCCGGACTCTCGAGGCGGAGGCCGGCCCGCCGCTGTCGCACGCATCCCCCGGCGCAGCGCCCGGCGACGCG
>JANLWK010000143.1:0-4229 GCA_031364505.1 Candidatus Eiseniibacteriota bacterium | reverse complement strand
CCGTGCGCTCGTCCGTCACATCGGCCGCTACATCAAGGAGTGGAACGACCACCCCACGCCGTTCGTGTGGACCAAGGAGCCCGCTGAGGTCATTCGCAAGGCCGTCCGCCGTTAACATGACTTCTGAGTCGGAACACTAGTGCCCGCCGCGCATCAGCGGCACGCGGACGGCGACCAGCGGCGGCGTCATCTGGCAGCCGGCCGGGAGTGCCGCGGCGCCGAGGTTCGCGTGCAGCGTGTCGTGCCCGGCCTCGAAACGCATGGGCGCCAGCCGCACGCTGTCGAGCCGCGCCATGGCGCCGCGCGGGCCGCGCACCAGCACTCGCGCCGGATCGGCGATCCACTCGCCCGACCACGTCGTTCCCGGCGGCAGCGTGCCCTCGAGCGCGAGTGCCACCGGCACCGGGCGCTCGACCACGCGATCGACCTGCACCTCGACCATCTGCGGCCCGACGAGGCGCGCGACCTCGAGCCCGTTCGGAACCACCGACGGCAGGTCGTCGACCGTGATCGCGC
Source organism: Candidatus Eiseniibacteriota bacterium (assembly GCA_031364505.1). Taxonomy (GTDB): domain Bacteria; phylum Eisenbacteria; class RBG-16-71-46; order RBG-16-71-46; family RBG-16-71-46; genus JANLWK01. The sequence goes on along the minus strand of JANLWK010000143.1, from coordinate 3,713 downwards.
GCTGGAACCGGCCCGCGCCGACGCCGGCGAGCGACACCTTGAGCCGCGGCTCGGTGAGCCGGAGCCGGATCAACTGCTTGCCCGTGCCCTTGAGCTCGGCGAGCACGGCGAGCGGCGTGCGCGACACGATCGCCAGCGAATCGGCGAGATCCGTCATCTCGACGGGGAACGCCACCGTCATGCTGGCCGGGCGCTCCGTGTACACGTGCAGGTAGACGACGAGCGCGAGCAGCACGGCGACCAGCTTGATGCCCATGTTCTCCAGCAGTAGTCCGCGCAGCACGTTCATGCGATCTCGCTCTCGGGTCCGGCCGGTTCGTCGTGTACGGCGTCCTCGCCAGCATCGTCCGCCTCGCCGGCCTTGCGCAAGCCGTGGCGTTCCATGCGCGAGTAGAGCGTGCGGCGCGTGAGCCCGAGCAGCCGCGCGGCGCGGCTCTTGTTGCCGCCCGCCCGCGCCAGCGCCTTGAGGATGAGCTCGCGCTCGAGCACCTCGAGCGACAGGCCCTCCTCGGGAATGTCCGGCACCCATGCGGGCGCGCCGCCCGCGGTCTTGAGCGCCGACGGCCGGGCGAACGACAGGTGTTCGACGTCGATCGTCTGGGCACCGGCGAGGATCCGCGAGCGTTCGAGCGTGTGCTCGAGCTCGCGCACGTTGCCCGGGTAGGTGTACCGCCCAAGCGCCTCGCGCGCTTCGGGCGACAGCTGGTCGATCGACGAGCCATGCTTGCGCATGAAGAACTCGACGAGACCCGGCAGGTCCTCGAGCCGGTCGCGGAGCGGCGGCAGCGTGATCGGGAACACGTTGAGCCGGAAGAACAGGTCCTCGCGGAACGTCTTCGCCTCGACCATCTCCTCGAGCGGCCGGTTCGTCGCCGCGATGATGCGCACGTCCACCGTGAGCGGCTGGTTGCCGCCGACACGCGTGAACGTCTTCTCCTCGATCACCTGCAGCAGCTTGACCTGGAGCGCCGGCGGCAGCTCGCCGACTTCGTCCAGGAACAGCGTGCCGCCCGCGGCGTCCTCGAAGCGGCCCGGCTTCTGGCGCACGGCGCCGGTGAACGCGCCGCGCTCGTGCCCGAACAGCTCGCTCTCGAGCAGCGGCTCGGGCAGCGCCCCGCAGTTGACCTTGACCCACGGCCCGCCGCCGCGCCGGCTCGAGCAGTGGATGGCCCGCGCGAACAGGTCCTTGCCCGTCCCGCTCTCGCCGCGCAACAGCACCGTCGAGTCGGTGACGGCGACCTTGGTCGCCAGGTCCACGGCGTGCTGGAGCGCGCGCGAGGCGCCCACGATCGTGGCGAGCCCGCGCGTCAGCGACTCGACCGTGCCCGTGAGCCGCGCGTTGTCGGCCACGAGCCGCCGCTCGCGGGCGAAGCGGTCGAGGATGCCGCGGATCTCGTCGCGGAACTCGCCTTCCTTGTCGACGTAGTCGTACGCCCCGTCGCGCAGCGCCGTCCGTGCCGTGTCGAGGCTCGAATACGCGGTCATCAGCACGACGCCGATCGAGGGCCAGCGCGAGCGGATCTCGGCGAGCAACTGGAGGCCGTCCGGCGGCGCCATGCGCAGGTCGGTGACCACGGCGTCGAACCGCGCCGCACCCAGGCGCTCGAGTGCCGCCGCGCCACCGTTCACGAATTCGGCGTCGTGGCCCGCGTCCTTGAGCGACAGCGCGGTGAGCTCGGCGTTCCGGATTTCGTCGTCCACGACCAGGATGCGCACGCCTCAGCCTCCCGCCCGCGGCCACCGCACGATGCACGTGGTGCCGCGTCCCACCTCGCTCCGGATGGCGAGCGTCCCGCCCGCCGACTCCACGAGCCGCCGCGTCAGGAAGAGCCCGAGCCCCGAGCCGCGCGCCTTGGTCGTCAGGAACGGGCTGCCGATCCTCGCGAGCACCTCCGGCGGGATGCCCTGGCCGTGGTCTTCGATCTCGATCTCGACGCGCGCCCCGTCGCCGCGCTCGGCGACCCTGAGCGCGCCACCCTCGGGCATGGCCTCCGCCGCGTTGAGCAGCAGGTTCAGGTACACCTGCTTCAGCGATTCGGGGTCGAGCCGCACACTAGCCGAATCGCCCGCGTCGCGGAAACGCTCGAGCGTGATCGCGCGCGCGGCGAATTCGCCCTCGAGCAGCGCGAGCGTGGCATCGAGCGCGCGAAGCGCGTCGCCGGTCTCTCGCGGGCGCAGCGCGTCACCGGCCTCGCGCGGCTCGGGCTCGGTCTTCGCGAACTGGAGGTAGCGCGCCACGGTGCGCGACAGCCGGTCGGTCTCCTCGATCACGAACTGCGCCATGCGATGCGACTCGGGATCGGCGCCCCGCAGCCGCTCGGCCGAGCCGCGGATGATCGCGAGCGGGTTCTTGATTTCGTGCGCAAGGGTCGCCGTCAGGCGTCCCATGCCGGCGAGGTTCTCGGACCGCGACAGCCGTCGCTCGAGCCGCGCCGACGCCACCGCGGCACGCATGCTCAGGGCCGCGAACAGCGCGATGACGACGGCGCCCAGCAGCACGATCAGCGCGAGGCGGCGCGCGAGTGCGGCGAGGGTGGCGGTATCGCCCGGCTCGGCCTCGACGGCGACGACCGCCACGACCGCGGCGCCGTCGCGCACGGGGGCGAACGCCGCGCGCCGCGGCCGGCCGCCGGCCGTGTAGACGTCCGAGACGGCGGCGGCGCCCGCCTTCGCGCGCGCGAGCGCCGCGTGCGCCACGGCGTCGAGCGGCGTCGCCAGGCGTTCGGTCACGTCGGGCGCCGCCACGTCGACGAGCGTGATCCCGGAGGCGTCGATGACCGAGGCGTTGTCGAGCCCGGCGGCGCTGCGCAGCGTGACGAGCTGGACCTGGATCGCCAGGTATCCGCCGCCCTCGTCGCCGGCGCGCCGCGCCTCGGCCACGGCCTCGGGTTCGACCTGCGACGCCGCGGTCGCCGCCAGCCGCGACAGGCGCTCGACGAACGCGCCGGTGAGTGCGGCGTCCACGCGGACGTACGCCACCCAGCACGCGGCCGCGGTGGCGAGCACGCCCACGACGGCGAGCGCGATCGTGGTCAGCAGCGTGCGTCGCAGGGGATGCCTCCGCGGCGGAGACCTTAGCCGCTACGCGTCGAGGCGCGCGATCACGACGGTGATGTTGTCGTGGCCGCCCCGCTCGTTGGCGAGCGCCACGAGTTCCCGGCAGGCCTGGTCGAGGTCCGGCCCCGCGGCCACGCGGGCGAGCTCGGCGTCCTCGACGAGCCCGTGCAGGCCGTCCGTGCACAGCAGCAGCGTGTCGCCCGCCGCCAGCGGCTCGTCGGCCCGCCCGGCGTCGATCTCGACGTCGGCGCCCACGCCGACGCTCCGCGTGACGACGTTGCGGCGCGGGTCGTGGCGTGCCTGCTCGGGCGTCAGGTGGTGGTGCAGCACGAGCTGGGCGACGAGCGAGTGGTCCTCGGTGATCTGCCGCAGCGCCCCGTCGCGCAGCCGGTAGGCGCGGCTGTCGCCCACGTGCGCGAAGAACATCTCGCCCTCCCGGATCACGACCGTCGTGCACGTGGTGCCCATGCCGCGCAGCTCGGGGAACGATGCGCTGTGGTCGTGGATCACGTGGTTCGCCACCTGGATCGCGTGCCGCAGCGACTCGGCGATGTCCGGGCCGCCGGTGCGGTACTCGCGGAGCACGCAGTCCACGGCGAGCTGGCTCGCGACCTCGCCGGCGAGCGCCCCGCCCATGCCGTCGGCGACGACGAGCA
>JANLWK010000117.1:0-9529 GCA_031364505.1 Candidatus Eiseniibacteriota bacterium | reverse complement strand
CCGTTCGCCCTCCGGATGGAGCGCTACCTCGAGCAACTCCCGCCGCGCTGACCCGCGGGACTCGGGCTGCCGGCTATGCCCGGAACAAGCTCGCGAGCGCGACGACGCCGAACGCCGTGATCACGGCGCCGGACACGCGATTCACCCACACGAGCCCGCGCTCATCGAAACGCCCGCGCAGCAGGCGGGTTCATCGCGCAGTTGCTCGGCAACCGGGAGCAGTTCTTCTCCGAGGTCGCCGAGTCGTCCGGGCTCGGGAGCAAGCTCGCCTACGCCACCACGACGCTCGTCGTGCTCTGCGCGCTCTACGGCGCGACCGCAGGCGCATTCGCCGGAGCGCCGCAGGCGCTGTCCGCGGCGGTCAAGGTGCCCGTGCTGTTCCTCGGCACGCTCGCGATCTGCTTTCCCGGATTCGTCGTCATCCAGGTTCTCGTCGGCTCACGGCTGCACGTCACGCAGGTGCTCGCGCTCGTGATGGGCGCCCTCGCGTTGAGTGCAATCCTGTTGGCGGCCGTGGTGCCCGTGAGCGCCTTCTTCCTGCTGACGGGAGCGGGGTATTACTTCCTGTCGCTGCTGCACGTCGTGGTCGTGCTCGGTGCCGGACTCGTGGGCATGGTCGTGCTGCACGAAGGCCTCGCGTACGCATGCGAGAAACGCGGCATCTATCCGCGGAAGGCGATGACGATCATGAAGGTGTGGGCCGTTCTGTTCGCGTTCGTCGGCATCCAGATGGCGTGGAACCTGCAGCCCTTCGTCGGGGACCGCGACCGTCCCTTCCAGCTGTTCCGGCACAACGAGGGCAACTTCTATACGGCGATCGTGTATTCGCTGCGAAGGCTGGGCGCCGGCGAAGGGAAGAATGGCCCGGCAGAGCTCGCGCGACGTGCGCCGGCCGCCGGCAGCCTGCTCGACGTCGGGACACCGTCGCTGCCGGATACGGTCCGCGGGATCCGATGAGCGGACCTCCGCTCGATCACGAGATCCTAACGCTCGAGGAGGTCGCGCACTATCTGCGCCTCAAGCCCCAGACCATCTAGAAGTGGGCGCAGGAGAAACGCATTCCCGCGGTGAAGCTGGGCAAGGAATGGCGCTTCCGCCGCAGCATCATCGATCGATGGCTCGACGAGCACATGGTCGGCGAAGACTCCGCCTTCAGCCACCTACGCGAAACGCGCGAGGAGTAGGACGAGGCGCGAATGGACGGAGCGTGAATTGAAAGCTCTGATGCTCGTTCCGGCGGTGCTTCTCTCCGTGGTGGGCCCGATGCCCGGAACGGGCATGCAGCCGCACATGCGGCGCCTCACATTGACCGTGGTATCCGTTCGCGCGCTCGGCCGGAACAGTCGGACCGTAGCGCCTCGGCGACCCGGTGTGGGTCCGTTTCGCGGTCACGAACCATGGACCGACTTCCGATACGCTTCACGCATGGCCGCACTACAACAAGGGCATTCGCATGCGCGTGGCCCCGGAGAGTCGGAACCGCGCCCAGACGATGGACCAGGAGCCCGGCATGTACTTCGGCATTGTGCCGAGGCAGATCATCGCTCCGGGCCGGTCGCTCGAGGTGGAGGTTCCGCTGGCGGACTGCGTCCGAGTCCTGGAACCGGGTGTCGTGGCGATAGAATGCGAATTCCTGACGTCTCCGCTCCTGGCACCCGACACGTTGAGGACGCGGCTGTCGATTCGATTTGCGAGGCGGCAGTTCTTCTGGGAACGCTGGCAGACGACGCACCACCTGAATGCCCTCATCTGGTCCGATGACGCCGCGAAGCGGATGCTCGCGATCCGCAGCGCGAACGTGCTCGAGCCGCGCGACGCGGCCCGGGGCCTCCCGATGAGAACACTTCCCGATCGCTACGCCACGGTGGGGCGGCGCGACTTCCGCGCGGCGCTGGAGTACCTGCTCGAGACGGAGTTCAAGCTGGTGGGCAGCCACCGGGTGATCCGGCTGATCGCGGAGGCGGTGGTCGAACTCCAGCGGCAGTTCTATCCCGAGTACAAACAGCTCGAGCCGGGGACCATCCTGTGGGCGACGACGAAAGCCGGCGAGCAGGCAAAGGTGAGCTGGGGCAAGCCCTCGGAGTCCTATGGCATCCAGATGGTGCGACTGCCGCTGGTCACCAAGCTGGAGATCGAAACGCGCATGCAGCCCGGACCCGGTCACGATCCGCTCGCATCTTTCTTCGCGTGTCGCGGGCGCTGAGAGGGCTACTCCGATCGGCCCCGGAAGCGAAGAAGAGTCAACAGGAGGGCCCCGCTCAGATCGCGCCGCTGCAGTACAGGAGGCAGTTCTCGCTGCGGCGGCTGCCGCTCGTCACCACGATGGTGTACACGGCGTCGAAGGGCACGGTGCCGATGAGCACGACGTGGTGCCCCGGGTCGCTGACCCCGACGCTCCTACCGTACTGATTGAGCACCTGGAGCGTGGCATTGGGCACGGCACGCTTCGCCGTCATCAGCGTCACCTGATAGTTCTGCACGTTGCCACCGCAGTGTCGGCAGTCGATCGTCAGCCGGTACTGGCGTCCGGCAGGGACGGCGAACGCCGGGTTCGTGTTGTACTCGAACGCGTCGCAGTGGTTCGCGTCGTAGTCATAGTCGCTCGCGCTAGCGGCGTTCCCCAACGGCAGCAGCATCATCAGCCCGAGCAGCATCCACCTGGTCATATCGTTCTCCTCGCTCGTCTCGTAACGTCTTAGGGACCAGGCGGCCGATCGCAGGATGCGTGCCGCACAATCGTGCCGAATGCACGGATTCCCATGGCGCGGCGGGAATCGACGGCGGGCCACGGGTTCAGCAATTCGCGCTCCGCATTCGGCACCGCAACGAAGCCAGCGAGCGGGCTCTGGTGGGTGACGTATGGGCGAGAGTGACCAGCGATCACCGTGCACAAAAGAACGCAGGGGTTGCGAGTTGAGGCGCCGGTGTCGTCCGATCCGGAGGATCGAGCCCGCCGAGAGGGTGGACGCGTCTTGGCTTCCGGGCGGCAGGCGGAGCGGCGACTCGCGACAGGGGCGCGCGGGCGCACTCTCGAGCACGATCGCCGTGGGTGGCGAAGCAAAATGGGGTGGATGACGGGGTTCGAACCCGCGACCACTGGAGCCACAGTCCAGTGCTCTACCAGCTGAGCTACATCCACCACCAAAATGGCCCGGGGATACCGGTGGCCCGGGGTACTGCGTCACGGCCTGCGGGTCGCCGGCTTGGGAGGCCGCGCGACGGTTTGGATTGGCGCGCCTGGAGGGGATCGAACCCCCGACCCACGGATTAGAAATCCGTTGCTCTATCCCACTGAGCTACAGGCGCGGGGTCACTGTCCGTCCCCTGTGGGCTCAGGGCTGCGCGGCACGAAAGTCGGGGCGAGAGGATTTGAACCTCCGACACCCTGCTCCCAAAGCAGGTGCGCTACCGGGCTGCGCCACGCCCCGGCACAGGGTCTGCACAATCGGGCGCAGCATAGCGATGCGGGCGGACGGGCGTCAATCGGCTCGGGATTCCGGGGTGTGGGCGGGCCCGCGCCGGGCGCGTTCCGACGCGGCGCCCCGAGGGCTCCGAATCGGTTGCGTCGCCGCTGAACCGCTCCTATGCTCGGCGACATCCACAAACCATTCCCGCGGAGAACATCCATGAGCGGCGTCAACAAGGTGATACTGGTCGGCAACCTGGGTGCCAACCCGGAGATGCGCTTCACGCAGGGGGGCCAGGCCGTGGCCAACCTCCGCATCGCCACCTCCGAGCGCTGGACCGACCGCAACGGGCAGAAGCAGGAGTCCACCGAGTGGCATCGGGTGGTCGTGTTCGGCAAGCAGGCCGAGATCGTCGGGCAGTACCTCGTGAAGGGCCGTCAGGTCTACATCGAGGGGCGGCTGCAGACGCGTCAGTGGCAGGACCAGCAGGGGCAGAAGCGCTTCTCGACGGAAGTCGTCGCCCTGCGCGTGCAGATGCTCGGCGGTCGTCCGGGCGAGCGTCAGCCGGAGGGTCACACCGAGGAGATGGGCGCCACGGTGCCCTCCGACGATCAGGGCATTCCCGCCGACTTCGGCGGTGGGCCCGACGACGACATCCCGTTTTGATCGGGCGCGACGCTCAGAAAGACACGAGTACACGCCGGCGACCAAGGGAGGAGCGAAGGCGTATCGGAAGATACTCCGGAGCGACGACCGGCCGAGCCGGCGCAGTAATCGTGGCTTTATGAGCGTCGCGAGGGGGCGTAAAGGTTTCGACGGCGATCTAGAACCAGAGAGTGCAGGCCGGGGACCCGTGACCTCGTCAAAAAAGCGGGACCATTCATCTGCCAACGAGCAGATGGCTCTCGCTGCGTAGGTAACCCCTACTAAGCGACGGTCGCCCGGTTCCCGCCTGTGGGGGCCGGTGCGAGCGTCAGACAAACGCAGGCTGGTCCAACGCCCTCGCTCGTGGGCCGAGGACGAGATCCAATCGAGCTGGCGCGCAGACGATCCCGCCGGTCGGAGCGGAAGCGCGCGAGACTTAATCGGCCGGACAAGCCTGTAGGATCTCGCTGGGGAAGGATTTTCGGACGCGGGTTCGATTCCCGCCGCCTCCACCATGTACGCGGGGCCAGCCCGGTCGGCTGGCCCCGTTCGTTTTGGGCATTTGCCAGCGGGGGTACACGCGACTACTCTCCCGCGTTCCGTGAAAGACCCCCCGTCGGATCTGGCCGGGCGACTCGGCAGCATTCGAGGCCGAATCGCCGATGCGGCCGCACGTTCGGGCCGCTCGCCGGACGCGGTCACGTTGATCGGGGTGGTCAAGACCGTGGCTCCCGAGCGCATGCGCTTGGAGCTAGAGGCGGGTCTCACGGATCTGGGGGAGAACCGCGTACAGGAAGCCGGCGACGCCGTGGCGAGCCTCGGCCGGTCCGGAATTCGGTGGCATCTCATCGGGCACCTGCAGCGTAACAAGGTGGCCCGCGCCGTGGGGCTGTTCGACCGCATCCACACGATCGATTCGATCGAACGGGCCCAGGCGATATCGAAGTACGCGGTGGCGGCGGGACTCAGGATTCCGGTGCTGGTCCAGGTGAACATCAGCGGGGAGGCGTCGAAGCACGGCGTCGATCCCACGGGGCTCCACGCGGTGCTGAGCGGAGTCGCGTCACTCGAGGGCGTCGCCCTCGACGGACTGATGTCGATTGGCCGGCCTGGGTTGCGTCCCGAGGACGCGCGAGCGGAATTCGCGCGCACCCGGGAGCTGCGGGACCGCGCCGAGGCGGCACTCGGGATCGCGCTGCCGCACCTGTCGATGGGCATGAGCGACGACTTCGAGGTCGCCGTCGAGGAAGGCAGCACCATGGTCCGCGTGGGTTCGGCGCTGTTCGGCCCGCGCGAAACGTAGAGGCGGCTCCATGTTCGTGATCGGAAACCTGCTCACCGCGGTGGCGACGGTCCTGCATTTCCTGATTCAGAGCCTGATTCTCGTGCTGTTCATCAACGCCTTGCTGTCGTGGGTGCGGCCGGATCCGAGCAATCCCATCGTGATGTTCCTGGACCGCATATCGGACGCCGTGTGCGGGCCGATCCGCCGGGTGCTGCCGACCGTGTATTCGGGCATCGATTTCGCGCCGTTCATCGCGATGCTGCTGCTGTGGTTCGCGGACATGTTCCTGGTGCGCACGCTGCAGGACTTCGCGATCCGCATGTGATGTCGCGAATCCGGGTGCGCGTGCATCCCGGCGGGCGGCGGGAGCGGATTCAGGGCTTCCGCGCCGACGGGGCGCTCGCGATCGAAGTGACCGCACCGGCCGACGAGGGCCGAGCGAACGACGCGGTGGTGCGGTTGATGAGCCGGGCGCTCGGCGTGGCCCGCGCGGCGGTGACCGTCGTGAGCGGCGGGGCAACACGGAACAAGTGGATCGAGGTCGACGGCATGACGACGGCGGACATACAGGCACGGATCGCGGCGGCGGTCGAACCGGCGGAGCGCTCGCGTGGCGAGTGAGCTCAAGTCGGCGATCGTCCGCGCGGCGGACGTGGTGCGCGGGCGTACGAAGCTCGCGCCGAGCGTCGGCATCGTGCTCGGCTCGGGGCTCGGCGGGTTCGCGGGCGCGCTCGAGTCGGCGGCCGCGATCCCGTTCGCCGATCTGCCGGGGTTTCCCGCCGCGACGGTCGAGGGGCACGCGGGCGAACTGCTCGTGGGAACACTCGCGGGGCGCGCCGTCGCGGTGCTCAACGGCCGGAGCCACTACTACGAAGGCTACTCGATGCAGCAGGTCGGCTTCCCCATGCGCGTGCTGCGCGAGCTGGGATGCGCGACCGTGGTGCTCACGAGCATCGTCGGGTCGATGAACCCGGACCTGGCAGTCGGCTCGATCGTCACCGCGACGGACCACATCAATCTCATGGGCGACAGTCCGCTCATCGGCCCGAACGACGACACGCTGGGCCCGCGCTTTCCCGACATGAGCGAGCCGTACTCGCGCTCGCTCGTTGGCCTCGCCGAGCGCGTGGCGCTTGACGACGGGTGGATGCTCCAGCGCGCCGTGTTCGTCGGAGTGCCGGGTCCGAGTCTCGAGACGGCCGCGGAATACCGCTTCATGCGCTGGATCGGCGCGGACATCGTCGGCATGTCGGTGGTACCCGAAACCATCGTGGCCGTTCACGGGGGGCAGCGCGTCCTGTCGTTTCACGTGGTCACGGACGCATGCCTGCCCGATAACCTTCACCCGGTGAATCTCGCCGAGATCCTGCAGATCGCATCCGGGGCGGCACCCCGGCTGATCCGCACGATCACGGAAGTGGTTCGCCGGCTCGACGAGGCGGCGTAGCGCCGTCGCGGTTCGCAATCGAGGGAGGACATCCATGGCGTCTCCTCGTAGCCATAAGAAGAGCGCTGCGAAGTCACGGCCGGGCAAGTCCGCGAAGCCGGCGGCCAGGCCCGTGAAGAAGGCCGCGCCGGCTCGGGCCGTCGCCAAGCCCGCCCGTGCGGCGAAGCCCGCGCCGAAGGTGATCGCGAAGCCCGTGGGCAAGCCCGCGTTGAAGCCGGCCGCCCGAGTAGTAGGTAAGCCCGCGGTGAAGGGCCCCGTGAAGCCCGCCATCGCGGCCAAGGGCGGGAAGCAGCTCGTGGTCGGCGCAAAGGGCGCAAAGGGGGCCCCCGTTGGCAAGGGCGGCAAGGTCGTCAAGCCCGAGCCGCCGAAGCCGAGCGGTCGCGTGAGGCTCGCGAGCCCCGGCTCGCCGGCGCTCCGTTCGTCGTCGAGTGCGAATCGAAAGGGCGCCGGCAAGCATCCCGAGGAGGTGCGTCCGCTCGGCGTGCTGCCGCCGACGTCCGTCGCCCGCACCACTCACCGTCCGCCCGCGAAGGTCGCACCCGCGCGGATCGCAACCCCCGCACCCACACGACCCGTCATCACCTCGCCCGAGGGAGCGCCCCGCGTGACCGAGAAGGATCTGAAGGAATTCGAAGACCGCCTGCTGCTGGAGCGTCGCCGGATCTTGAAGGAAATGGGGCACCTCGAAACGACGGTGCTCAAGGTGAACCAGCGTGACAGCTCCGGCGACCTGTCGGGCTACTCGTTCCACATGGCGGATGCCGGGACCGACGCGATGGAGCGCGAGAAGGCGTTCCTGTTCGCCTCGGCCGAGGGCCGCGTGCTGCTCGAGATCGACGACGCGCTGCGCCGGCTGTACCGCGGCCAGTACGGCGTGTGCGAGTCGTGTGGCAACCCGATCGCCCGCCCGCGGCTCGAAGTGATGCCGCAGGCGCGGCTGTGCGTGTCCTGCAAGGAGAAGGAAGAGAAGGAGCAGCGGGGCGCGGTGTGAGGCGATCCTTCACCCTGCTGCTCGGTATCGCCGCGGCCGTCCTGGTGCTCGACCAGTGGACCAAGCACTGGGCCGAGCGCGTGCTCGCGCACCGGGCGCCGGTGAACGTGATCGGCGAGATCGTCCGGCTCACGTACACGCGCAATTCGGGTGTGGCGTTCGGGCTCGGCGCGGGACTGCCGTTCCCCTACGCGATCTTCTCGATCGCGGCGGTGGTGGCGATCCTCGTGCTGTTCATCCGCCACCGTGAGCACCCGCTCGCGCGGCAGCTGTCGCTGGCGCTGATTCTCGGCGGGGCGCTCGGCAACCTCGTCGACCGGGTCACGAGCGGCGAGGTGGTGGACTTCATCCTGATCGGCTGGCGCCAGTGGTACTGGCCGGTCTTCAACGTGGCGGACTCGGCGGTGTCGATCGGCGTCGTGCTGTTCGGCATCACCTGGGCACGCCACCCAGAGCCGCACGCCGAAGCGGAGCGGCCCCCCGATGTCCCAGAGCCATCGAATCTCGGTCCCTCCGCCGGCCCACGGGGAGCGGCTGGACCGCTTCCTGGCGCAGGCGCAGACGGACCTCTCGCGTAGCCGCCTCCAGGGGCTGATCCGCGACGGGCACGTCCGCGTGAACGGCGAGCCCGGGCGCGCCTCCCTGCGGCTGCGCGGCGGCGACGCGATCGAGTTGCTCGTGCCGGAGCGCGAGCCCGAGCGTGACCTGGAGCCCGAGGCGATGCCGCTCCGGATCGTGTTCGAGGACGAGCACGTGATGGTGCTCGACAAGCCCGCCGGCGTGGTCGTGCATCCCGGCGCCGGGGTGCGCAGCGGCACCCTGGTGAACGCCCTGCTCCATCACCATCCGGCGATTCGTTCGGTGGGCGGCGCCGACCGGCCGGGCATCGTCCACCGCCTCGACAAGGACACCTCGGGGCTGATGCTGGTCGCCAAGACCGAGCGCGTGCATCGATCGCTGGTCGAGGCCATGCGCACGCGGGCCGTGCGCCGGACCTATCGGGCGATCGCGTGGGGCGACGTGCTCCAGGCCTCGGGCACGATCGAGGCCCCGATCGGCCGTGACCCGCGCGAGCGCAAGCGCATGGCCGTCGTGGCCCGCGGCGGCCGCGCGGCGCGCACGCACTGGCGCGTACTCGAGCGGTTCGGCGTGGCCACGTTCCTCGAGATCCGCCTCGATACCGGGCGGACCCACCAGATCCGGGTGCACCTGGCGCACGCCGGGCACCCCGTCCTCGGGGACCCGACCTACGGCGGGCGCGCCAAGAAGCAGTTGATCCTGCCCGAGCGGCAGCGTAGCCTCGCCCGTGACTTGCTCTCGTGCCTGTCGCGGCAGGCTTTGCATGCGACGGAACTCGCGTTCGCACATCCCGTGACCGGCGAATCAGGCACGTTCGCGTCCCCGTTGCCCGGGGACTTCGAACAGGCGTTGGACCTGCTGCGGGCGTCCGTACCCGACCGGAAACCCTGAACCCGACATGCCCAAGCTCGTGCATCCCGAGGTGATCAGCGTTCGCATCCCCAGCCGGCTCGAGCTGCTCCAGCTGCTGGACGGCATCACGAATTCGGTGTGCGAGCGCATGCATTTCGACGAGGACACGAGCTCGCTCGTGTCCATGTCGGTGATCGAGGCCGGCACCAACGCGATCCAGCACGGCCACAAGCGTGATGCGACGCGTCCGGTGGACGTCGATTTCAAGCTGTTCGACGACCGGCTCGAAGTGGATGTCCACGACACCGGCACCGGCTTCGACA
>JANLWK010000115.1:0-4821 GCA_031364505.1 Candidatus Eiseniibacteriota bacterium | reverse complement strand
GTGGCCCATGAGCACTTCGTCCACGTCGTCGCCGCCGATGCCGGCGCGCTTCACCGCTTCGCGGATCGCGACGGCGCCGAGATCCGACGCCTTGAGAGGGCTCAGGCCCCCGAGAAACTTGCCGATGGGCGTGCGCGCGGCGCCCACGATGAACACGTCGGGATAGGTCATGGAATGGGACCCCGGAAGGGATGTGGTCGGGAGACCGGCCGGGAAAATGTCGCAGCGATACTACACGATCGGACCCATGCAGGCACCCACGCGAAGCCGCCCTACTTGGGCGCCGCGAGGCTCCCCGGCGCGGCGAACCGACGGAAGAAGCTCGTGGGCTTCCACCGGGGCGCCTCGTCCGCGTTGGCGACGTCGCGCGTGAAGTCGAACAGCAGGCGCGTGAATCCGGCGGCCGCCTCGAAATCGAGCGGCTGGTCCAGGTCGTCCGACGGCTGGTGATAGCGCCGGCGCGACCAGTCCTTGAGCTTCTGCTCCTCGGGCGTCCCAGGGGTCGCGCCGATCTCGAGGAACAGCGACGGAACGCCGCTCCGAACGAAGCTGTACTGATCGCTGCGGATGAAGATGTTCTTCTGCGGTTGGGGGTCGTCCTGGACGATGAGCCCCGCGGCTTCGGCCGTCGCGGTGAAGCGGTCGCCCACGTCCGATTCGTGCCGCCCGAACACGGTGAGCACCTTGAGCGGCATGATCGGCAGGAACATGTCGAGGTTGATGTCCGCGACGATCGCGCCCGCCGGCACGGTGGGATGCGCGGCGAAGTATTTCGATCCTTCGAGCCCCTCCTCCTCACCCGTCAGTGCGAGCAGCACGATCGAGCGGCGGAAGGCGGTCTTCTCCGCCTGCGCGCGGCGGGCGAACTCGATGAGGCTCGCGGTCCCCGACGCGTTGTCCATGGCTCCGTTGTAGATCGAGTCCCCCTCGACCGGAACGCCGACGCCCAGGTGGTCCAGGTGCGCCGAGACCACGACGTACTGGTCGCGCAGCCGCGGATCGGTGCCGGGGATGATGCCGACGACGTTCGGGGACTCGAGGGTGGTGCGCTCGAAGCGGGTGCGCGCCCGGATCGAGCGGCCGAGATCGAATCCCGGAATCCGCACGCCCGAATCCGCCAGCGCGAAGATCTCGGCCGGCGTGCGGCCGGTTCCCTCGAGCAGCTTGTCGAAGTGATCGGCGTTGAAGCGCATCGCGAACCGCACGCCCGCGAATTCGTCGATGGTCGAGTCGTCGGCGGAGAGGCTGGGCTTGAAGCGGCCCGCGGCGGCGCGCGCCCACGGGATCTCGCGCAGCGAGGGCGGCCCGACGCTGATCAGCCCAACCGCGCCGGCGGCGCGCAAGCCGGCCCAGCGTACGGCCGTGGACTGGGCGTGCGCCCGCAGCGCGGCGTCGAGCGCCTTCGGCCCGCTGCGAATGTAGACGGCGATCTTGCCGCGGAGGTCGACGCCCGCGAGGTCGTTCCACCCGGCATCCGGCACCGACACGCCGTAGCCCACGAACACGAGCGGCGCCTCGAGCTCCGGCGCGAGATCGGCGCCGAGCGAGATCACGGCATCCTCGCCGAGCGTGACGGGCGTGACGACCCCGTCGCGCACCAGCTCCACCGAGCACTCCGACTCGCGAATGCGGCGCGACACGAACGGCACGCGCTGCAAGTACGCGGCGATCGAGTCGCCGCGCGTCACGCCGTCCCCGCCCGGCTTCACGCCGAACGCACGCAACTGCCCGGCGACGTAGCGAGCCGCGTCCATGTACCCGCGGGTTCCCGTGAGACGGCCCTGCAGCGAATCCGAGGCGAGCACCTGGATGTGCGACCACCAGCGGCGGCCTTCCTCGGACGGCGCGGCCGCGCACCCGGTCGCGATCGGCGCCAGCACGAGGCCCAGCGCCACGGCCAGCGCCCGGGCGATCACCGTGCTTCGCAACGCTCGCATGGGGGTCATGCCTCCGGCGTCGCTTCCGTTACGCTCGCCTTCCCGCGCAGGATCGCGATGCTCGCGGTGTGGCCGTGCAGCAGGTTGCGTTCACCCACCGGACCGATCTCGCCGGCGCAGAACATGCCAGCGACCGGGATCGATCCACCGAGCGCCGACTGCAGCGTCGACAGGTCGCGATCGTGGACGCCGAACAGCCGGCTGCCGCGGCCGTTGCACGAGAACAGCAGGGCGGCGTCGGCCTTGCCGTCGAATTCCTGCGGCGCCAGGAGCAACTCGAGGTCCTCGACGGCCGTCTCGGCGTCCCGAACGTGGAGGCGGATGCGCTCGCGGATCGGCACCACGTCGCCCACGGCGAGGACGCCATGATCGCGATCGGCGCCGAGCAGGTTGCGGATCAGGTAGTCGCCATGGCCGAGTGCCCCGGGCTTCGCGGGCCGTCCGACGTAGATGCCGTTGCGCAGGAACTCTTGCTCGCGCTCGGGCAGCGCGCGCAGCACCTGCTCGGCCCGCTCGAGCGCGGGCTGGCCGTCCAGTTCGTGCACGAGGTTGCCCTCCGCGCGCGTCACCTCGAGCGGCGGCCCGACGGGCCGGCAGCCCTGCGACACGACCACGTCGGCGCGCAGCGCGCCCGACAGGGCGAGCCCCACGCCGCCCTCGTGCGCGATCCAGTCGTTGAGCACGATCGCGTTGCCGCCGGGCCGGGTGCCCGCGCCCGCCATGCCTCCGACGACGCGCAGCCCCGGCCGGTGGCGGTTGAACGCCCCCAGGCAGCGCTCGATGTCGAACGTGAACGGGTCGGCGAGCACGACGACCAGCTCGGCGCCGTCCAGCCCGGGCGTGCAGCGGCCGAACTCCTCGGCGTCCTCGTACGCGGCCGTCCACACCGCGTTCACCATCACGAACGGGCGGACCGCCACATCGGGCAACACCCCCGCCAGCACCGTGAGCGACGGCCCGCTCTCGACCTCGTGGTCGCTCGAGATGACGCCGTTGGCGCTCGCACCCATCAGGCAGCCGGGCTTCAGCCGCTCACGCAGCGCCTTCGCGATGTCACCGGCGCCCGCCACGTGCGGGGCGCTGAAGAAGAACAGCACCAGGTCGGGAACGTCGCCGCCGAGCCGGCTCGCGAGGGCGCCGGCCGCGTGCTCGGCGGCGGCGAGCGCATCGGGCTCGGGGGTGTGGATGGAATGCCAGCGCATGCGGAGCCCGTTCGCCGCGTCTCAGCCGACGGCTTTGAGCAGCTCCCGCGCGATCACGAGCTTCTGGATCTCGCTCGTACCCTCGCCGATCTCCATGAGCTTGGCGTCGCGGTGCATGCGCTCGACGGGCACGTCGCGGCAGTAGCCGATGCCGCCGTGGATCTGGATGGCCTTGTCGGTCACCCAGTTTCCGGTCTCGCTCGCGAACAGCTTGGCCATCGAGGCTTCCTTCGTGAACGGCTTTCCCGCGTCCTTGAGTACCGCGGCGTGGTAGACGAGCAACCGCGACGCCTCGATCTTGGTCGCCATCTCGGCGAGCATGAACTGGATGGCCTGGAATTCGGCGATCGGCTTGCCGAATTGCTTGCGCATCTTCGAATAGCGCGCCGAGTGCTCGTAGGCGCCCTGCGCCAGGCCGAGCGCCAGCGCGCCGATCGAGATGCGCCCGCCGGTGAGCGTCTTCATGAACGCCGAGAACCCGCCGGATGCCTCGCCGAGCAGCGCGTCCTCCGGAATCATACAGTCCTCGAACACGACCTCCACGGTGTCGGACGCGTGCAGGCCCATCTTCTTCTCGCGCTTGCCGACGCGGAAGCCCGGCGTCTTCGTGTCCATGATGAACGCGCTGATGCCCTTCGTGCCCTTGCTCGCGTCGGTGCGCGCGGTGAACGTGATGTACTTCGCCACGCTGCCGTTCGTGATGTAGATCTTCGAGCCGTTCACCTTCCAACCGCCGTTCACCTTCTCGGCCCGCGTGCGCGTGCCGGCCGCGTCGGACCCGGCGTCGGGCTCGGTCAGGCCGAACGCACCGAGCGCTTCGCCCTTCGCCATGGGGACGAGGAACTTCTGCTTCTGTTCCTCGGTGCCGTTCGCGTAGACGGGCCCGCAGCCGAGCGACACGTGCGCCGCGAGCGTGATGGCCGTGGAGCCGCACGCGCGCGCGATCTCCTCGACGGCGATCACGTAGGCGAGCGTGTCGAGGCCCGCGCCGCCATACGCCTCGGGAAACGGCAGCCCCAGGAAGCCCAGCTCGGCCATCTGCTTCACGATCTCGGTCGGGAATTCCTCACGCTCGTCCAGGTCCCGGGCCGCGGGGGCCACGACGTCGTCGGCGAAACGGCGCGCCGTCTCGCGCACCTGGAGATGTTCTTCGTTCAGGAACAGCATGCGGGTCTCAAGGCTCCACGGTCGGGCTGCGAAGCGGCCGCTCGCGCGGCGCGGAACGTCGGCGAGGAGTCGTCCAAGCGCGGGAGACTGTAGCGCAGGGCTCAGGGCTGCGGGAAATGCTCCGGCACGAGCGGGGGACTCTCGATCAGGCGCGTCCCCAGCGCCTCGGCGCGCGCGAGCAGGTCGGCGCGGGTCGCGACACTGCCGCGCTCGTTGTCGGAGTGCCCCCAGACGAGCGTTTCCTCCCACTTGGCGCCCACCCACTTGAGGAACCCGCGCACGGGGCGCTCGGCGTACTCCCAGCGCTGGCGCTCGCCGCACGTGACCACGAGCGCGGCGCGGCGCGTGCGCGCCCACTGCGGCCGCATCGAGCCGTCGCGCATGAGCATGGTGATGCAATTGCAGCGATCCATGACCAGCTTGAGGGGGGCGCTCACGGTGTCGAAGTAGACCGGCGTCCCGACGACGATCGCGTGAGCGTCGCGCATCGCCTCGTACACGCGGTCCATGTCGTC
>JANLWK010000046.1:0-6747 GCA_031364505.1 Candidatus Eiseniibacteriota bacterium | reverse complement strand
CTGGCCCGCACGCCGACGACCGTGTCGGTGTCCTCGATCGGTCCGCCGGAGCCCCCGCCGCTGAGCGGGAAAGTTCCGAGAGAGGTCCGTTCTCGGGCCGCCGATACGCCAAGAGTCGGGTTGATACGGCCGAGCCGGCGTTCTAGTTCGAGCCGTCGAATCGAGAGCGACTCTGCCGCTGCGGCACGCTTGAGATCAGTCCGCGTTCGCCGGGCCAGGGCAAGAATTGAATCGGGCCGGCAGTGCCAGGTCGAATCGTCCAGGTCGTCGACGAAGCTCACGGAGTCGCCGGGCGAGAGTCCGAGCCACGTGCGAATTTCGGTGCTCGCTTCGTCCTGCTCGAGGGCGGCTTCGGCCCGCTCGGCCTGGAGGGCGGCGAGATCGGCACGCAACAGCCGGACCGAGAAGCCGGTCGTGGTCTCCCGCCGTCGTGCGGCCTCTACGCTGGTTTGAACGCTCGTGGCATGCTGGACCAACTCTTCCAAGAGCGCTCGACGCTCTCCGGCCACCAGCGATCGCCCGACGGCTTCATCGACCGCAGCGGCGATCGCTTCCTGACGAGCGGACAAAGCATGGCTGGCCAATGTGGCGGTTGCGGCACCAACGGCACGGCGCGCCCTCCGTTCACCGCGCAGATCGACTTCCTGCTCCAGGGATACGCGGCGCACGTACTCCCGCGAGGACAGCGGAGAGGGTGCGCCTTCGAGATCTGCTGAGATGACGGGATTGAACGGATAGGGGCCGACACGCGAGAGCTGCCGCGCCAATTCGCCCGTTCGCTGCAATTGACCAAGCTCGGCCGATCGAGCAACAGCCACGTCGACGGCTTCCGCGCGCGTCAAAACCACCGCCCCCGCTAGCGCGGGGAAGCTCGCGAGAAACACCGTCATCCACAGCGCCACGCAAAGTACTCGGCGTGCAGGCAGCAATGGCGCAGACCTACTGGTGCTGTCCGAGGAGCTGCCGGACGGCCCGCAGCTCGACACGCAAATCGGCGTATCCAGCCTTGGTCTTGCTCAAATCACCGGCATCACCCGATTTGTCGAGGTCCGTGGCCAGGGACTTGATCCGGCTGACGCGCTCATCGAGCTTCGCCTTGTCGGCGCCGGTGGCCGTCGCCTTGTCGGCAGCAGCGACGACGAGGTCGCGGATCGCGAACGCCTTCTTGTGGACGACCTCGAGCTCGGCGTTGCTGATGATCGTTCCGAGTTCAGCCTCTTCTTGGTCGACCCGAGCCATGATCTCGCTCGGTGATCCCTCGGTCGAAATCTCCTCAACCTGCCCCGCAACGTGCGATTCACCCGCAGTGGGAGCCGATGCGCTCGGCGCGCCCGTTTCAGCGGGAGATTGCGTGGCGGAGCTCGATGATTCTTCCTTCGCGCACCCTGTGGCGAGCGCCAGAACAACCGACAGAGACAACAGTCCGGCAACGATCCTCATGGCATACACTCCCTAGCAAAGAACGGCGTGAGGCCACTCCGCAGTGATGCAGCGGACGGCACACAGCAATCAGTGATGAAGGCCGTTGACTAGGCTAGGGCCGGAGGGGCCCGGGTCCCGTGCGGAGAAGGCAGGCATTGTGGCGGAGGTGATTCGAAGATGTAGCCGGCGCGCCGATGCCGCCATTCGATCGCTACGAATGACGTGACGGTCGGCGGCGCGGTGAAGAGCTGCGGCGTGAAAACCTGTCTGGGCACGATCGAGTCGACGCGGAATGACAGAGCCCATGTCTGGCAGCACACCTGAGCGTGAGGACAACTCTTGCCGGCGGGCGAGTCGCAATCACCATCGCAGTGGCCGTCGTCGTGAGCCGGTTCCTCGTGGCCGTCGTCGGCATGGGTATGCGATGATTGAACCGCGTCGGGGGGCGGCGCACTCGGCTCTTGCATGGCGGAACTACGCCCACTGAGGCCGCAAATCAGCATGGACCAAAGGACCGCCATGCTGACAAGGAGTCTCAGTGTCTTGGAAGTGCGCATGAGTTCTTGGGCCGATCCCGGTTGGACTGCTCCCTTGGCTGATCTTCGGCAACGAGCCGGCAAGAGTCAAGCCATGTCGAGACAAGACCCTGATCTGACCGGGGCCGGACTCGAGGGGTGAGCGGATTGCTACGTGCCTGTTTCGCAGTCGTGGTCACGCTCGTGTTTGGCGTTGCCGGCCCCACCCGAGCCCAAACGCCGGTGCAAGACGGCCAATGGTCATCCCTTTTCAGCCTGCCGCTGATCGGGATCCATTCCTGTCTATTGCCCACGGGTCGGGTGCTCATCTTCTCCACCGAGCACGGAGTTCCTGGCATTCACGCCTGGGTGCTCGATCCAGTGACGCTCGCGCTCACCGATGTACCGCCGCCCGCTGGCTGGAACCTGGACTGCGCCGGGCACAGTTTCCTGCCCGACGGGCGCTTGCTCGTCGCCGGAGGCACGCTGCAGTTCAACCCACTCCGCGGCTCGAAGCGGGCGGCGCTCTTCGATCCCTACTCGGAGCAGTGGCTCCCGATCGAAGACATGGACGACGGCCGGTGGTATCCGACCAACGTGACGCTGCCGGATGGCCGCATCGTGACCATGTCCGGCGTGGATGGCACAACCGGCGCCCTCAATCCGGACATCGAGCGGTGGGATCCCAATGGCAGCTCGAACTGGGAGCTGATTGGGCAGCGGCTGATGCCCGACTATCCGAACCTGCACGTCATGCCGACCGGGCTTGTCTTCCGCTCCGGGCCGGACACGCAAACGGAGACGTTCAACCCGGCAACCTACACGTGGACCCCCATCGCGGCGACCAATGCTTCGGCGCGCTACGAGGCGCCTTCCGTCTTGCTCCCCCCGACGTTGAGTCGAGTGATGCTCATGGGCGGCTATGTCGAGCCGAGCGGGACGCCGACCAACTCCGTCGAGATCATCGACCTAGCGTCGCCATCGCCGGTCTGGACCATTGCCCCGCACATGCAGTCACGTCGCATCCAGCACAATGCAGTTCTCCTTCCGGACGGCAAGGTGCTCGTTGTCGGGGGGCGACGTAATGCGCCCGGTGGAACCGCGGACTCGGTCATGGTGCCGGAGATTTTCGACCCGGCCACATCGACGTGGGATGCGGTCGCACCTCATCAGGTCGCGCGCATGTACCATTCCACGGCGCTTCTCCTCCCCGACGGAAGTGTTCTGGTTGCAGGCGGCGACTATCATCCCTCCGGCGAGATCTACTCGCCGCCGTACCTGTTCGGTAGCGCGCGCCCAACGATCGACTCGGCGCCGGCCGCCATCGCCTACGGCGACTCGCTCTCGATGTCATTCAGCGCGGGCTCAGGCCCTTACACGATCACCCTGGTCAGCCTGTCCGCGGTCACACACTCCAACAACATGACGCAACGCTACGTTCGACTCGGTCAAGTCCTCGCGTCCGGGACGGTGTCGGTGCCGGCACCGGCGAACGCCAATCTCGCGCCACCTGGCTTCTACATGCTGTTCGTGGTGGACGGTGCGGGTGTCCCGTCGGTCTCGCGCATGGTGCGGGTGCTCACGCGTTTCGGCGATTTCAACCAGGACGGCGCGGTCAACGCCGCGGATCGCGATTCGTTCGAGATGTGCTTCACGGGACCCAACGCCGGGACTCTTCCTCCACGCTGCGAGCCTGGCGATTTCGACGCCGACGTGGACATCGATTGTGACGACTGGAGTCGGTTCGTCGCGGCATGGACTGCGTCCGGCGACCCGACTCCACTGGCATCCTGTCAATCGACGGGCGTGGTCCCCAACGCGTCCATCGGTCCGCATGTCGTGTTGGCAGCGCCGCGCCCCAACCCGTCTCACGGCGCGATCCGATTCGAGTACACCCTGGGGGTCGAATCGGCGGTTCAATTGTCTGTGCACGATATCGCCGGAAGGACCGTCGCGCCATTGGTGAATGAAGTTCGATCGGCTGGAAGCCACGCGCACGACTGGAATAGCCTCGATCGCGGGAGTCGTCGCGCGGCGCCGGGAGTCTATTTCGCGCTGTTGGTTGCCGACGGACGGACCCACTCGCGTCGGTTCGTCCTCAGCGAGTAGGGCTGCTCGCCGTAACGGAGGATCGATCGATGGGCAAGGCGTTGGCCGCATGGAGCCTCATCTGCGCGCTCGCGATTCCAGGCGCCCACGCCGATGTCCTGCGTGGCACGATTGCCGGCTGGGACACACCGGCGCTCTCGAATGCTCGTGTCACGGCCATAAATGCGGACACGTCGGTGGTACTCGAAGCACGAAGCGGTCTCGATGGCACCTACCGCTTCGAAGGTGTGCCGGCCGGATCATGGCGGGTGGGAGCGTCGCGCGTGAGCTACGCATATGGTGAGACGCTGCGAACGCTGGGCACCGTCGAAGTGGTTCAGGACTTTCTGTTGGATCCAGACGATCATCCCGGGCGCTGGACCACCATCGGGAACACGGATCCCGAGAACCTCTACGCCACGAATTCGGGCAGCCTGCTGCCCGATGGACGAATCTTCTATTGTCACGACACGATGGATCCCATGCTTTTCGATCCCGTCGCCGGCACCAAGACCTTTCCGCCCGGATCAACGTCCATCCAGGGCTGTCACATTCCAACGCTCCTGCCCGACGGGCGTCTCCTGTTCATCGGCGGACAGGACACCGGGAACTTTCGCGACGCCACGCGCATGGTCAAGGCGTTCGATCCAGGGACCGGTACGTGGGAGGTGATGCCGCAACTCAATGAGCAGCGTTGGTACCCGGGCATGGCACGCCTCGGCGATGGGCGCTTCCTGGTGATGGGCGGCGGTCAACGACCCAACGCGCAGCGCACCGAGACCTGCGAGATCTTCGACCCTCGCAATCGCGCGTGGACCGTCGCGGCCCCGATGTCCAATCCGGCGGAGTACACGCCCGCCGTTCTGCTTCGCACCGGGAAAGTGCTCCGCAGTTGGTGGCCTCCCCAGCTCTACGATCCGACCCTCGATCGTTGGGACGATACGGGTCCGATGGTTCAGACGAATCGCTTCTGGCCCGGTCACTGTGATCATTCATTGTTTCGTCTGGCCGATGGTCGGGCCTGCGCGGTTGGGATCTACCGCGGCACGCTCACCTCGCCCAGCATGATCGAGCTGTACGATCCAAGCGCCGGGACGTGGTCGCTGGGCGCCAACGCCAGCATCACTCGGTCGCAGCCCGAGTCGGTCCTCCTGCCGACGGGGCAGGTGTTCGTGGCGGGTGGCAAACTCGAAGACACGGCTCACGGCATACCGACCAACGCATTCGGCCAGACGAAACTCACCGACGTCTACGATCCCACGACGAATACCTGGCGCCGGTGCGCGGACATGGCCTGGTATCGCGAGTACCACGCCACGACCCTGCTCGTGCCCGATGGGCGGGTGATCACGACTGCGGGAACGGGCGGCCCGGCGAATCCCGGGGTCAGCAACGACATCGAGGCCTTCGAGCCACCTTACCTCTTCCGCGGCATTCGGCCTCGCATCGCGGCGTTCTCGTCCACCGGCGTGGCGCACGGTAGCAGTGTGACCTTCTCCGTCGATCGAACCAATGGGCTGACGGAGGTGGTTCTCGTCGGTACGAGCGCCGTGACCCATTGGGTCGATGGTGGCCTACCGCTGATCGTTCCCCTTTCTTTCAGCCAACTGGGCTCGACGGTGACCGCAACGATTCCGGCGGACTTCAACCTCGCACCGGCCGGTTACTACATGCTGTTCGGGCTCGTCGATGGCATTCCATCGAAGGCTGTGGTGATCAGCCTCACCGATTCCGCTACGGTGAGTGTTCCGCTGGACCCTCCTTCCGTAGCGTTCACCGGATGGGTCGGGCCGAACCCCTTCACCGCCAGCGTTCGATTCCGGTGGTTTCAGGCCCAGAGCGGACGCGTCACCCTCTCCGTCCATGACTTGAGCGGCAGACAGGTCATCCAGCGAGCCGCCGACTCAGGCGCCGGCTGGCACGACTTCGACTGGGATGGTCGTGGCGGCAGTGGAAAGCCACTTCCATGCGGCGTCTACTTCCTGAGGATGGCCCTTGGATCGAGCGCCTGGACGAGCCGCCTCGTTCGCCTGGGCACGTGAGTGCCGTCTCCGCCTTGCGCTCGTGAGTGGCAAGCCTGCGGGACACATTCCAGCTCGGCGCAAACATGATCATGGGCGCAACCGGCACCGCGGCGAGCCAGCCGATCAACAGCGTCCTTCTCCTGCCCCAGCGATCGGCGATCCCTCCTGCCACGAGATTGGAAAGCGCCTTCACCCATCCGAACCCCAGTACGAATGAGAGGATGCATCTCCGGCGGGCAGCTCTCCAGCCTCATTGAACGTCACGATCGCATGGTGATTGGGAGGCGTCGCGGGGATGCGCGCAAGGACGCGGTCCGCGAAGACGGCCGGATCCTGGGGAAGCCGCACCGACCCACGAACGGCATCGAGCCTGGCGGCGACGGGCATCCGATCGAAGGCAACGGGTTGGAATCGGGGGGCGGAAGGGCCGTCCGGCGGGATGGACGTGTCGCCCGTGACCACTTCGTCCACGTCGCGGTACCATGTCGCCATGAGGCGACTCGACGCCTCGGATACCACGGAGAGGCCATGCGCGAGCGTCCCGAACGCATTCCGATCGTCATCTCCGCCTCCTATGACGACATCGCGCGGCAGATCGCCGGCCGCATCGCCGAGCTGGTCCGCGAACGTCGCAACGCCGGCCGGCCGGCCGTCCTCGGGCTCGCGACCGGCTCGACGCCCATCGGCATCTACCGCGA
>JANLWK010000036.1:0-21865 GCA_031364505.1 Candidatus Eiseniibacteriota bacterium | reverse complement strand
TAGTCGCGGAGCGCCCGCGACCCCACGTGCGCGCGCATGCTCGTCAGATCGCAGCTCGTGTCGCGCGGCGGCGAGTGCGAGACGAGCACCGTGTCGGCCGGGGCGCCCTCGGCTTCGAGCACGCCGAGCGCTTCGGCGATCGTGGGGCGCCGGTCCGCGGGGTCGAACGCGTGCGGCACGACCCGGCCGTCGCGGCTGCTCAGGCCGGCGAGCCGCGCCGGGTGCTCGTCCCCGCCGTCGTCCCAGCGCTCCCAGTCCTTGATGACGAACGGCGTGATCGGCACCCATGACGATCCCGCCACCCGCATTCCGCCGACCGTGACGGCCCGGCCGTGAATCGAGTGCCACAGCGTGCCATGGTGGCGCTCGAGGCAGTCGACGTTCGCCGCCCAGTCGTCGTTGCCCATCAATACGAGCAGCTCGGCATCGGCGTGGGCTTCGCGCAGACGGCGGGCGAATTCGACCAGAAACCCTTCGAGGAACACACGCTGCAGGTGCACGCCCTCCTCGCCGGGCGCGTGAGCGGCGAGGTCGCCGCCGATCAGGACGGCGCCCGGGCGGTGGGCGGCCGCGATGGCGAGCAGCTGTTCGTAGAGCGCGGTCTGGCCGTGCAGGTCGGAGGTGAAGAACCATTCGCCGGGCATGGGATTCTCTGGTGGATACTATCGCGCCATCGAGCGTTGGAGAACCGGGCCGCCGTCGCGTACCCTGCGTATTCTCACCCTTGGTCGGGCGCAGGTCCGCCGCCCCCGGAGCTCCGCTTTCATGCCCAGTCACCGAATGAACGCCGTGGCGCTCGCCGCGGGCTTGCTCGTGGCCGCGCTCGCCGGTCCGTGGCTCATCCGCGAGATCCGCTCGCTGCCCCGCGCCGCCACCACCGCGTCCCGGGCGGACCAGCGCGTCGTGTCGCTCGATGTCGGCGGTATGACGTGCGTGGCGTGCGTCGCCGCGGTGCAGGGCTCGCTCGAGCAGGTGCGCGGCGTGTCGGCCGTGGACGTTCGGCTCGCGCAGCACCACGCCTTCGTCGTGTGCGATCGGAACGTGCCGGATTCGACCTTGACCGCTGCCGTGCACCGCGCGGGTCCGGGGTTCCTGGCCGCGGTCGCGAACTGAGGGCGCCGGTGCGTCGCGGCGGAGCGTGCAGGATGCGGCATCGCACGTGGGCCGCGTTTGCGGCGGTGGTCTTCGTGCTGGCGTTCGCGGCGCCTCGCGCGCACGCGGGGGCCACGGTCGCGACCGGTGGCCCCACGTATCTCTCCTGGTCGGCGTGCAGCGGGGATCCGCGGGCCCTCGGCAGCGTGATGTTCGACTGCGAAGCCGAGGGCGGGGCGATCTACACGCTCGTCGGCAGCTTCTCGGTCGCCGTTCCCCAGCCGCGAGTCGTGTCGATGAGTGCCGACGTGGTGATCACGTTTCCCACGCTCCTCGAGGTGCCCGAATTCTGGAACACGCGGCTCGGCGGCTGCAACGATTCGGCCCTGCTGCTCGGGAAGGGGCTCAGCGTGGGATGCGATGGCAGCCCCAACGCGTTCTGCTACGGCGACAGCAACGACTGCGACGCCCTCTACGCCACGACGCTCGTGGGGCCCAACGCGATCAATGTCGAAGTCTCGCTCACGCACTATCCGTTCGCCAGCGTCAATCTGGAGGCCGCGCCGCAGCGCTACTTCGCGTTCGCGCTCTCGCTCCCGATGTCGAACTCGGACCATTGTTCGGGGTGTGCGTCGTCGGCCGTCGCGCTGTGGACCAACGCCACGATCTACGCGGTCGACGAATTCGACGAGCCGCTGCCGCCGATCTCGATCGGCTCGTCGTTCCCGGGCGCCTTGAGCTGCGCGAACGTGAACGGCGGAACGGCCATCGGCTGCGAGAGCGTCGGCGTGCGCCGGTCCACGTGGGGCCGCCTGAAGGCGATGTATCGCTGATAGGGAATGGGCCGTGCTAACGTCCGGGTGATCATGAACGCCTCCCTGCCGTCCCCGATGCCCGAATCCGGCGCCACCGCCCACCTGCCGGTCGTCGCCGAGGGGGAGGGCTGCCTCGAGATCCTGCTCGACCGGCTGAAGACGAGCCCCGGCATCGTGGCGCTCGAAGCCCGCTTCGGCGACGGCACGCTGTCGGTGCGCTACGACCCGCTGCAGGTGGCGCCCGAGGAGCTGAACGCGATCGCCGACGAGATCGGCGCGCTGTTCGCGCAGCGCGTGACCTACTGCGAGCGGCGCAAGTCGCACGACGCGTGCGAGGAGTGCGCGCTGCGGCTGGGGCGCGTGTCGGCGCCGAGTCTCGAGGAGTTCCAGGTCGTCGCCGAGCCGGGGCGCATCGGCCTCGTGCGCCGTCGCGCGCCGGGCGGCACGGCCGAGCTGACACGGCCGCTGTCGGGCACCAAGCCCTGGGGCGCCAAGCACTCGCCGGCCGAGCAGTCGGAATTCTCGAAGAGCCAGCTGATGGCGCTGCTCACCGCCGTGTGCTTCGTGCTGCTGGTGCTGGGGATCGTGCTCGAGCGCGTGAATCCCACCGGTGCCGCTCACACCGGGGCGTACCTCGCGGCCGCCCTCGCCGGCGGGTTCTACACCCTGCGCAGCACGATCCGCTCGCTGGCGAAGGGACGCTTCGACGTCAACCTGCTCATGCTCCTCGCGGCCATCGGGGCCGGCGCCATCGGCTACATCATGGAAGCCGCGGTGCTGATGTTCCTGTTCTCGCTGAGCAACACGCTCGAGGTCTACACGATGGGCCGCACGCGGCGCGCGCTGCACGCGCTGCTCAAGCTGCGGCCGGCCCGCGCGCTGGTGCGCCGCGACGGCCGCGAGATCGAGGTCGCCGCCGAGGACGTGCAGGTGGGCGAGCGAGCGATCGTGAAGCCCGGCGAGGCGATCCCGGTCGACGGCGTCGTCCTCCAGGGCGAGTCGCTGGTGGACCAGAGCACGCTCACCGGCGAATCGGTGCCGGTGACCAAGCAGACCGGCGACAAGGTGTTCGCCGGCACGCTGAACCAGCAGGGCGCGATCGAGGTGCGCACGACGCGCGCAGCCGGCGACACGACGCTCGCCCGCATCGTGGCGCTGGTGGAGGAGGCGCAGGAGCAGAAGTCCCAGACCGAGGAGATCGCCGACTGGGTCGGCCGCTACTACACCGTCGCCGTGATGATCGCGGCGGGCCTGATGATCGTCATCCCGCTCATGCTGCATCATCCGTTCGCGCCCACGTTCTACCGCGCGATGACGCTGCTGGTCGTCGCCTCGCCGTGCGCGCTCGTGATCGCCACGCCGGCGACGATCCTGTCCGCGATCGCGAACGCGGCCCGGCACGGCATCCTGTTCAAAGGCGGGCGGTTCATCGAGATGCTCGGCAAGGTGAAGGCCGTGGCGTTCGACAAGACCGGCACGCTCACGCGCGGCCGCTTCGAGGTGACGCACGTGGCGGGGCTCGACGGCACGAGCGAGGCCGACGTGCTCGCGTGGGCCGCGGCGGCCGAGAAGCGCTCGCAGCATCCGCTGGCGCAGGCGGTGGTCCGCGCGGCCGACGCCCGCGGCATCACCGTGACGCCCGCCGAGCAACTCACCGCGCACCTCGGCAAGGGTCTCGTCGCCCAGGTGGACGGCGGGCAGGTGGAGATCGGCACGCCCGCGCTGTTCGCCCAGCTCGGCATCGAGGTTCCCGCCGCCGCGCGCGAATCGGTCGATCGCCTGCACGCCGAGGGCAACACCGCGATGCTCGTGCACCGCACCGGCCGGTGGGGCGTGATCGCCGCGGCGGACCAACTGCGCGAGGCCAGCCGCGGCGTCGTCCAGGCGCTGCGCGGGCTCGGCGTGCGTTCGATCGTGCTGCTGTCGGGCGACCATCCCGGCACCGTCGGCGTGATCGCCGGCCGCGCCGGCGTGGACCGCCACTACGGCTCGCTGCTGCCCGAGGACAAGGTGCGCGTCATCGGCGAGATCGAATCCGAGCTGGGCCCGGTCGCGATGGTCGGGGATGGAGTCAACGACGCGCCCGCGCTCGCCCGCTCCAGCGTCGGCATCGCGATGGGTGGCATCGGAAGCGACGCCGCGATGGAGAGCGCCGACGTCGTGCTGATGGCCGACGACCTGAACG
This sequence comes from Candidatus Eiseniibacteriota bacterium, assembly GCA_031364505.1. Lineage (GTDB taxonomy): Bacteria > Eisenbacteria > RBG-16-71-46 > RBG-16-71-46 > RBG-16-71-46 > JANLWK01. Next base: position 17,773 of record JANLWK010000036.1, on the reverse strand, counting down.
CGCTGCCGTACGCCGTCCAGCTGTGCCAGCGCGCGCGGCGCGTCGTGATCCAGAACGTGAGCGTCGCCGTGGGCGTGATGGTGATCCTCGTGCTGCTCGTGTTCGTCGGCCCCCTGACGCCGTTCGGCCAGCTGCGCCTGCCCATCGCCGTGTCCGGCCACGAGGGCAGCACGGTGGTCGTCATCCTGAACGGACTCCGCCTGTTGCGCGGACGCCGCTCGTGATCGCGGCGCCAACGATCGCAACGGACGCGGACAGAACCCCGGCGCCCTGATGTCCTTCGCGCGTCTGCCGAAGCCTCCCTACTGGGCCGTCATCTTCACGAGTCTGCGCACTGAAGGGGACCGTGGCTACGGTGAGATGGCCGAGCGCATGAACGCGCTGGCCGCCGAGCAGCCCGGCTACCTCGGCATCGAGAGCGTGCGCGGTGCCGACGGCCTCGGCATCACGGTGTCGTACTGGGCGAGCGAGGAGTCGATCCGCGCGTGGAAGGCGGTCGCCGAGCATCGCGTCGCACAGGAGACCGGCCGCCGCGAATGGTACGCGGGCTACGAGGTGCGCGTCGCGAAAGTGGAGCGCGCGTATGGGATGGCGCGCGAAGCGGTGTCGGGCTAGCGTGTTCGCTTCGACACCGAACAATCCTCGAGGACAGTTTTGTGTAGCGCGATCGAACGAAACTGTCCTCAAGGACAGTTCGACTTGCCCGCGTCAGCGCGCCGCTGTGCGCGAGCGACTCTACGGTGTCCCAGCCGCGGCCGTGAGCGGCGTGACGACGATGTTGTCGTAGTACACCGTGCACTCGGCCACGCCGCCGGTGTAGGCGGCGAGCGCGAGCGCACCGCGCGCCGGGGTGCCCATCGGCAGTTTGCGGTTCACGACCTCTTCGTCGTCCACCGCCACGCGACAGCGGTTGCCGCGCAGTTCGATGCGCAGGTGGTGCCACATCGAATTCGCGTTGCCGGCCGATGCGCGAGCGATCGGCAGCTCGTTCAGGTGGATCTTCAGGTCCCCGTAGCCGGGGCCGCGCAGATCGAAGCCGATGCCGCGATCGCCGTTCACGCGCAGGACGATGCCCTTGTCGACGCCCCGGATGCCGCACACGTCGAGGTCGACCGCGTAGTCCGTCCACGTCGAGTCGCCGGCGTAGAGGAGCGAGTGCTGCTGCTTCGCGTCGGGTAGCTGCGCCACGAGCATGCCGTGGCGGACACTCCATACGCCGTCGCGATCCGCGCGCCAGCGAACGAGCGTGCCCGCCTGAAAATCCTCGGCGAACACGGCGTCGGAGTGGAGCTTGAATTTCGGCGCGGGTGGCGGCAGCAGATCGCGCAGGTTGGCGGGGGAAGTGCCGAGGCCGAGCGCGAGGCCGCACGCCAGGAGCGGCCTGCGGAAGGTCATCAGTGCGTCGTTCATCCACATCAAGCTTGAGCGCATCGCGGCGACGCGGCAAGCGGATTCGTGCAATGAACGCGCTCTCCGGCGCGCCAAATGCCCCAGTATTTGCGCCTCTGGGGCGCCTCTCTGGCGCCTCACGTTTCGTTTTGGACAAGACCGCGTGAGGCTTGACCGACCCGGAGGCGGGCAGTAGCGTCTCAACTCCCGCGCACGCTCCGCGCGGCGTCCAGGCCGAGGCCACCCACGGTGCCCATCACCCCCTACTGCGACGATGCCCCGCGTTCGCGCGCCGCGCGACGGGCCGCCGTGTTGTGCCTGCTCGCCGTGGCATTGCTGGCCGGCGTTCCGGGCTGTTCGCTCAAGCGGTTCGCCGCGAACTCCGTGGCGAATTCCCTCGCCAACGGCCCCGACGTGTTCTCGTCCGACGACGACCCCGAGCTGGTCCGCGAGGCCGTGCCGTTCGGGCTCAAGACCATGGAGTCGCTGCTCCAGATCGTGCCGAAGAACCGCGGGCTGCTGCTCGCCGCCTGCCGCGGGTTCACCCAGTACGCCTACGCGTTCGTGCAGACGGATGCCGACGAGATCGAGCCCACCGACTACACGCGCGCGACCGAGCTGCGCGACCGCGCGCGGCGGCTGTTCGTGCGGGCGCGGGACTACGGTCTTCGCGACATGGACCTCGGCTACCGGGGCATGGCGCGCGACCTGCGCGCGAACCCCGACTCGGCGGTGAAGCGCTTCAAAGTGAAGGACGTGCCGACGATCTTCTGGACCGCGGCCGCCTGGGGCTCCGCGATCTCGCTCGGCAAGGACGACGCGACGCTGCTCGCCGACCTGCCCGCGGTGCGCGCGCTGATCCAGCGCGGCGTCGCGCTCGACGAAGGCTTCGAGGGCGGCTCGCTGCACGAGGCGATGATCGTGCTCGACGCGATGCCACCGGCCATGGGCGGCTCACCCGAGCGCGCGCGAGACCACTTCCGCCGCGCGGTCGACCTGTCGCATGGCTTCCGCGCGGGCCCCTACCTGACGATGGCGCAGTCGGTCTCGGTGATGAACCAGGACCGGCGCGAGTTCCACGAGTTGCTCGAGCAGGCACTCGCCGTGGATCCGTCCCGCGACTCGACGCAGCGGCTGGCGAACATCATGGCGCAGCGTCGCGCGAAGCGGCTGCTCGAGCGCGAAGACGAATTCTTCCTGGACTCCCCGGCCGACACCACCCCCACTGAGGGATCTCACTGATGCGTTTCGACGTCGTCTCGAAGCTCCGCTTATTCCGCCGACCTGGCCGCCGACTCGCCCACCTCGCCGCCGTCGCGGGCCTGCTCGCCTGCGTGCTCGTCGCGCCCGCGCGCGAGGCGGCCGCGCAGAACTCCGTCATCAAGCTCGCGACCCTCGTGCCGGAGGGCTCGGTGTGGGACAAGGGGCTGCGCGAGATGGGCGGGCAGTGGGCCGCGGCCACGAAGGGCCGCGTGTCGCTGCGCGTCTACCCGGGCGGCGTGGCGGGCGACGAGCCGGACGTCGTGCGCAAGATGCGCATCGGGCAGCTCCAGGCGGCCGCGGTCACGACCGCCGGCCTCGCCGACATCGATCCGGCGTTCCAGCTGTTCAAGATTCCGATGTTCTTCGATTCGTATCCCGAGCTCGACGCGGTGCTCGACAAGCTGACGCCGGTGCTCAAGCAGCGGCTGGAGGCCAAGGGCTTCGTGCTGCTCAACTGGGGCCACGGGGGCTGGCTCTACTTCTTCAACAAGAAGCCCGTCACGACGGTCGAAGATCTCAAGAAGCTCAAGCTGTTCTGGCTCACCGGCGACGACGCGATGATCCAGAAGTGGAAGGGCCTCGGGTTCCAGCCGGTGCCGCTCGCGGCCACGGACATCCTCACCGCGTTGCAGACGAACATGATCGAGTCGTATCCCACGACGCCGCTCATCGCGCTGACACTGCAATGGTACAAGCAGACGCCGTACATGTCGGGCGTCGGACTCGACCCGCTGGTCGGCGCGATGATCATCACGAAGCAGGCGTGGAACAAGCTGTCGGAGCCCGATCGCGTGGTGGTCGCCGCGTCGTGCCGCGGGATGGAGCAGCGGCTCAAGATCGAAGTGCCGCGCCAGGACACGACGGCCGTGGCGGAGATGCAGAAGCGCGGGCTCAAGGTCACGAAGGCGACGCCGGCCTCGGTGGCGCAGTTCCGCAGCGTGGCCGACCAGTTCTCGGCGTCGATGCGCGGCACCATCGTGCCCGAGGACATCCTTCAGCTCGCCATGCGGGAGCGCGACGCGTATCGCCAGGCGCACGGCGGCAAGCGCTGAGCAAACGGTCGGCACGCCGCCCGCTTCCCGGCCGGGAGCGGGTCGCGGGCACAATTCCTCGGAGGATCAAATCATGACGACCCAGACGAACAGCCCGGCACTCCAGATCGGCAGCCTCGCCCCGGACTTCGAGGCCGACACCACCGAGGGCCGCATCCGTTTCCACGACTGGATCGGCGACGGGTGGGCGGTGATGTTCTCGCACCCGAAAAACTTCACGCCGGTGTGCACGACGGAGCTCGGCTACATGGCGAAGCTCAAGCCGGAATTCGACCGGCGCGGCACCAAGGTGATCGGCCTGTCGGTCGACTCGGTCGCCGATCACGCGCGGTGGTCGAAGGACATCCAGGAGACGCAGGGGCACGCGCCGAACTATCCGATGATCGGCGACCAGGACCTCGCGGTGTCGAAGCTCTACGGCATGCTGCCGGTGGACACCGAGGGCACGTGCGACGGCCGCACCGCGGCGGACAACCAGACCGTGCGCAATGTGTACGTGATCGGCCCCGACAAGAAGATCAAGCTGATGATCGCCTACCCGATGACGACCGGCCGCAACTTCGACGAGGTGCTGCGCGTCCTCGATTCGATGCAGCTCACGGCGAAGCACAAGGTCGCGACGCCGGTGAACTGGAAGCAGGGCGAGGACGTGATCATCGCGGGATCGGTGTCCGACGACGACGCGAAGAAGAAGTACCCGCAGGGATGGAAGTCGCCGAAGCCGTACATCCGCATCGTCCCGCAGCCGAAGGGCTGATCGTCGCCCGCGTGTGTGAGGGGGCTCCATGTGGCCCCCTCACATGCCGATAACCTTCCGGGCGCCCCCCGGCTTGCGTCACGCGGGACAGCGGCGCATCGTAGTGGAGTGGCACGGGCCATCCGCCCTGCCGATCGAGGAACGCTCGTGAACGATCCGCTTCGCCGATTCGTGAGCCTGCTGCTGCTGGTGGCGACGTTCGCGTCGCTGCCGGGCTCCGCATCGGCGTGTCCCTGCGGACCTCGCCGCGCGGCGACGATGTCCAGCGAATGCCCTCGCTGCCGGGATGCCGAGGCGCCGGCGTCGACGCCTCAGCTGAAGCGCGCGAACTGCTGCCGGACCGCCGCGACGGATGCCGCCGCGGCGTTCACGCCGGCGTCACTCCAGTTCGATCACGCCTCATGCGTTGCGTTCGAGCAGGCGGCCGCCGCCGCGTCGCATGCGATCGTCGTGGCCGACGCACGCGCGGCCCGCGCCCCGCCCGGGTTCCATGCGCGGTCGGCGAATCCGCCCGACCCGCACCGCTCGAGCATCCTCCGCCTCTAGCGGCGACCTCACCGGCCCGGCGCCCTGAAAGCGCCGCGCGGCCGGCTCGCGTCCACGCGTTCCGGTTCTTGCCGGAGCGCACTCTCACGCGATCCTTCGAGGTGTCCGTCGCATGTCGCTCATCGCAACGCAGTCCGTTCGTCCGCGCCCGGCCCGTCGCCTGGCGTTGCTCGCCGCGCTGCTCGCCGCGTTGGCGCTCGCGCTCGCGCCGCGCACGGGGTCGGCCCAGCGTCCCGAGCTGAACCCGGTGCCGCACACGCGTGACCATGTCCCGGGCGAAGTGCTGCAATTGGACTCGCTCGAACGCCAGGTGCTCGAACGGAACGCGGGCTACGCGGCGATGAGCGCGGCCGTGCGGGCCGCGCGCGCGCGTGTGGAAACCGAGGGCGCGCTGAGCGACCCCATGGTCCGCGTGTTCGTGGCGCCGCGCAGCTTCGCTCGTGGCGGGCCCGAGTCGGCGTGGCGTGCCGAGCTGGAGCTGCCCCTGCCAATGTTCGACCGCCGCGGCGCGCGGCGCGCCGCCGCGGCGGCCGAGGCCGATGCCGCGGGCGCCGGGCTCGAGACCGCGCGGCTCGACCTGATCCGCGAGACGCGCACCGCGTTCTACGACGACTACCACTTCGAACGGGTGCGCCGCACGAACCTCGACCTGATCGATTTGATCACCCGCGCCCGCGCATCGGCGCTCGCGCGCTACGCCGCGGGATTGGCGCCGCAGCAGGACGTGCTCGACGCGGACGTCGAGATGGCCATGCGCGAGCACGACGTCGTGACGGCGGGGCGCGGCCAGGCGCTGGTCGAAGCGCGCCTGCGCGCCCTGCTCCACCTGGACCCGCTGACGCCCCTGCCCGCGCCGCCGGATTCGCTCACGCGTCCCGGCGCGCTGGATGCCGTGAGGCTCATCGCGCGCTCGAACGAGGCGCGGCGGCCCGAGACGCTCGCGGCCGAGGCGGACGTCCGTGCCGCCGAGGCGCGCCGGACCCTGGCGTCGCGCTCGCGCCTGTTCGAGCCCACGCTCGGGTTCTCGTACGACCGCTACTGGAGCGAAAAGGAGCTTCAGCCGGGAGTGATGGCGGGACTCACGCTGCCGATCGCGCCCGGCCGCCGGAGCGGTGCGGAGCACGAGGCCGAGGCGATGCTCGACGCCGCGAAGGCCCGCCGTGACGCGGTGCGCGACGAGCTGCACCGGGGCATCGCCGACGCGTCCACCGAATTCGAAGAGTCGCTGCACGAGCTCGATGTCATCGCCGGCCGGCTGCTGCCGGCCGCCGAGCGCGCGTTCGCTTCGGCGCGGGCCGGATACGAATCGGGCCGCACCGAGTTCTCGACGCTGATGCGCGCGGCCCGCGACGTGGCGAACGCGCGCCTCGAATATCACCGCGTGCTGGGCGACGCCCACGAGGCCCGCGCCAACCTCGAGCGCGCGCTGGGTCAGCCCGCGCCCGACGCAGGGAAGGAGACACGATGATGCGCCGTCGAAACGCCGCCGCGTCCTCTTGGATCATGGCGCTCGCGCTCGGGTGGGCCGTGACGCTCGCGCTCGGACTGGCCGCCTGCGACCGCTCGGCACGCGTCCCGCGCGACATGCCGATGCAGGACGTCGGGGCGCTGAAGGTGGGCGTCGCGACGGCGCCGAATCCGCCGAGCACGGGCGAGAACGTCATGACCATCGTCGTGAAGGACGCGAGCGGCGAGCCGGCGCGGGGTGCTGCCATCGACGCCGTGGTGTCGATGCCCGCCATGGGCGCCATGCCCTACATGGAGAGCCGGGGTGACGTGAGCGAGGCCGCTCCAGGCGTGTATCGCGCGAAGTACGGCATCGCCATGGCGGGCGACTGGGACGTGAATCTGAGGGTGCGGCCGAAGAGCGGGACGCCGGCCGCCGGCGCGTGGCGGCTGAGCACGAACCACAAGGACCTCGCCTTCGTCGGCGGCGACGCGAACGCCCCGGCAGCGACGGGCCACGCCGCCGACTCCAGCGCGACGGGGGCCGATGCGCCCGGCGTCGTGAGTCTCGACGCGGCGCGGCGGCAATCGCTCGGCATCCAGGTGGGCGTCGTGGCGCCGCGCGACCTCACGCTCGAGATTCGCGCGGCGGGCCGCGTCGCCTACGACGAGACCCGGCTCGCGGAGGTGTCGCTCAAGTACGCGGGCTGGGTGCGCGCGATCCACGCGGACTTCACGGGCCGGCCGGTGCGCCGCGGGCAGGCGCTGTTCGACGCGTACAGCCCGGATCTTTACGCGGCGCAGCAGGAGTTCCTCACCGCGCTCGCCGCGGCGCGCGAGGATTCGGTGAACGGCGGCGGTGGCGCGGACCTGGCGATCGCGGCGCGGCGGCGGCTCCAGCTCTGGGACGTCGCCGACCAGGACCTCGCGGCGATCGCGCGCGAGGGCCGGCCGCGCGAGACGCTGCCGGTGCGCTCCCCGGCGGCGGGCGTGGTCACCGAGAAGAGCGTCGTGCTGGGCAGCCCGTTCACGGCGGGACAGTCGCTCTACCGCATCGCCCGCACGGATCCCGTGTGGGTGCTGGCGAGCCTGTACGAGCAGGACCTGCCGCACGTGCGCGTCGGTAGCCCCGTTCGGCTCGTACCCACCGAAACGGGCGGGCGCGAGCGTCGCGGCCGCGTCGCGTTCATCGCGCCCGACCTCGCCGCCGATACGCGCACCGGCACGATGCGGATTGAGGTGGCTAATCTCGACGGCGCGCTCAAGCCCGGCATGTACCTCGACGTCCGGCTCGACGTCTCGCTCGGCCGCCTCCTCGCGATCCCCGAGAGCGCCGTGCTTCCGACCGGCGAGCGGCGCATCGTGTTCGTGGATCTGGGCGATGGCCGGCTGGCGCCGCGCGAGGTGATGCTTGGCGCCCGCGCGGGCGAATGGTACGAGGTGCGCAGCGGGCTCGCGGCGGGCGAGCGCATCGTCACCTCGGGCAACTTCCTCGTCGCCGCCGAGAGCCGGCTGCGCTCGGCGACGGGCAAGTGGTGAGGCGGGGGCGGCCGTGATCGAACGCGTCATCGCCTGGTGCGCGCGCCATCGTGCAGTCACGCTCGCGTGCGTGGCCGGCGCGCTCGCGCTGAGCGTCACGGCCATCCTGCGCACGCCGCTCGACGCGATCCCCGACCTGAGCGACACGCAGGTCATCATCGGCACGGAGTGGCCGGGCCGCAGCCCCACGCTCATCGAGGACCAGGTCACCTACCCGATCGTCACGGCGCTTCGCTCGGCGCCGGGTGTCCAGTACGTGCGCGGCTATTCCATGTTCGGCGACTCGTTCGTCTACGTCGTGTTCAAGGACGGCGTGGATCTCTACTGGGCGCGCAGCCGCGTACTCGAGTACCTGAGCACCATCCGTGACCGCTTGCCGCAGGGTGTGAGTCCCAAGCTCGGCCCGGATGCCACGGGCGTGGGCTGGGTATTCGAGTACGCGCTCGTCGATTCGACCGGGCAGCACAGCCTCGCCGATCTGCGCGCGTTCCAGGACTGGACGCTCCGCTACTGGCTCCAGAGTGTGGACGGTGTCGCCGAGGTCGCGTCGGTCGGCGGCTTCGTGCGCGAGTACCAGGTCGACCTCGAGCCCTCGAAGCTGCTCGCCTATGGCATCCCGATCTCGGCGGTCGGCGAGGCGATCCGCCGGTCGAGCAACGAGGTGGGCGGCGGCTCGCTCGAGATCGCCGAGCATGAGTACGTCGTGCGCGGGCGCGGCTACGTGACGAGCATCGCCGATCTCGAGACGGTCCCCGTGAAGGTGAGCGCGTCGGGCACGGCCGTGACGCTGCGCGAGCTGGGCACCGTGCACCTGGGTCCCGAGCCGCGCCGCGGCATCGCGGAGCTGAACGGCGAGGGCGAAGTCACCGGCGGCATCGTCATCATGCGGCAGGGCGAGAATGCGCTGCGCGTGATCGAGCGCGTGAAGCAGCGCCTCGCCGAGACGCGCGCCTCGCTGCCGCCGGGTGTGCGGCTCGTCGTCACCTACGACCGCTCCGAGCTGATCCTGCGCGCCATGCACACGCTGTTCCGCGTGCTGTGGGAAGAGATGCTGATCGTGTCGCTCGTCATCATCCTGTTCCTGTGGCACGCCCGCAGCGCCATGATCCCGGTGCTGTCGCTGCCCGTCGCCGTGGCGCTCGCGTTCATCCCGATGGTGGCGCGGGGGCTCAACGCCAACATCATGTCGCTCGGCGGCATCGCCATCGCGATGGGCGCCATGGTCGACGCCTCGATCATCATGGTCGAGAACGTGCACAAGCGCCTCGAGGGCTGGCAGGCGGCGGGCGAACCGGGCTCCCGGAGCGAGGTCGTCATCGGCGCGTTGCGCGAAGTGGGCCGGCCGGTGTTCTTCGCCCTGCTCGTCATCACCGTGTCGTTCCTGCCCGTGTTCACGCTGGTCTCGACCGAGGGCCGCCTGTTCAAGCCGCTCGCCTTCACGAAGACCTACTCCATGGCGTTCGCGGCCCTGCTCGCCATCACACTGACGCCGGCGCTCGCCGTGTGGCTGATCCGCGGCCGCATCCGCCCGGAGCGCGAGCAGCCGATCGCGCGCGCGATCATCGCGGCCTACACGCCGGTCCTGCGCTTCGCCGTGCGCCGCCGGCGCTGGGTCGTGCTCGGGGCGCTCGCCATCATGCTGACGACGATCCCGGCGTTTCTTTCCCTGGGCCACGAGTTCATGCCGCCGCTCAACGAGGGCACGATCCTCTACATGCCCACGGCGCCGCCGGGCATGTCCGACACCGAGTCGGCCGCGGTGCTGCAGCGCATGGGGCGGCTGATCAAGCGTGTGCCGGAGGTCGCGACGGTGTTCGGCAAGATCGGCCGCGCGCGGACCGTCACGGATCCCGCGCCGCCCGGCATGGCCGAGATCACGATCGCGCTCGAACCGGAGGACCGCTGGCGACCGGGCATGACGTGGGACAAGCTGATCGCCGAGCTGGATCACTCCGTGCGCGTGCCCGGCATGCCGAATCTCTGGTGGATGCCGATCCAGACGCGCAACGAGATGCTGTCGACCGGCGTGCGGAGCGCCGCCGCGGTCAAGATCTACGGGCCGGACCTCGCCGGCATCGAGCGGCTCTCGGTCGAGGTCGAGTCGGCGCTGCGCGGTGTCGGCGGCGCGCGCAGCGTCTACGCCGAGCGGCTGACCGGCGGCTCGTACCTCGACTTCGACATCGATCGCGTGCAGGCGGCCCGCTACGGCCTCACCACCGGCGAGGTCCAGGACGTGATCGAGGCCGCGATCGGCGGCATGCCGGTGGCACAGGCCGTCGTGGGCCGCGAGCGCTACGCGATCAGCGTGCGTTACGCGCGCGAGATGCGCGACGACCCCGACGCGCTGCGCCGCGTGCTCGTCCCCACGGCCACGGGTGCCCAGATCCCGCTGGGCCAGCTCGCGCGCATGACGTACGCGAGCGGGCCGCCGATGGTGCAGAGCGAGGACGGCCAGCTGTTCGGCCTCGTCTCGATCGATGTCGCGGGGCGCTCGCTCGGCGAGTTCGTGCGCGACGGCAAGCGCGCCGTGGCGGCGAGCGTACGCGTGCCGCCGGGATTTCGCATGGCGTGGGCCGGCCAGTTCGAGCACCTGGAGCGCGCCGAGCGGCGCCTCACGTGGGTTGTCCCGCTCACGCTGCTGCTCGTCGGCCTGCTGCTGTTCATGAACCTCAAGTCGATCGCCGAGACCGCGCTCGTCATGCTGGCGGTCCCGTTCTCGCTGGTGGGCGCGGTGTGGCTGCTGTTCCTGCTCGGCTACAACCTGAGTGTCGCCGTGTGGGTCGGCATGATCGCACTGGCCGGGCTCGATGCCGAGACCGGCGTGCTCATGTTGCTGTATCTCAACGTCGCGCATCGAGAGCGGAGCGAACGCGGGGCGCTCCGGGACCGGCGCGACCTGATGGAGGCGATCGTCGAGGGGGCGGCACACCGCATCCGCCCGAAGCACATGACGGTGCTCGCGATCCTGTTCGGGCTCCTGCCGATCATGTGGGGCCACGGAGCCGGCGCCGATGTCATGAAGCGCATCGCGGCGCCGATGCTGGGTGGAGTGATCAGTTCATTCGTGCTGGAGCTGCTCGTCTACCCCGCGATCTTCGCGTGGTGGAAGGGCCGGCACCTGCCGGAGCACGCGGAGAACGTTTCGACCCCCGGAAACATGGCACCTGTGGCATGATCCGCCGCCCCGTGGCCGGCGCGCGGGGACGCGGACGATGAGGCCGGACGTCGCGATCGCGACGAGGAGGACTCGATGAAGGCGATAATGTTGGGAATGGTGTGGGGAATCACGGTGACGCTGGCGGTGCTGGCCGCGGGCTGCGGAGGCGGCGCCGGCACGGGCGCTCCGCGCGAGGTGCACGTCGAGGTGACGAGCGCCGGGTTCGTGCCCGCCACGAGCGTGGTGCCGAAGGGCAAGCCGCTCGTCGTCGTGTTCACGCGCAAGACCGATCAGACCTGCGGCACCGATGTCGTCTTCGAGGGGCTGCACCGCGGTTACGATCTGCCGCTCAACACTCCGGTGCGCGTCGAGTTCGCCGCCACCGACGTGCACGACACGCTGAACTACAACTGTTCGATGAACATGCTCAAGGGCATGCTGGTGGCGAAGTAGCAAACGCGACCGGCGCCGAGAGGGCTCCATACTCATGGCCATGAAGAAGCGCAACATCGAGATCATCGGCGTGCCCGTGGACCTGGGCGCCGGCCGCCGCGGCGTCGACATGGGCCCGTCGGCGATTCGCATCGCCGACCTGGAGCCGCGGCTCGAGGCACTCGGCCACAAGGTGCTCGATTGCGGCGATCTCGACGTGATGATCCCCGAGACCCAGCGCGTCGGCGCCGGCAAGCTGCGCTACAAGGCGCCGATCCTCGCCGCGTGCGAGGAGCTGCGGAAGCACGTCGAGCGCAGTCTCGGCGAGGGCCGGATGCCGCTCGTGCTCGGCGGCGACCACAGTATCGCGATCGGCTCGGTCGCCGGATCGAGCAACCACCTCGCGGCGCAGGGCGAGCAGATGGGCCTGATCTGGTTCGACGCGCACGGCGATGCCAACACGCCCGAGACGACGCCGTCGGGCAACATCCACGGCATGTCGCTCGCGATCTCGCTCGGCCACGGCGACACCGATCTCGTGAACCTCGGCGGGCGCTCGCCCAAGGTGCAGCCGGGCAACACGGCGCTGATCGGCATCCGCGATCTCGACGCCGGCGAGCGCCTGGCGCTCAAGAAGTGGGGCGTGACCTGCTACACGATGCGCGACCTCGACGAGCGTGGCATGCGCGACGTCGTCGACGAGGCGATCCGCGTCGCCAGTGACGGCACGGCGGGCGTTCACCTGTCGTTCGACCTCGACGTGCTCGATCCCGAGGACGCCCCCGGCACCGGCACGCCGGTATGGGGCGGCATCACCTACCGCGAAGCCCACCTCGCGATGGAGCTGCTCGCCGATCGCGCGCCGATCGTCGCCGTCGACCTGGTGGAAGTGAACCCGGTGCTCGACACGCAGAACCAGACCGCGCTCCTCGCCGCGGAACTGATCCAGAGCCTGCTGGGGAAGCGGATCCTCTGACGATCCGCGCGCGGTGTTCCGCTAGCGATACGCGCGCTTGAGCGCGCCCCACGTCGCGGGGCGCGTCGCGATGGCGGGGTCGCCGAAGACCTGGATGCGCGAGTTGTCCTTGTCGTCGACGTAGATCAGGCCGTTCTGGCCGATGGTGATCGCCGCGGGATTGTTTAACTGCCCGGGCTGGCTGCCCTCGCTGCCCCACTGCGTGAGATACCCGCCGAGCGCATCGAATACCTGTACGCGCCGGTTGCCGGCGTCGAGCACGTAGAGGTCACCCGCCGCGTTCGCGGCCGCCGCGATGGGGAACGAGAACTGCCCGTCGCCCGCGCCGAATCCGCCCCACGCGTCGATGTACACGCCGGCGCTCGTCCACCGCTGCACGCGGTTGTTCACGGCATCGGTGACGATCACCTGGTCGCCCCGTCCCAGGGCGACGCCGCAGATGCCGCCGAGCTGGCCCGGGCCAGCGCCAGGCGCGCCCCACGCGCTGACGAACGCGCGGGTGCTCGTGAACTTCTGGATCCGGCCGCCCAGCCAGTCGTCGGCATAGACGAAACCCAGCGCGTCGACGGCGATGCCGCCCACGGACTGGAACTGCCCGTTGCCCGAGCCCTGGCCGCCCCAGCTCGTGAGGAACGTGCCCGCCGCAGTGTACTTGCGGATGGTGTGACCCACGGCGACGTACACATTCCCCAACGCGTCAACGGCCAGGGTCCCGACGCTGCCGGTGATCGACCATATGCCGAGGAACGCGCCCTCCGAGGCGAACCGCTGGACGCGCGAGTTTCCGGTCTCGGCAACATAGATCGAGCCGTCGGGGCCCGCGGCGATGCCGTGCGAGAAGAAGAACTGGCGGGGCGCCGACCCCTGCGAGCCCCACGCGAACAGGAACGCGGGCGGCGTCGCGGCGGGCGCCGTCGCGGGGAGGGCGAGCATGAACAGCGTTGCGATCGTTGGGGCGACGCGCGGTTGGATCAGGCGAAGCGGACGCATGATGCGGATCTCCATGGGACTGGGCTCGGTTGCCGGTGATCCTGCGACATCGAGGTGATCCTCGTGGGGCGGATGGGACGAATCGCGGGCGCGCGGGACGAACCGCGCCGAAATGCCCCGTCAATCACGGCTCCGGCGCGGGTGGGCGACGGGCTGGATGCTATGCTCCCGCGATGAAACCCGCGCCGCGCACGCTGCTGCTCTTGTTGGGCCTCGCGCTGTTCGTCACCGTGCTCGAGACGGTGGGGATCGAGCTGCGTCACGCCCTCGAGCATCGCCCGCTGATCTGGGGCTACACGTTCACGCGCACGGCCATCGTATGGTTCATGTTCATCCCGCTCGTGCCGTTCTGCGCATTCATGGCACGGCGGTTCCCGATCGGCGCGGCGAACTGGACGCACCGCGTCCCGCTCCACGTCGTCGCCGGGCTCGCCTTCTGCGTCGTGCACCTCGCGATCAACATCGTCGCGCAGGCCGCGGTGGGCGGGAACTGGCCGCGTGAGTTCGGCCGCCAGCTCGCGATGCTGTTCGGCTACTACATCGCCGTCGAGACGATCATCTACTGGGGCATCGCCGTCACGTTCATGATGCTCGACGCCCAGCGCGAGGAGCATCGCTGGGCCGAGGCGAGCGACCGGCTCGAGGCGGCGCTCAGCAAGGCGCGGCTCGACGCGCTGCGCTCGGAGCTCCAGCCGCATTTTCTGTTCAACGCCCTGAACGGCATCGCCGTGCTGGCGCGCAAGGGCGAGGCCCCGCGCGTCGTCGCCGCACTCGGCGAGCTGGGCGAGCTGTTGCGCGCCACGCTCGACGCCGGTGCCGCACAGGAGATGCCGCTCGCGCGCGAGCTGGACTACGTCGGGCGCTACTGCGCGTTGCAGCGCCTGCGCTTCCCCGACCGGCTGACGCTCACCGTCGACGTGCCTGACGACGTGCGCTCGGCGCTCGTGCCGGCGTTCATGCTGCTGCCCATCGTCGAGAACGCCATCCATCACGGGCTCTCACGCGTGGGCGGCGGCCGCGTGTCGATTCGCGCCGTGCGCGACGGCGAGACGCTGGAGCTGACAGTCGAGGACGACGGCCCGGGCTTCGGCGCGGGCCCGCCGCGCGAGCGCATCGGACTCTCGAACACGCGCCAGCGGCTGGCGCAGCTCTACAGTGCGGATCAGTCGCTCGAGTGCGCGAGCCCTGAGGGGGCGGGAGCCGTGGTGCGCATCCGCGTCCCCCTGCGCACGGCCGACGAGGCCCGCTCCGCGTGATCCGCGCGCTCATCGTCGAGGACGAGGCGCTGGCGCGCGAGGGGCTGCGCATGCTGCTCGCGCGCGAGCCGGACGTCGAGCTCGTCGGCGAGGCGGCGAACGCGCCCGACGCGGTCGCGCGCATCCTCGCCGAGCGGCCGGATCTGCTGCTGCTCGATGTCCAGATCCCGGGCGGAGACGGCTTCGAGGTGCTGGAGCGCGTGGCACACGCGCACCTGCCCGAGGTGATCTTCGTCACCGCCTACGACCGGCACGCCCTGCGCGCGTTCGACGTGAATGCGCTCGACTACCTGCTCAAGCCCGTGCGTGACGAGCGCTTCAGCGAGGCGATCGAGCGAGCCCGCCGCGAGCTGGCCACGACCGACGAGCGCGCGGGCCCGGCGCGGCTTACGGCGATGCTCGACGCCCGCCTGCCCGCCGCGCCGAACCGCGTCGCCGTGCGGGAGGGTGGCCGCTACGTGCTCGTGAAGCTCGACGACGTCGAGTGGATCCGCTCCGCCGCGAACTACGTCGAGCTGCACCTCGGCAGCCGCATGCACCTGCTCCGGGCGACGCTGCGCGACATGGAGGCGCGGCTCGACGGCCGCCGCTTCGTGCGCATCCATCGCACCCTGATCGTCGACACCACGCGCATCGACGTGATCGAGCCGACGGACGGTGGCGACTTCGTCGTGGTCCTGGCGGACGGCACCCGGCTGCCGATGAGCCGAACGCACCGCGCGAGTCTACTGCCCTGAGACAGCTGATTCGGGAAGAGCCTACGACAGCGCCTGAGGTACTCTTTCGGAATGCGACCCCTTCGCTATTCCATCAACGTTACCTTGGACGGGTGCTGCGATCATCGGGCAATCATCCCGGACGAAGACATCCATCGTCACGCAGTCGAGAACCTCGCCCAGGCCGATGCGCTCATCTTTGGCCGAGTGACCTATGAAATGATGGAGGCAGCGTGGCGGCTGGACACGCGGACGGTGGCGATGCCTGACTGGACGGAGCCCTTCGCCCGGGCGATCCACGCGGCAAAGAAGTATGTCGTGTCGACCACCCTGGACCGAGTCGATTGGAACGCCGAGCTCGTGCGCGGGGATCTGGGCAAGGCCGTTCAGCAGCTCAAGCAGGAGCCGGGTAAGGGATTGTTCACAGGAGGCGTGAAGCTCCCGCAGGCGTTGGCGGAGCTGGGATTGATCGATGAGTATGAGTTCGTCGTGCATCCCAGGCTGGCGGGTCACGGCCCGACCTTGTTCGCGGGGCTATCGGAGCACGTCGCCTTGACGCTCGTGAGTCGGCTGGAGTTCGGCTCGGGGGCGGTGGCGATGCAGTATCAGCCGAGAAGGTAGCCGTGGGGGGGCTCTCTAGTTCTAGTCAGCCGAGCTGCTCGGACGGCACGACAGTGATGTCCTCAGGCCTGATGCGACGGAAGCCGAGCGTGTGCGGCCGACCGTGAGATCACGACTTCATGACCGTCACACGCTCGCGCCCAGGGTGACGAGAAGCTCGTCCAGTTGCGCGAATGTCTCGACCATCACATCCGCCGCCCCGGTGCCGGCAGCGTCGAGAGCTTCCTTCGAGGGATAAAGCTCGTGCATGACCAGCAACGTCTTGCCGCCTTTTTCCTCGAAGGTCACCGTCGTGACGGAACCTTCGTCACTTTCCTCATTGGTCCAGACGAGGCGCGAGTGCGGTGTTACTTCCTTGTACGTGCCGAAGAACGCCGACTGTGAGTCCGCGTGTGCGAACTCCAAACGGTACTTGCCCCCGACACGAACATCCATTTCGCAGGAAAGCAGGGACATTCCCATCGACTTTGGCACCCACCACTGCCTGAACAGCTCGGGCTTGGTCCACGCCTCGAACACGATGCGCGCCGAGCCGTTGAAGGTTCGCGTAACGACCAGCTCACGCTCGGACTTCCGTTCCACCGTCGTGCGGTTCTTCATGGGCGTAGGCTCACTTTCTCTTCTTGCGTCCATCGACCTTCTCCTTCCGTTTCAATTCCTCGATAACCTTGTCCAGCTCGTCGAAGCGCGCGTCCCAGCGCTGGCGGTACGTCTCGATCCATGCCGCCTCTTCTTCCAGTCGGCGCAGCCCGAGCTTGCAGGTCCGCACGCGCCCGACCTTTTCCGTGGTGACGAGCCCCGCCTGCTCCAGGATGCCGACATGCTTCTTCATGCCCGTGAGGGTCATATGGAACTTCTCGGCAAGATCCGTGATCGAAGCGTCTGCACGCCCGAGCCGCTCCAGAACGCCGCGTCGCGTGGGATCCGAGAGCGCGGCGAACGAGGCATCGAAGCGAGCCTGAGCATACTGAACCATGCGGTTCAGTATTGCACACGGACTTGGAGGCATGCAAGGGGAGGTTTAGCGCCGGCCCGATCCCAGCGCGAGCACGGCGCGACGCAGGCGCGCGTGAGCGTCGAAGCGCCGTACGAAGTCGCTCTCGCGGCGGCCGCCCTTCGCGCGCACGACGTCTGCGAGCGCCCGGCGCTCGGCCGGGCTCCACCGCGACACGCCCGGCAGCGCCTCGATGATCGGCGCCCAGCGAAGCCATGCGAGCCGCTCGGCCGCGGACCAGCCGGCGAGCGTGCGCACGCCGAGCCGGCGCATCGCGCGCTCGGACAGCTCGGACTCGGCGCGCGCGCGGTCGGCGCCGAACTCCCGCGCGACGGCGTCGGTGATCGCGAGGCCGATCTTCGCGAACGGCAGCAGGCCCATGACGTCGCGTCGCGGGCGGCCGAGGTAGTAGTACACGTTGTACGCCGCGAGGCGCTTCAAGACAGCGGGGCTCGAGCGGTGCGCGGGATCGCGCGCCATGCATGCGCGTTCACGGGCGGCGAGCCGCAGTGTCGCGGCGTCCCGGGGCCGGTAGCCGAGCTTGTGGTAGAACCACCAGGCGCCCGACTGGATCGCCTCGTCGTTGTCCTCGCCGAGCTGGTAGGGGTAGATCGTGAACGCGTCGGCCTGGAACAAGTG
>JANLWK010000015.1:0-11987 GCA_031364505.1 Candidatus Eiseniibacteriota bacterium | reverse complement strand
TTCCGCATCTCCTCGACGTTCGCCGCGGCGACGCGTTCCTTCTTGAGCTGGCCGGGGGACGCGGGCTGCGCCTTCTTTGTCCCCGGCTGCTTCGCGAGCCCCGGAGGCCCGCCCAGCGGGTGGTGCTTCCACTTCGCGCGCGGGACGCCCAGGATCGCGCGCGGGATCTTGCGCACGTCCATGACGGCGTAGGGGCCGCGGCATTCGCGGGCGCGGTACCAGTAGCCGCGCGTGTAGACGAACCAGTACTGCCCGTACTTGAACACGTCGCCGTCAACGCGCACCGCGGCGTCTTCACAGACGTAGACCATCGCGTCGTTGGCGAGCACGCATTGAGGCTTCTTCGGCGCGCGGACGAGGGGCGCCGAGGGGGCGTTCGAGATACCGACCTGGAAGCCATAGTAGAGCGCGGCCGACACCGGAGCCGCGTGACATGATGCCGCAAGCAGGACGACCGCACCGATCCATCCGCGCTTCATGACACCCTCCTGACTGCGCGAACCGGTCCCAGGGGACCGGCGTGCGCCGAGGGTCCTCCAACGTCGCAGGGGACGTGCCGGGCGGGACGGGTGAATCGCAGTCTGCGCGGAAACCCCCAAACGGGCCCCCCTCGCCGAGTCCCGGCGCCGGGTGAACGCGCGCCGTGCAGAACGGCAGCGCCGCATTCGCAAAGACGAGCGCGGGGCGTTGCAGAACGGACGCGGTCCTGACGTGCGCGCGTTGTGGGTGCGTTTCAGCGCGTGCTAGTGTCCCTCGATTCCGCCGCGCCGGACGCGGCTCCGAGGCCGATTCCACGCACCTCCTCCCGCACATTGAGGCATCGTGACGCTCGATACTTCCGCCTCCGATCTCCAGGCCGTCGAGTCGCTCAAGAACGCCCGCAACAAGATCCTCGTCGAGCTGCGCAAGGTCATCGTCGGCCAGGACGCGGTGATCGACCAGCTGCTCACGGCGCTGTTCGCCAACGGCCACGTGCTGCTCGTCGGCGTGCCCGGGCTGGCGAAGACGCTGCTCGTCTCGAGCCTCGCGCGCGTGCTCGATCTCCGGTTCAACCGCATCCAGTTCACGCCCGACCTGATGCCGAGCGACATCACCGGCACGGACGTGATCGAAGAGGATCAGGCCACCGGCAAGCGGACGTTCCGCTTCATCCGCGGCCCCGTGTTCTCGAACATCCTGCTCGCCGATGAGATCAACCGCACGCCGCCGAAGACCCAAGCGGCGCTGCTCCAGGCGATGCAGGAGAAGGAAGTCACCGCGAGCGGCCAGACGCTGCCGCTCGAGCCGCCGTTCTTCGTGCTCGCGACGCAGAACCCGATCGAGCTGGAAGGCACCTACCCGCTGCCCGAAGCCCAGCTCGACCGCTTCATGTTCAACGTGTTCGTCGACTACCCGTCGCAGGAAGAGGACGAGAAGATCGTCGCCACGACGACGTCGTCGTACGAGGCGAAGCTCGAGCGCGTGCTCACCGGGCCGCAGATCGTGGACCTCCAGAAGCTCGTGCGCCGCGTGCCGGCGGCCGAACACGTCGTGCGCTACGCCGTGCGGCTCGCCCGCGCGACGCGCGGCGGCGACGGCGCGCCGGAACTGACGCGCGCGTGGGTGTCGTGGGGCGCCGGGCCGCGCGCGTCGCAGTACCTGATCCTGGGCGCCAAGACGCGCGCGGTGCTGCAGGGACGCTTCGCTCCGGGCATCGAGGACGTGAAGGCGGTGGCACCGTCGGTGCTGCGGCACCGCATCGTCACGAACTTCACCGCCGAGGCCGAAGGCATCCGCCCCGACCGGATCGTCGACGAGCTGCTGAAGCACGTCCCCAGCGAATAGCCGCACGCGGTCCACTCCGGTCCACTCCGAGGATCGATTCATGAGCGACGCCTCACGCGCGGCGGCCGCGATTCCGCCGGCATCGGCCTTCGAGCTCAAGCGGCAGATCGGGCTCTACGCCGCGACCGCGATCACGGTCGGCAACATCGTCGGCTCGGGCATCTTCCGCTCGCCGCACTCGGTGGCGCAGCACCTGTCGAGCTTCCCCGTGGTCCTGCTCGCGTGGGTGATCGGCGGCGTGCTGTCGATTTGCGGCTCGCTCGCGCTCGCGGAGCTGGCGGTGACGCATCCGAAGACCGGCGGACTCTACGTGTTCATCCGCGAGGGCTTCGGCGACGCGTGGGGCTTCGTGTTCGGCTGGGCGAACCTGTGGGTGATCAAGCCGACGGTCATCGCCTCCATCACCAGCGTGTTCGCGCTCTACTTCTGCCAGGTGCTGCACCTGCCCAAGGCGGCGGAATTCGGCGTGGGCGCCTCGGCGATCCTGCTGCTCACGGGGATCAACACGCTGGGCGTGCGGCAGGGCGCCGGCACGCAGTCGCTGTTCACGACGGCGAAGATGATCGGCATCCTGGCGCTGTGCGCCGCCGCGTTCCTGCTGCCGCCGTCGCACCCGGCCTCGGCGATGGGCGACGCGCCGGCGGCGAGTACCCACGGCTTCGCCCAGGCGCTCGCGCTGGCGATGATCTCGATCCTGTTCGCCTACGACGGCTGGACCGACTCGACCTACTGCGCCGGCGAGATCGTGCGCCCGCAGCGGACGCTGCCGATCGCGATCGTGTGGGGCACGTGGCTCGTGGTCGGCGTCTACCTGCTCACGAACGTCGCCTACTTCCACGTGCTCGGCGCCGAGGGCGTCGCGCGCTACGAGGCCGTCGGCTCCGAAACGATCCGCCGCCTGCTCGGCGAGTGGGGCGCCGCGGCACTCGCGGTGCTCGTGGCGGTCTCCACGTTCGGCACCACGAACGGCGCCATCCTCACCGGCCCGCGCGTGACCCAGGCGATGGCGGCCGACGGCCTGCTGTGGCGTCCGCTCGCGACGCTGGATCCGCGCCGCGGCACGCCGACGCTGGCGCTGTGGGTCCAGGCCGCGCTGTCGTGCGTGTGGCTGTATGCCGCGGGCAGCTTCGAGGACGTCTCGGGCTGGTTTGTCACGACGTCGTGGGCGTTCTACGCCGTCGTCACCGCGTCGCTGTTCGTCCAGCGCCGGCGCGAGGCCCGCGGCGAGCTGCCGGCGCCGACGTACCGCACGCCGCTCTACCCGCTGACACCGATCGTGTTCGTGTTCGCGACGGGCCTCATCATCGCGAGCGATCTCCACGACAGCGGCTGGCGCGCCGCCGCGGGCGTGATCATCGCGGCCCTCGGCTTCCCGGTGTACGCGCTGTGGAAGCGGAAGCGGGCATGACCGCCGACACCTATTTCGCGGCGCCCGGCGGCATCCACCTGTGGCGCGCGTGGGCGACGGCGTGAGCTCGACGCTGCCGTTCGAGCGGGGCGCTCGTCCCGGGACGGGCGCCGGCCGCGGCCGCCGCGAGATGCTGGATCCGGCCGTCGTCGCGCGGCTCGCGCACCTCGACGTGCGCGCGCGGCTCGTCGTCGAGGGCTTCATCGCCGGCATGCACCGCTCGCCGTTCCACGGCTTCAGCGTCGAGTTCGCCGAGCACCGGCCGTACATGCAGGGCGATCCGATCAAGAATCTCGACTGGAGGGTGTGGGCGCGCAGCGACCGCTACCTGATCAAGCAGTACACGGAGGAGACGAACCTCCGCTGCCACCTGCTCGTCGACCTGTCGGGCTCGATGGGCTTCAAGTCGCCGCGCGCCGCGATGAGCAAGATCGAGTACGCGCAGTCGCTGGCGGCGGCGCTCGCCTACCTCATGCTCCACCAGCAGGACGCCGTCGGCGCGCTGCTGTTCGCCGACGAGCCGCTCACCTATGTGCCGCCGCGGGCGGTGCGGTCGCACCTGGACGTGCTGCTCAAGACGCTCGGCCGGCTCGAGCCGCGCGGGCGCACGCGGCTGGGCCCGATGCTTCACCAGCTCGCGGAACGCATCAAACGGCGCGGGCTCATCGTTCTGTGCTCGGATCTCATGGACAAGCCCGACGAGGTGCTGTCGGGCCTCCAGCACTTCCGCCACGACGGCCACGAAGTCATCGTGTTCCACGTCCTGGACCCCGACGAGATCGAGTTCCCCTACACCGACACCGCCACGTTCGTGGATCTCGAGAGCGGCCAGCGCCTGACGACCGAGCCGTGGGAGATCGCGCGGCGCTACCGCGAGAAGCTCGCGGCGTGGAGCGAGGAATACCGTACGCGCTGCCGCGAGCGCCGCATCGACTACGTGCTGCTCGACACGCGCACGCCGTTCGACCGGGCGCTGCTCGCCTACCTCGAGAAGCGCTCGAGGCTGCTGTGATGCGCCGGCCGGCGGCGTCACTTAGTCCCGCATGATCCTGCGCCTCGCCACCGCCACCTCCGTCGCGCTCGGGCTCGCGCTGATCTCGTTCTACCTCACCGAGGTGGGGCGCGCGCCGTGGTCCGGCGCGGGCGAGCGGCACGTGCGCCGGATGAAGGAACGCACCGCGGTGCCGGACCACTACGAACCGGTGTCGTTCGACGACATGGCGGCGCTGCCCGTGCGCGCGCCGCTGAGCGAGTACGCGCAGTTGGAGCGTCGCGCCGTCTCGCTCGAGGGCTACATCCAGCAGTTCTCGCGCGCACCCGACGGCGACTACCATCTCGACATCGCGCCGCGCGTCGGCTCGACCGGTGCGCTCGTGCCGTACCTGTCGGTCGAGATGACGCCGCGGTTCCAGCGCGCATCGTCGACGTGGACGCTCGAGCGCCTGGCCGAGCGGTTCCGGCCCCGCTCCGGTTCACGCACCGGCTGGGAGCGGCCGCCGCGGCGCGTGCGCGTGTCGGGCTGGCTGATGTACGACGAGCCGTACGAGGGCACGCAACCCCCGCCCGGGCGGCCGCCCCACGTCACGTTCTGGGAGATCCACCCGGTGACGCGTCTCGACGTGTGGAATGACTCGCTCGCCCGCTATGAGGAGTTCGCGCGGTGAGCTTCCTCAATCTCGCCTTCCTGTGGGGCCTCGCCGCGGCGGCGATCCCGGTCATCATCCACCTGTTCACGCGCCGCCGGCCGAAGGACGTGCCGTTCCCCTCGCTCGAGTTCCTGTCCGAGGTGAATCAGAGCGAGATCCGCCGGCTGAGGCTCAAGCAGTGGCTGCTGCTGCTGCTGCGCACGCTCGCCATCGCGGCCCTCGCACTCGCCATGGCGCGACCCGCGCTCAAGGGCTCGGCGGGCCCGCGCGGCGGCGCTTCGACGACCATCGTGGTCCTCGTCGACCGCAGCGGCAGCATGAGTGCGGCCGCACCGGCGTCGGCCGGCGGCGGCACGCTGGTCGCCGCGGCCCGGCGCGTCGTCGACGGCGTGCTCGCGACGATGGGCGCCCAGGACGAGTGCCTGCTCGTCCCGTACGATCGCACACCCGCGCCGGTGACGCCGCGCCCGAGCGCCGACGTCGGGCGGCTGCGCGCGGCCGCCCAGGCGCTCGCCGCCGAGGCCCAGCCGACGGATCATACGCGCGCACTCGAACTCGCGGCCCGCGCGCTCGGCGAATCCCACGCTCTGAACCGCGAGCTGTACTGGATCTCGGACTTTCAGTCCGGTGGCTTCGCGACCGGCCCCGCGAGCGACGCGGAGCAGGCCTACCGCCTTCCCGATGGCCCGTGGTCGCGCGCGCGCACGTACGTCGTGCCCCTCGCGCCGCGCAGCCGCTCCAACATCGGGCTCGCCGACGCCTCGCTGGCGCCGGGCGAGACGGATGTCGCCGTGTCGGTGACGTCGCGATCGTTCGGATCGCCCGCCGGCGACCTCGCCGTCGAGGTGCTCGATTCGCAGAGCGGGCAGGCGCTCGGCCGCGGCTTCCTGAACGTGCCCGAGCGCGGCGACGCGACGGCGCTGCTGCCGCTGTCCGCGATGCCCGACCACGGCGGGATCGCGAGCATCCCGGACGACGTGCTGCCGCTCGACAACCGGCGCTACTTCGCCGCTGGCCGCGCCGGCACGCTGCGGCTGCTGTTGCGCGAGGACGGCGCTCCCTCGCCGCTCAGGCTCGCGCTCGATGCCGGCAGCCCCGCGTCGGGTCTGTCGGTCGAGGCCGTGACGGGCGTCACGCTGCCCCAGCGCACCGCCAACGCCGACGCGATCGTGTTGAACGACGTCGAGCGCCTCGGCGCCTCCGAGCTGCAGGCCGTGCTCGACTTCCACCGCGCGGGCGGCGGACTGTTCGTGGTGCTCGGCGCCCGCGCGGACGCCGCGTGGTGGAACGGCGCGCTGCTGCGCGAGCTGGGCGCCGGCATGCTGGGCGCGGTCGAGCAGCCCGGCGCGGGCGGCGCATGGCGGATGCTCGTGGCCGCGCCCGGACATCCGGCGCTCGCGGGATTCCCGGCGCGACCGGGCGAGGCGGTCTCGAACGCGCGCTTCCTGAGCGTGCGCGCGTTCCAGCCCGGCGCCGGCGCGCGCACGGTGCTCGAATTCGACCGTGCGCATCCCGCCCTGGTCGAGCTGGGCCACGCGTTCCTGTTCAACGCATCGCTCGGCACCGACGCCTCCGACCTGCCGGTGAGCGGCGCGTTCCTGCCGCTCGTCCACCAGATCGCGCGCGTGCTCGCGCGCGGCACTGCCGCCGCCTCGCTGATGCCCGGCGACCGCTACCGCGCCCCCGCGACCACAGGCGCCTGGCGCATCGAGGATTCGGAGAACCACGAAGTGGCTTCCGAAATCCTCGCCGATGCCGGCGCGACGCGTCTCGTGTCAGCGCCGCTCGAGCGCCCCGGCATCTACCGCGTGCTCCAGGGCGGCACGCTGCGCGGCACGTTCGCCGTGAACATGGACCCGCGCGAATCGGATCTCGCGGCGCGCCCCGAATCGGAAATCGCCGCCGCGTTCCCCGCCGGCCGCGTTCAGGTGCTCCGCCCCGGCGCCGACTTCGCACGCCGCGTCCGCGAAGCCCGCTACGGCCGCGAGCTATGGAGCTGGTTCGTGATCCTCGCGCTGCTCCTGCTCATCGCCGAGCTGATCATCGCCCGATGGGGCATGACGTCGAAAATGCCGGCGACGGCGAAGGCGGGGTAGTCGCCGCACGCGACCGTAAAGCGGGAATCGTCCACGCCACCCACACCCGTGTACACGCCATTACCTGCCCCGGGGCAGGTTTGCGCGCGAATCGTCCACGCCATTCATACTCGATGTACACGTCGTTACCTGCCCCGGAGCAGGTTTCACACGAGTCGTCCACGCCGTTCACACTCGGTGTACACGCCGTTACCTGCCCCGGGACGGGCAAAGTTCGACGCGACTGAACAGAACTTGCGCCGGCGCAAGTTGCCCCAAACGACGAGCCGCGCGCCCGCGTCCACGCGCCACCCCGCGTCGCCCAAAAACACCAAGGCCCCGCGCTCTCGTTTCGCGCGGGGCCTCGTGCTTCAGCGCACAGTCGCGACGCGGTGTCTACGGCTTCGACTCCACCTTAACGCCGCGCGGCAGGTCTTCCGGGTTCAGCGCGTTCAGCACGACGCGGCGGTTGCGCAGCAGCTCCTCGTCGTTGTGCTCGTCGGTCTCGGGCTGCGATTCGCCGTAGCCTTTCGCGATGATCTTGTCGGAGTCCAGCTGGAAGTGTCCGAGTAGATACGCGCGCACGGATTCGGCGCGCTCCTGGCTCAGGCGCATGTTGAACTTGTCCGAGCCGCGCGTGTCGGTGTGGCCCTGCACTTCGATGCGGAGCGCGGGGAACTTCTCGAGCGTGCGGCCGGCCTCGGTCAGCGTGGCCTCGGACTCCGGTAAGAGATTTGCGCTGCCCGTCTCGAAGTACACGTTCTCGAGCCGGATCTTGCCGCCCTCGACGAGCTGGCGCTCCATCTCGCTCACGGGTTGCGTGGGCTGCGGCTGCTCGGCCGTGGGCGGCGGGACGTCCTTCGCCTGGGGCGGCGGCACCTGAGTCGGCGGCGCCTGCGAGTTCAGCGTGCGCTGGCGCTCGGAGCACCCCTGCTCGTCGACCTCGTCGCCCTGCGGCGTGTTCGCGCACTGGTCGACACCGTCGCACACGCCGTCGCCGTCGGCGTCGGTGTGGCAGCCCCACTGGTCGACGATGCAGCCCTTCGGCGTGTTGACGCAGTTGTCGACGCGGTCGAACACGCCGTCTTCGTCCATGTCGAGCGCGGGCCAGCGGAAACACGGCGCGTGGGGATCGCGGTGCTGATTCGCATCCGTGCTGGCGCCTCCGTCGGCCGCGAAGGATGGTGCGGCGAGGCATGCGATGAGGCACGCGGCGGCACACACCACGGCCCATGCGCGCAGTCTCATGATCGACTCCTTTCCATGAACGGTCGCGGCCGGCGCGCGGTCCATCCGGGAGCAAGCATCATGAGCGCGGCGCGACCGTTTGCTTGGGGCGGCAGTCTACATGAGATACCGTCGTCCACAAGATGACGCCCCGACGCCTCGCCACACGGCTCGCCACGAGCCTCGCCACACGCCTCGCCACACGCTTCGATACACGCTTCGCCGCAGCGCTCGTCCTCGCTCTATGGATCGCGCCGTCGTGGGCGGAGCCGATGGACCACGCCGCGCACGGCCACGCACCGGACCCGGACTCGGGAGCCGAGTTGATTGGACAGCCCGCGCCCGCGTGGGCATTCGACCGGTGGGTGCGCGGCGGGCCGCTGACGCTCGATCGCCTGCGCGGCCGCGTGGTGCTCGTGCGGTGGTGGACCGAGGGCTGCCACTTCTGCGAGGAGACGCTGCCGGCACTCGAGCGACTGCGCCACGAGTATCCGGACCTCGTCGTCGTCGCGGCGTTCCATCCGAAGCCGGTGCGCGGCGTCGGCAACCGTCACGTGCTCGAGGTCGCCAAGCGGCTCGGCTACGACGGGCCCATCGCGTTCGACGGACACTGGCGCACGCTCGAGCGCTACTGGCTCGACGCGAACCCCGAGCGGAACTGGACGTCGGTGTCGTTCCTGATCGGGCGCAAGGGCGAGATCCGCTGGGTTCACGGCGGCGGGGAATACCATCTGAGCACCGACCCACGCCACGCGCGATGCGTCGTGAAGTATCACGAGCTCGAGTCCGCGCTGCGAGCGGCACTCGCGGACTCTACGGGAACGCCGACGCGCCTTTAGGCTGCGCCCGACCTCAGCGCGCCTGCTCCTCCGGCTGCGAGATCACGAGCGTGGTGCGGTTCCCGAGCGTCCAGCGCGTCTCGCCCTCGCGCGTGAGTCGCGCGACCATCGCCGCGAGCCGCGGGTCCTTCGCGATCACCGTCACGGCGGCGACATCGTCGTCGGTGCCGGCGACCGATTGCTCCGTGACCGCCCAGTGGTCCCAGTCGAGCTGGTAGTCCTCGTACGTGAACTTGAAACCCGGCGGAAGGAACGCCGCCAGCTCCTCCGGCGTGTCGCCCGGCGGGCGCTCGGGCGGCCAGGCGCCGCGCTGCGCGCGCGCCGACTCCGCGGCCGCTCGGACCTGCGACATCTGCCGCACGATGTCGGCCGCGTGGTAGCGGAACGACATCGACTGGTAGAAGGGCAGCGAGAAGTTCGCCACGATCGCCAGCAGTTCGAGCACGATGATGGCGATGCTCATGGCGCCTTGTCCGGCCCGAGCCGCAGGATGTCCACGCTGTTCGCCGCGAAGATCTCGCGCGACGTGGAACCCCCCAGCGTGAGCGGGGCGGTCGATCCCGGCGCCTGCAGCCGATAGGTGCCCTCCGCCAGGCGTTCGTAGCCGATCAACTCGCTGGGCGCGGGCCCCAGCTCCTCGAGGGTCTCGGGAAGCCGCTGCCGCTCGGCGCGGAAGCGGTCGATGCGGTCGGCCATGATCACCATCGCCCAGCGCGCGCTCGCTTCGTTGTACGATTCGGGCAGCGGGTTCGGCCGCAGGAGTCCGGCACCGTTCGGCGACGAGATCCACACCGCGGCGGCGACCACGCCGAGCAGCAGTGCCGCGATGGCCCTCATCGACGGGCGCAGCGCCTTGAACTTCATCTCGCCCGGATCGCTCAACTTGATGTCGAACGTGTCGAAACGGATCTCGGCGCTGCCGGTGGGCAGACCGCGCGCGGCATTCGGGCGCGCGGGCGCGGGCGCGGACACGGGCGCGCGACCGGGTACCGCGGTCAGGCGTGGGCGCGGCTCCTCGGACACGGGAGGCAGGTCCACGACGTCATGCGCTTCCTCGTGATCCTGGCGGCGGACCGCCTTGGCCTCACGAAGAATCGCATCGAGTTCATCTTGAGCGGAAGAGCGCAGGTCGCTCTCGCGAGCCGGATCCGTCACACCAGCACCTCCAGGCAACTCCCCAGGCACTTCGACTCCCACGACCCTCCAACGGCCACGACGCAGCGGCAGGCCGCGGGGTCTTGGCGGGTTATCGGCCTCGGAAACGAGCCGGTTGAGGATCGGCCGGCGAATTGGGTCCCGACACGCTGCTTTGCTAAGGTCACCGCGGCGGCGAAGGACTCCCAGCCGCCTCCACCCGCCCGGCGAATTCCCGCGGCGGCTTTTTGCGTTGAATGGATGCTCAACCTATTTGAAGGCAAGTAGTTGAACGTGACGACCACACCGAGTCCCGCCACCGAGACCTATCTCAGGAACGAGCTGGCCGAGACGCTGCTGGATTGCGCGGAACGGCTGCCCGAAGCCCGCGACATTCTGTCCCGTCTGGCGACGACCGGCCGCGCCGCGCGATCCAGCGGGCGATCCGGCGCGCGGGCCGACCGCGTCGCCGTACGCGGACTCACGGGATCGGCGCGCGGGTTCCTCGCCGCGTGGCTCCAGCGCGCAACGGGACGCACCGTCGTGGTCGTGGCGCCCGGCGGCGAGAGCTTCGAGGAACTGCGCGACGACCTCGAGTACTTCCGCGGCCCCTCGGTGCTCGCGTTTCCCGAGCCGGACACGCTGCCCTACGACCCGAGCTCGCCACATCCCGGCATCATTGCCCAGCGGCTCGACACGCTGTCGCGCCTCGCCGCGGGCGAACCGGGCATCGTGCTCACGACGGTGCGCGGCGTGCTCCAGCGCGTGCCGGCGCCCGCGCGCATGCGCTCGGCCGTGCTCGAGCTGCGCGTCGGCGGCGACGTCGACCCGATGCGGCTTGCCGAGCGGCTCGTGTTCCTCGGCTACGAGCGGCTGCCCGAGGTCGAGGCGATCGGACACTTCGCCCGCCGCGGCGGCATCCTCGACGTGTACCCGTCGGGATCGCCCGATCCCGTGCGCCTCGAGTTCGATGGGCAAACGATCGTCTCGATGCGCCGCTTCGATGCCGGCACGCAGCGCTCGCTCGAGCAGCTCGCGAGGTGCCGCATCCTGCCGCGCTTCGAGATCGTCATCGAGCCGGGCGAGGCCGACGCCGTGGCCGAGCGGCTGC
The DNA here is from genome assembly GCA_031364505.1 of Candidatus Eiseniibacteriota bacterium. GTDB lineage: Bacteria > Eisenbacteria > RBG-16-71-46 > RBG-16-71-46 > RBG-16-71-46 > JANLWK01. The sequence goes on along the minus strand of JANLWK010000015.1, from coordinate 723 downwards.
GGCGCGCGCGGGGCGGCGACGATCGCGAGGACGACGGCGGGTCCGGCGCGCGATACCTGTTCCACGACGGGCTCGAGCGCTTCGCCGGGCACTACGATCCCGCGCTCGGCACGCTGCGCGATTACCTGCCCGAGGGGGCACTGCTCGTCTGCGACGATCCCGGACGGCTCGCCGATCGCGCCGTGGAGCTCGACGAACTGATCGAACGCGGCGCGGAGGAGGCGCGCGAGCACTTCCCCGGCGTGTCGGCGCCCGAGGCGCTGTTCCTGCCGGGCTCGAGCCTCGAGGCCCTGCGCGACGAGCTGCCGGGCGCCGACTGGATGGGCACCGTCGCGAGCGCCGGCGCGGCGGACCGCTACGTCGCGAACGTGTTCATCGACTGCCGGCCGGCCGAGCCGGTGCAGCGCTCGATCGAGCGGCTGAAGTCGCACCTCGCCGAGCTGGGCGCCAACGGCATCGAGCCGGTGATTCTGTGCGACAACGTCGGCCAGCGCGACCGGCTGTACGAGATGCTCGGCGATACCGGGGCGCGGCTGGGCGTCGGGCTCGTCACCGCGGGGTTCACGCTGCCCGGCGCATTCGTCGCGGTGCTCACCGATCACGAGATCTTCGCGCGCTACAAGCGCCGCCGTCGCCGGCTCCGCCGCGCGGGTGGGCTGTCGATCGCCGAGCTGTCGGCGCTCAAGCTGGGCGACTACATCGTCCACGAGGATCACGGCGTCG
>JANLWK010000444.1:0-6514 GCA_031364505.1 Candidatus Eiseniibacteriota bacterium | reverse complement strand
ACGTCGAGCATGCGCGGCCGCACGCCCGTCGCGATCAGCAGCTTGTCGAATTCGAACGCGTTGCCGCGTTCGTCCCACACCTGCTTCGACTCGGGCGAGATCTCGACGACGTCCCGGCGCAGCAACAGCTCGACGTTCCGGTCGGTGTAGTACGAGTCGGTCTGGTAGGAGAGCCGGTCGACGGCGTCGGGATGGGACAGCAGGTCGCGCGACAGCAGCGGGCGCCTGTAGGGCGCGTGGTTCTCGCGCGACAGCACGAGGATCCTGCCGCTCGCGTCGTGTTCGCGGATGCCTTCGATGGCGGAGGCGGCCGCGACACCGCCGCCGACGATGATGTAGGGGACGTGCATCGGCGCGATGGTATCACGCCCGCGCGTCGGGATTCGATTCCAGCACCGGCGTCGCGTGGAGATCGCGGCCGAGGCCCCGCTTCCACGTGCCACGCGCCGCCCAGATGACGATCGCCACGCTGCGCGCGATGCACGTCGACGTGATCACCCACGCGATGCCGAGCACGCCGCTGTGCGTGACATCCGGGATCCAGAATGCCAGCGGTACGCGGAGCACCGACACGACGTTGTAGATCACCGACAGCGCGCGCGTATGCCCGGAGGCGGGGATCGCCTCGGCGAGGATCATCTCCACGCTCGTCGCGAGCAGCCCCACCGCGAGCACGCGGAGGTAGGGCACGCCGAGGCGCAATGCCTCGGGGTCCTGCGTGAACATCGCGAGGAAGCCGAGCGGGAACGACAGGATGAGCACGGTCAGCACGCTGGCGATGCTCGCCGACCAGACGAGCCCCGTTCGGATCGAGGCGACCGCGCGGTCGGGACGCCCGGCGCCCAGGTTCTGGCCGACGAGGGCCGCGCAGCCCGAGCCGATCGCGGCCCCGACGATGAACTGGATCGCCTCGATCCGGTTCGCGACGCCGACGACGGCGACCGCCGCGGCACCATAGCGCGCGGCCGAACGCGCGAAGGCGACGTAGACGAGCGAGAACATGATGCCGATGAGAGCGGTGGGAACGCCGACGCGAGCGAGGCTCGCGACGCGGATCGGCGGGCCCTCGGCCGAGCGCGCGAACGGAAACGCGGGATGCCCGCGCCACACCACGACCGCGTAGCTCGCGACCAGCACGGCCTGCGCGATCACCGTGGCCCACGCCGCGCCGGCGACGCCGAGGCGAGGGAACGGGCCCCAGCCGTAGATGAGCAGCGGGTCCAGCGCGGCGTTGATCGCGATCGAGACGAAGTCGAGCATCAGCGGCACGCGGGTGTTGCCGGCGGCGCGCATGATCAGCTCGGCGGTGAACCCCAGCATCGGCAAGGGTGCCGCGGCGAGGATGATGCCGAGGTAGGCTTCGCCCGCGTCGCGCACGCCGGCCGTGACGTGCATCTGCTCGTAGATGAACCGCGCGGCCGGTGCGCCGATGACGGCGACGGCGAGCCCCAGCACCGCCGTCGCGCGCATGCCCGTGTACGCGGCGAGCCCGGCGCGGCGCCGATCGCCCGCGCCCACGAGCTGGCTCACGTAGGCCGCCACACCGGCGCCGAACACGTCGATGAGCGAATAGACCGCCCACATGACGAAGATCGACGTCGTCACCGCGGCGGTCGCCTCGATGCCGAGGCCGCGCACCCACAGCGCGTCCACCCACTGGTAGCCGAGCCGCAGCATCTGGGAGCCCAGCACCGGGAGGGCGAGCCGCAGCAACTCGGGCGGGATGGCGCCCGTGACGCCGCGGGGCAGGGCGGCACCGCCGGCGCCCGCGGCGGCGCTCACACCGGCCGTCACACTGGCGTGGCGCTCCTCACTCATGCGCTCCACCGTGTCGCGCGGAAGCGCGTGAGATCGTGCCGCGTCTCCCCCTCGACGACGAGATCCGACACGGCCTCGCCGATCGCCGGCGCGAACTTGAAGCCGTGGCCGGAGCAGGCGCTGACGACGACGGCACGCGTGTGCGCCGGATGGCGGTCGATGACGAAGTCCTCGTCAGGGGTGTTCGTGTACATGCACACGGCCGTCGAGCGCAGCGGCCCGCTCGCGAACGGCATGTGCGCGTGCAGCACCGCGCGCATCGCCGTGACCTCGTCGTCGCGCACGACACGGTCCAGCGTATCCGGGTCCGCCGGCTCACCGCCGTGATGCAGGGCCACCTTTACACCGCGCTCGGTCCGCGGGAACGAATAGAAGTACTCGCCCGGGCCGTGCTGCCAGATCGAGATCGGGCACAGCCCCGCGTCGTGTGCGTTCCGCACCCCGACGGTCTCGAACCAGAACAGCAGCTTGCGCACGACGGTGAGCGGCAGCTCGGGCACGAGCCGCGGCATCCACGCGCCCGCGGCGAGCACGAGATGCCCGGTGCGATATCGGCCGCGCGCGGTGTCGACCACGAACCCCTCGCCGTCGGCGCGCCACGCCGTCGCCGGCTCGTCCGTGCGGAGCGTCGCGCCCGCCTTCGCGGCACCCGCGAGCATCGCTTCGATGCATGCCTCGGGACGCAGCACGCCGTCGTTCGGCTCCCACACGCCCCACCAGTCCTCGCGCGGCCGGAACGCGGGGAACCGCCGCGAGATCTCCGCCGCGTCGATCACCTCGTGCGGCAGCCGGTGCGTCTGGGCGCTCAGCAGTGCGCCGCCGAACACCGGGCCGTCGCGCGGGCCGATCATCACGCCGCCGGTGCGCGTGAACAGCGGCCGGCCGCTCTCACGCTGCAGCTCCTCCCACAACAGGTAGGCGCGCTGGACGAGCGGCACGTACGACGGATGCTCGAAGTAGGCCTCGCGGATGATGCGGCTCTCGCCGTGGGACGAACCGCGATCGTGCGGCGCCGCGAATCGATCGAGCCCGAGGACGCGAAGGCCGCGCCGCGAGATCGCCCGCGCCGCGGCACTACCCATGGCGCCGAGGCCGACGACGATGCAATCGACGCTACGCGGCATCGTTCGAGTCCGGCGGCGGAACGGACGTCGGCGTATCCGCTTCGTCGGCCGCGCCGATCGCCACCGCCGGCTCGGCGGCGTACGCGCGCCAGGCGAGGTGCCCCGAATGGAGGTCCATCAGCGCGTGCAGCACCATCGGCAGGACGAGCGATCCGCTGATGCCATACACACCGGCGAGGAACAATCCCACCAGTGTCGTCATCAATACGCCACGCATACCCTGGTAGGCATGGGCGAGGCCGAACCCGATCGCCGCGATGCCGGCCGCGAACCACCAGCCGAGCACGTGCGAGAAGTACCAGGTGAGGAATCCCCGGTAGAGCAGCTCCTCGCAGACGCCGGCCGTGAGCGACAGCCGCACGAATCCCGGCCACTCGGCGGCGGAGTGCGGCAGCATGCGCTCGAGCGGGCGCATGCGTTCGCGAATCTCGGCGAGAGCGTCCGGATCGGCGAGCGCCTGGGCGCGCTGGCGCAGCAGCACGAACGCCACGATGGCCACGCCGGCGAGCACGCCGATCGTGCCACCCGTCATCCGCGGCACGAGACCGAGCGCCGCGAGGCTGCGCCGGCTCAGGAACCACACGAGGAGGACCGCGGCGGCGAGCGTCCACTGGATGAGCACGGCCGTGCGGTAGACGTCTCGCCGCACGGCGGGCAGCGTCGCTGGATCGGCGTGCTTGAGCCGCCGCACGCCGAGGGTGCCGCTGCGGAGCGGTCCGATCACGACGAGGACGATGGCCAGCAGGTGATCCGCGAGGTTCATGGAGTTCCCATAGGCCGCGCGGCGCGCCTGATCGTTCGCGCTTCGGGGCGAGGCGACGGTCGAGGCGGAGGCGTCAGCGCCCGCCGGCGATGCGCGGTGTCAGCAGTGCGAGCGCCACGAGCACGGCTCGCAACGGCGGCGCCAGCGCACTGCGGACGGAGGTCGCGGGCGGGCGAGCGGTGAAACGGAGGGCGTTGCGGACCATGGCGTGCGAATGAGAGCACACGCCTTCGTGAGCACGCAACCCGGCGTGATCAGTGCGTGAACACCACTTTTCGCACGGCATTACGACTGCCGATCGTCAGCCGGTACAGGTAGACGCCGGGCGCCAGCAGCGAGCCGGAATCGCCCGCGCCGTTCCAGCGCACGACGTACTGGCCGGCGTCGATGACACCATCGAGCAGGGTCGCCACACGCTTGCCCTGCACGTCGTAGAGCGCGAGCCGCGCGGCGGCCCGGCTCGGATTCGCGAAGCTGATCGACGTCGTCGTCGTGAACGGATTCGGCGAACTCTGCCCGAGCCGGAACGAGAGGTCCGGCTGCGACTCGGGATCGGTGCCCGGCTTGGGGCGCACCTGCACCGTCACGGATACGCTGCGGATGGGCGTGGCGCCGCTCGCGCGGCGCGCCCCCCCGGCGGATACAGTACCCCGGCCCGGGACGGGCCTTCCTGGCTTCCGTCCGATGTCGGTCTCGCGCTGCGTTCGGGCGGGTCCGGGGCTCTTCGTGGTCATCGGCGGCGCCTCGACCTTGTCGGTCGTCGGAGGCGCGCCCGCGGCGACGGCGCCGAGGGCGATGACGGCGAGGACGATGGAACGACGGAGTCTCACTGCGTGCGCGCGTAGACTCGGGCGTACAACTGCGTGCGCACCGGCTGATCGACCACTTCGGCGGAGATGACGCACGCCAGGTTCGACGTCCAGCGCTGGCGCGGGCGGCGCATGCGCACCGAGCCCTCGATCGAGCGCGTCTCGCCCGGCGCGAGCGTCACCGTCGCCGGCGACAGGACGACGTCGGCGTCGTTCAGCAGGTCGCCGAAGCCCGAGACGACGGCCTTGCTCGTCTCGTTCGGATGGACCACGCGGAGCGCCACGGTCAGCGGGCGGTCCGACGTGTTGCGCAGGCTCAGGTTCTGTCCCTCGTTCGAGACGAGAGCGTATTGCCGCCCACGCGACACGCGGCTCATCCACAGCTCGCCGGGCACCCACTCGAGCGACAGGTCGCCCTCGGGCATCACCGCGGCCGTGTCCCGCGCGGCGTCGATGGAGAAGATCACGCGGCTCTTGAGGCCGTACGAGAGTAGGTCCCCGGGACGCGGCAGCGTGTGCGACCAGAACGTCACCTGGAATTTGCGGCCGAACAGCCGCTCGTCGTCGGGGATCACGAGCGACAGCTCGGACTGGAGCGTTTGTCCCGCATCCATGTGCAGCGAGTCGGGCATGGCCGTCGCCCACGTCACGGACGGCACGGCCTCGGCGCCCTGCCGCAGCTCGGAGGCATCGGGGACGAGTACGTCGATCTTCAACTCGACGCCGCCGTCCGTCGTGTTGACGAGCGTCAGCGGCAGGTTGGCGAGCGACTTCAGCGAATATGTGTGTCCGATCTTCAGGTTTTCGATGACGACTTCACCGATCGAGCACCGCAGCCCGCCCGCATGGGCGGACTGCGGAGTCGAGGCGAGCGCCAGCATCGCGACCAGCGCGAGGGCGATGAACCGCGATGCCGGGCGCATGGTCATCAACCGGCCGACGCCGTCAGCGTGACCGAGATGGTCTGCTGCGTCGTGACCGCCGTGGACGACGGCGCGTCGAAGCGGAACCACAGCGAGCGGCTGCTGGAGACCGGGACCGACAGGCCCGTCTGGTTGCCGGCGAACTTCGTGGCCGAGGCCGCCGTCGACAGCGTCGACAGTGCGTGGTTGGCATAGCCGAAGCTGGCACCCGTCGGAGCCGCGCTGTTGAACTGTGCGTTCAGCGCGTATTCCTCGGCACCCGGAGCCGCCTGCGTCGCGGTCCAGCCGCCCGGATTCGTCAGCGACAGCGAGTACGTCTCGGTCACGTTGCCGTCGTTCAAGACGGTCGAGCCCGAGGTGGAGACGGTCTGCGTGCCGGCGACGACGGTGCCGAACGCGACCGGCCCCGACGCCGAAACGCTCAGGTTCTGAATCGTGACCGTGACCGAAATGGTCGCCGGGTTGGCCGCCATCGCCATCGGCGCCGCGCCAATGACGAGCGCCGACGCAATCAACATCGTGCCCAGGAGCTTACGCACTGCATCCTCCGTGATCGAGCGGGATGATCCCGCGGGTTGCACTTCCCGCACGGCGCATCGCAAGGCCGATGCCATCTCCGGCGGAATGAACAGGTTCGTTGTCCGCGTATGCGTTGCGGGTTTCCGGTGTGCCGGAACGACCGCGGCCCGCTCCCACCGGCGGACAACGTCCGGCGGGCTCCGGCCAGAACTCGTACAGCCGGGACGGCGTCATTGCGCCGTCACCGTGAGCGTGGAGCTGAACTGCGACGTCGACGTCGACGTGGTCGGCGACTGGATGCGGAAATAGAGTTTCAGGTTGGCTGCCACGGCGACCGCGTTCGTGATCACGAACGACGTCGCGTACGCGGCGCTGTCGGTGCACGGACCCGCGGCCGACGCCGTCGAGTACTGCGCTCGGATCTGGTCGACGCCGTTCGCCGTCGGCGACAGCGCCCACGTATTGCCGCCCTGGGTGAAGGTCGAGATGCTGCCGAGCAGCGTCTCGCCCACCGATCCATCGTTCGTGAGCGTCGTCGAGTCGGCGGGGATCCACGTG
>JANLWK010000427.1:0-6735 GCA_031364505.1 Candidatus Eiseniibacteriota bacterium | reverse complement strand
ACCAGACCGAGATCGTCGACAAGGCCGAGCCCACCGAGGCGGAGGTGCGTGACGTCTACGACCGCAACCTCGAGGCGTTCTCGGAGCTCAAGGCCGCGCGGCTCCAGTACATGACGCTGCCGGATTCGTCGGCGGCCACGCGGGCGCTCGAGCACGTGCGCATGACCGGCGCGTCGATGCGCGACGCCGTCCTGCTCTCATCGGCCTCGTTGCGCGTACAGGAGGAGACGGTTCACTTCCCGTCGCACGAACGGCTGTGGGACATGCTCCAACCCTCGCTGCTGCACGAGCCCGTCGGCACGACGCTCGGCCCGTTTCACGTCGAATCGGGCTGGCGCATCGTCCACCTGGCCCAGCGCGACGTGAACACGACGCCATTCGACGCGCTCGACGCCGACACGCGCGAGGGCCTGCGTCGCGAGGCCGTGCAGATCGCGGCGCAGCGGCGCCTCTCCACCGTCACCGACTCACTGCGCCGGACCATTCCCGTGATCGTGAACGAGGCCGTGCTCAAGTCGATCCCGTGGCCGCGGCCGGCGGGAATGACGGTGCTGCCGGGCTAGGCGGCCCGCCGGCTATTTCAGCCTTCGGCGTACCTCGGCGGCTCGGCGTTCACTGGCCTCGACGCGCGTGCCGTCCTTGAGCTTGAGCACGAGCACGCCCTCCTCGCCGCCGTACGACTCGATCGCGTCGACGTTGACGAGGGCGCCGCGGTGGACGCGCAGGAACTGCCCGGTGGGCAGCCGCCGCTCGAGCTCCTGCAGCGTGTAGTCGACCAGGTAGTCGTGCCCCTCGGAGCGCGCCAGCACGAGCCGGTCGCGCGAGAACACGATCGGCACGCCGTCGAGCTCGAGCAGCTTGACCTCGCGGCGGTGGCGCACCGGCAGCCGCCTCAACGCCGCGGCGCTCGATTCGAGCTGCGGCGACTGGAGCGCCTCGGCGAGCGCCCGCGCGCGGCCGCCGCGCCGGCCGGCGCGGACTTCCTCGGTGACGCGTCGCAGGGCCTCGGCCAGCCGCTCGCGGCGGATGGGCTTCAGCAGGTAGTCGATCGCCGCGATCTCGAACGCCTCGACGGCGTAGCGATCGTAGGCCGTCACGAACACGACGACGGGTGCCGCAGCGCCACCGAGGTGCCGCGCCACGTCGAGGCCGGACAGGTCCGGCATCTGGATGTCGAGGAACATCGCGTCGGGCTCGTGGTCGCGCACGGCTTGGAGCGCCTCGGCGCCGTTCCGCGCCGAGGCGACGACGGTGAAGTCGTCGTGCTCGCGCAGCATCTTCTCCAGAAACTGCCTCGCGCGTGGCTCGTCGTCGGCGATCACCACGCGCACCGCGGATCCTTCAGCCCGGGACTCGTTCACGTTCCATCTCCCTCCGGCCCGCGGACGGGCCTCCAGCGCATGGTCACGGCGAATCCGCCACGATCGAGACGGGCTGTCTCGACCGTGGCGCCCGGGCCGCCGAAGTGCCTCACGCGCTGCAACAGGTTGTCGAGACCCACGCCCAGGCCACGCTCGGCGCGCCCGTTCGGGGCCCCATCGTCGACGAAGCGAAGCGAGAGCCAGCCCGCTTCACACGCCGCTTCCAGGGCGAGCCGCAGCGGTCGTCCGTCCGCGGCGCACCCATGCTTCAGACTGTTCTCGACGAGCGGCTGCAGCAGCAGCGGCGGCACCGACGACGAGAGCAGCTCCTGGACCCCGCGATACTCGAACGTGAGCGGGTTGTCGTAGCGCTCGCGCGCCACACCCAGGTAATCCTCGATGAACGCGATCTCCTCGTGCAGCAGCGCGGCCGGACGCTCGCCCGCCTGGACGCTGTAGCGCAGCATGTCGGCGAGGCGCTCGGTGAATCGCTGCGCCGCCGGCGGGTCGGACTCCGCGAGATACGACAGCGCGTTCAGGGCGTTGAACAGAAAGTGCGGCTGGACCTGCGCGTGCAGCGCGCGCAGCTCGGCCCGCGTCGCCGCCTCGCGCAGCTCCGCCGCGCGCCGCTCGGAGACGGCGCGCTGCTTGTGCAGCGACAGGTTCTCGAGCCGGATGCCGGCCTGGATGAGCAGCGCCTCGACCGGGCCGCGCTCCGAGGGGCTCACGTCCTCGGCGAGCCGCGGCATGCCCGGCCCCGACCAATCGATCGCCACCGGCCGGCGCAGGCCGCGCGCGATACCGGCCTCGACCGACGAGCGCACCTCGCCGGCGTCGAGCGCCGACAGCAGCTCGCGGCCCGATTGCTCGAGGGCGAGCCGCAGCGCCATCGGATCGCGGCCGAAGATGCGGTTGAGCACGGTCTGGAACCGCTCGCGCAACGGCGCGAACGCGAACGCCACGACGAGGGCCGCGACCACGTTGAAGGCGAGCGTCTCCTCGCCCGTCGTCTGCGCGAACAGCCGCTGGGCGACGAGGACGAGGCCCAGGTAGACCGCGGCGAGGAGCCCCGACAGGATCGCGTACGGCAGGCTGCGCGCGATCAGGCGGCGCGGGTCGAACGCGGGGTCGTTCGCGACGAGGTAGGCGATCAGGAACGGCGTCGACAGCCAGGCGAAGAACAGCGCGGTCGAGAACAGCTGCATGAGCGGCAGCGAGAACCACGCCATCATGCGCGGGTCGTCGGGCAGCAGGTCCACCGCCGAGGCGAGGCACAGGATCACCGCCGCCGTCACGGCGAGCACGCGCTCGCGCAGCGACACGCCGCCCGTGCGGCCGAGCGCGTAGCGCTGGATGAGCGACAGGCTGCCGAGCGGGATCGCCACGGCCTGGAACCAGATCTCGAGCTTGTCGACCTCGGTGTGCGTCACGCGCGACGCGATGAGCAGCGCGATCGGCGTGAGGTAGGCGGCGACGACGAGCCAGAACGAGACGCTGCGCGTGGGCCGGCGGCCCTGCCAGCGCGGGCGCGGGAACATCATCATGAAGTGGAGGAAGCTCGCCGGCAGCCACAGCACGACGGCGTGATACAGGGTCACGTACGTCTGGAGGGGACCGCGCAGCTCGCCCTGGGGGAAGCGGTAGAGCGAGAAGATCGTGCCCATCGCCTCGAGCACGGCGAACAGCAGGAACACCCAGGCCGCCGCGAGGTCGGTGCGCCGCCAGACGAGCAGGATCGCCACGAGCGGTGCCGCGACGACGGTGATCAGCGGGAACGCCCACAGGCGCACGCGCTGCCACGGCGTCATGGCCAGCGGCGGAACGGTGACGACCTTCGTGCGCCCGCCGCGCTGGATCGCCAGGTCGAACGGGCCCATCGGGAGCCCGCGGTACCCGGTCTTCGGGTTCACCTGGCTCAGGTCTTTCTGCGTGAACGGGACGCCCTCGGCCGACAGCATCACGTCGTCCTTCTGCAGCAGCCCCTGGCCCGGCGGGCCGATCACCGACGTGACGCGCGGGTTGCCGGACGGCGAGGTCCAGTCCATGCGCACACCGAGGCGCGGATACGGGGTGTGCGTCAGGAATCGCGGCAGCGTGAACACCATCGCGAGGGCGACGGCGCCCAGGGCGAGCCCACGGCGGATGCGGTCGGAGCGGATCACGGACCCGATACTGTCCCACACGCCCGAGACGCCGACGAAGCCATCGTGGCGCGGCCGCGACGAGCGCGGCAACCCCTCCGCACCAGCGCGGGCAGAAGCGTCGCAATGCCCTGACACGCGACGGGGAATGCCGGCGTCCAAATTGCTGTATTCACTCATGCGAGGCGGCTATACTGCTCCGCCGTTTCGCGGCCCGGCCTCCGCCGGGTCACGCACCCGTCAACCGTCCGCCCTCCCTCGGGGCCGGCGACCCGGAGGTCTCGATCTTGAAGCGTTTCGCTCGGGCCGTGCTCACGTTCATCCTCGTCGCGATCCCGCCGGTCACGGCACAGGCGCAGCAGCGTCCGGCCACGCCCGCCGCGGCGACGCCGAAGTCCGCCCCCGCGAAGGCACCGGCGAAGCGGCCGACCGGCGCCTCCGAGCGCCTCGACGGCATCGCGGCGGTGGTCAACGACGACGTGATCCTCGAGAGCGACGTCGAAGAGCAGGTGTTCCTGTTCGTGTCGCAGGCCCGCGTGCGCCCCGACTCGACGATGCTCGACACGCTGCGCCGCCAGGTGCTGAACCAGCTGATCGACTTCAAGGTGCTGGTCGCCGAGGCCAAGCGGCAGGGCGTGTCGCTCGCGGCCTCGGACCAGCGGCAGATGGACCAGCAGGTCGAAGAGTCGCTGCGCGACACGAAGGGGCGCTTCGAGACCGAGGAGGCGTTCCAGGCCCAGCTCGCCCGCGAGAACACCTCGGAGGCGAAACTTCGCGAGAAGTACCGCTCCGACCTCGAGCGCCAGATGCTCGCCGAGCACCTGATCGAGAAGCAGATGCCGCTCCGGCCGGTGCCCGCCACCGAGGCCGAGGCGTACTTCGCGAGCCACCCCGAGAAGTTCCCCCGGCTGCCCGCCGAGGTGAAGGTGCAGCTCATCCAGATCGCGCCCGCGGCCGATTCGGTGACGAACCAGCGCGCGCGCGCCAAGGCGCTCGGCGTGAAGAAGCGGATCGCGGCCGGTGAGAAGTTCGCGAAACTCGCGGGCGAGGTGTCGGACGATCCGAACACCGCGCGCTCGGGCGGCGACCTCGGCGTGCTGCCGCACGGCGCCCTCGACCGCCCGCTGGACGACGCCGTGTTCACGCTCAAGCTCAACACGGTGAGCGATCCGGTGCGCTCGGCCGTGGGCTGGCACCTGATCGAGGTGCTCGAACGCGACACCGTGAAGACCGCGGCGGGCCGGGACAGCACCGACCGGATAGGCAGGCCGGCGATGGAGGCGCACGTGCGCCACATCCTGATCCGGGTGCCGGTGGGTGACGCGGACGTGGAGCGGGCGCGCGCGCTCGCCGAGAGGGTCCGCGCCGACGCGGCCAAGGGCTCGGACTTCGGCGCCCTGGCCCGGCGCTACAGCCAGTACAACGGCCAGGCGGCCGCCGACGGGGACCTGGGCTTCGTCTCGCTCGCCTCGTTCCAGCCGGACCTGCGGGCCGGCATCGACACCATCGCGGTGGGCGGCGTGAGCGACGTGCTCGAGAATTCGGTCGGCTTCAACGTGTTCAAGGTCAACGACCGGAAGCCCGAACGGCCCTATTCGCTCGAGGAGGTGCGCGCCGAGCTGCCCCAGGTGGTGGGCCAGATCAAGCAGCGCGAGCGCATCGACGAGTGGGTGAAGTCGCTGCGCGCGAAGGCGCACATCGAGGTCCGCAGTTCCTGACCGCCGCCGCCGTCTGATACCGTGCGGACATGATCACGTTCCACCAGGTCAGCAAGCGCCACGGCGAGCGCCTCGTGCTCGACGGCGTGTCGTGGCGGATGGATGAGGGCGAGTGTGTCGTGTTCTGCGGCCACAGCGCCGCGGGCAAGACGACGATCCTTCGCTTGATCACGCACGAGACACAGCCCACGTCGGGCACCGTCCAGGTCGGCACCTTCCGCGGCGGCCGGCTGCGCCGCGGCCAGCGCGCGCTGCTGCGCCGTACGCTCGGCATCATCTACGAGGACTTCCGGCTGCTGAACGACCGCACGGTGTTCGAGAACATCGCGCTCGCGGTGCGCATCGCCGGCTCGTTCGGCAACGAAGAGGTCATCCCGCGCGTCCTGTGGGCGCTGCGCGAGGTCGGCCTGCAGGACAAGCAACTCGCCTTCCCGCACGAGTTGTCGGCGGGCGAGAAGCAGCGCGTCGCCATTGCCCGCGCGATCGTCAACCGCCCGGCGGTGATCCTCGCCGACGAGCCGACCGGGGCGCTCGAGAAGAAGAGCGCCGACGAGGTGCTCACGCTGCTGCGCCGCATTCACGCCGAGGGCGCGGCACTGCTGCTCGTCACCACGCGCGACGACGTCGCCGAGGCGATGGGGGGACGGCGGCTCACGCTGGAAGAGGGCCGTATCACGGCGGGTGAGCTGAACCCGATGCCGCCGGTGCTGCGCTCGCAGGAGGCCTGACGGTGCACGCGTTTTATCTACAGGAGGCATGGCGGTCGTTCCGCCACCACCGCGGACTCGCGACGACGGCCATCCTGGCCCTCACCGGCGTGCTCACGGTCGCGGGCGTGTTCGTGCTGCTCGCCTACAACGCGCGCACGACGATGCGCATGGTGGGCGACCGGCGCGAGATGGTCGTGTACCTCAAGGACGAGGTCACGCGCGACGTGCGCGAGGCGATGATCACCCGGCTGCGTTCGCTCTACGGCGACGTCACCTACGTGAGCAAGGAAGAGGCGTGGCAGGACTTCGCCGACCAGATCGGCGACCCGCAACTGCTCGAGTCGGTGGACGGCAACCCGCTGCCCGCCTCGCTCCGGATCAAGCTGCGGCCCGAGCTGCTGAACTACGCGTCGATGGAGCAGACGGCCAAGCAGCTCGAGCAGTTTCCCGAGGTCGAGGACGTACGCTTCGGCGGCGACTGGGTGAAACGCCTGGACGCGCTGGGCCGCGCGCTCGAGCGCGGCGCGCTCGTCGTGGGCTCGCTCGTCGCGATCGTCATGGTGTTCGTGCTCTACACGACCATCCGGCTCACCGTGGTCGCCCGCAGGCCGCAGGTGGAGATCATGAGCCGCCTCGGCGCCACCGACCGCTTCGTCGCCACGCCGTTCATCGTCGAGGCGCTGCTCCAGGCCGGCATCGCGGCCGCCGTCTCGCTCGCCGCCATGTTCGCGGTGCAGCAGGCGTTCGTCGCGCGCATCGTGCCCATCGTGTTCCTGCCGTGGTCGTGGATCGGCATGTTCTTCGG
>JANLWK010000421.1:0-2203 GCA_031364505.1 Candidatus Eiseniibacteriota bacterium | reverse complement strand
GACGTGGCGATTCGCGCGACGATTCGGAAGGACGACAACGTGACCCCGCTCAAGGGCGCCCGGATCTGGATCGATGGCCAGGCACGCGCGGCGGTTCCGGCCATCCTGACGCTCACGCGCGGACCGCACAGCATTCGGGTGACCGACGGCGAGACCGATGCGCCCGTCCAGTTGGTCGAGGTGACCGGCGAGCACATGCAGATGTCCAACTTCGAGTTCGGAACGACCGACCGGATGCCGCGGCTCGTGCTCTTGAATCACGAGGGACCCGGACTGCTGAGTCGCGTCGCCACGATCACGGCGTTCCTCGAGAGCGTTGCCAACGAAGATCTGCAGGATATGACGCTGAACGTGGAGGAGGCCGGCGTGTGGAACGCCGTGCCGATGTCGCTGCTCCCCGCCCCGGGCGGCACGGTCGGTGTTGCCGTGCTCAACGCCGAGCGCATGAGAGGGACCCGCCTGCCGCGCATGTACGTGGGCGCCACGCAGACGTCGACCGGCGCGCGCTATTTCACGGAGATCCAGAACTCCGAGAAGTAGGCGTAGAAGCAGGAGCATCGGGCGCGCGCGGGAAACTCGTCTTGATCCATCGATGGTGCCGCCCGACCGCGAGCCCCACTCCCCCGAGGATCAGGACCCCGGAGACGACGAGGCGTGGCGTGAGCCGCTCGTCGAGGAACAGGACTCCCGCCGCGGCGACGAGCGCCGGAACCGCGAGCTGGACGACCGCCGCGCGGATGGCGGTGAGGCCGCGCAGCGCCGCGAACCAGATGACGTATCCGACGCCGGAGGTGAGGGCACCCGACGTGGCCGCCAGCGCCGCGCCGGCCGGCGAGACATGCAGCCCGCGAGACGTGAACGCCACCACGGCGAGAGCCAGCGGGGTGGCGAGGACGAAGTTTCGGGCGGTGTCGCGCAACGCGTCGGCCGAGCCGCGCCCCTTGAGCGAGTAGACGCCCCACGCTACGCCCGCGATGGCCATCAGCGCCGCTCCCAGCGGCGACGGCGCCGTCACGCCCGGTGCGACGAGGACGCCGAGTCCGCCCAACGCGAACAGCAGGCCGGCGATCTCGAGCACGTGGAATCGCTCGCCCGAGCGCAGGGCGGCGAGCAGCATCGTCGACTGGACGCAGCCGAACAGGACGAGCGCGCCGGTGCCCGCGCTCAGGCTCAGGTACGCGAATGAGAATCCCGTCACGTACAGGAACAACATCACCGGCTGGACGACGCCGAACGCGACGCGCACCGGGCGCCGGGATCCCGCCTGGAGCGCGAGCAACGTCAGTGCTCCCGTCGCGAGCCGGATCAGCCCGAACGCCGGCGCGTCGATGAAGCGCCCGCCGAGCGCCGTGCGGCAGATCACCGAGTTCGCCGCGAACGCGACCAGTGCGAGCGCGGTCAGCAACGCGGTCGCGAGCGTGCCCGGCATCGAGCGTGACATCGTGCGGCCTCCGTCGTGAACAGGCGCCGCCGCGGCGGCGCGACTCCCGCGCGACTCCCGCGCGACTCTAGCGTCGCTCCCTCGATTCCGGTAGGGTCCCGCGCATGCTTCGAGCCCGTCGATGAGCCGGCCCCGCGAACTCGCCGCCGTGCGGACCGGCGGCGGCGCGCTCGTTCTCGCGTCGATCCTCTTCATCGCCGTTTTCGGCTACCTGGCCGCCACCTTCGACTATCCCGACGTCCTCGACCAGCCCGCCGCGGACGTGTTCCCGCGCCTCCTCGCGCTCGGCACCACGGGCCGCGCGGTCTGGTCGCTCTACGCGCTGATCCCGCTGCTCCTCGTGCCCGCGGGCGTCGGGGCCTCCATCGCGCTGCGCGGCAGCGCGGCGGGCGCCGCGCGGTCAGCCGCCGCCTTCGCGATCATCGCGGCGTTCAGCATGATGCTGGGCCTGTTGCGCTGGCCGAGCATCCATTGGGAGCTGGCACGCGTCCACGCGACGGCGTCCGCGGCCAACCGCGTGACGATCGAGGCGATGTTCGCCGGGCTCAATTCCTACCTCGGCAACTTCATCGGCGAATTCGTCGGCGAGCTGGCGCTGAACCTGTTCTTTCTGCTCACCGCGTATGCCATGCTGCGATCGTCCCGCCACCCGCGCTGGCTGGGAATCGGCGGCGTCATCGCGAGCGCGATCGGCTTCGGAGCGATGTTCCGTAACGTCACGCACGCGATGGCCCCGGTCGCCGACGCCAACAACCTCGTCCT
>JANLWK010000396.1:0-11703 GCA_031364505.1 Candidatus Eiseniibacteriota bacterium | reverse complement strand
GTCGCCGGCGCCCATGCGTGGCACGCCGCGCGGGCTCATGCGCGTCCAGAACGTGTCGATGGCGCGCCGGCAGTGGTCGTAGAGGCTGCCCTGCTCGCGCGAGCGCACGCCGTTCTGTTCGAGGTAGGGTACGCGCTCCTCCAGGACCTGGAAGTCGGCGGTCTCGCGCAGGTAGTTCAAGGTCACGAACGGCAGCCACAGCAGGTCGTCGTTCAGTGGCTTGCGCGAGCCTTCCTCGGTGAGCGGGTGCCACCAGTGATAGGTGGTGCCGTCGACGAACTGGTGCGCGGCGTGGAGCAGCAGCTGGCGGCGGGTGTGCTCTGGCGCGAGCGGCAGGAACGCCTGGCTGTCCTGCAACTGGTCGCGGAAGCCGTAGGCGCCGCCGGGTTGCGAATAGCCGGATCGCCCCCACACGCGGCACGAGAGCGTCTGGTACTTGAGCCACGTGTTGGTGAGCACGTCGAACGCCGGGTCGGGCGTGCGGACGTGGAGCGGGTCGAGGAAGCGGCTCCAGTGCGTGCGCATGCGCGTCCAGGCGCGGTCGGCCGCGGCCGCCGTGTGGTAACGACTCGCCAGCCGCACGGCCTTCGCGCGGGTGGGAGCCAGCCCCAGTGTGAAGATCACTTCGCGGCTCTCGCCGGGCCGAAGCGTCACGGGCACCTGGAGCGAGGCCACGGCGTCCAGCCACTTGCCGGTGGAGTTCGAAAGCCTCGGGGCGTCCATCGCCGCCGGACGGCGGAGCGACCCGTGGCGGCCGAGGAAGCGCGTCTTGTCGCTCTCGTGTGAACGCGGGGCGACACTCGCGGCGTGGAAGGCGACGTGCGGCCACTCCACATTCCAGGGCTGGCCACGGCCGTGCTCGGCGATCGTGTTGAGGCGCTTGGTGGCGAGCAACGCGTGGGCCCCAGGCGCGTACTCGGTGTCGATGAACAAGCGATGGAACTCGCGGTGCGTGTCGGGCGAGGGGCCGAGGTTCCATTCGAAGTAGCTGTACAGGTCGAGCGTGCGCGGCCGGGCCGAACGGTTCGTCAGCGTCACGCGCCAGATCTCGAGTGACTCGTCCGGTGGCACGAACACGGTGAGGCGGCTCGCGATGCCGTGGTGGGTGGCGCTCAGCACGCTGTAGCCGACGCCGTGGCGGCACTCGAAGCCCGCTGGTGAGGCCTGCACGGGCTGCCAGCCGAGGGACCACAGTCGGCCCGTGTCCCGGTCGCGGCAATACAGGTACTTGCCCCATTCGTCGCGAACGAGGTCCTGCTCCCAGCGCGTCAGCCGGTTGAACGTGGCATGCTCGGACCACGAGTAGCCCGAGCCGGCCTGGCTGATGACGGTGCCGTACCCGGATGGGCAGATCACGTTCACCCACGGCCGCGGGGTGTCCGGTCGCGTGACGACGAACTCGGTTCCGTCTTCGCTGAAGTGTCCGTACTTCGTCTTGAACCGTTCGTGCATGCTCGGACTCCTGTCCGCGCCACGCGCTGCGCGGCGCGCATTCTCACATCTTCACGGATACGAGGCCAGCCGCGAGCCCCGTAAAAAACCGGCGACCACCTCGGAGGCCCGAAGTGGTCGCCGGTGAAACGACCCTGCGCCTCGCGCAGGGGAGAAGCGACTAGTGAACGACCGCGATCCGGTTCGTGATCGACCGGCCGGCCTGGCTGAGCCGGACGATGTACAGACCGACCGGCAGGCGTCCGAGCGACACCTTCTGCGACCCGGCCTGTCCGCCGACCTGGCGCGACACCACCGAGCGGCCGGCGACGTCGAACACGGACAGCGAAGCCTCGGCCGAGCTGGCCAGGCTGAACGACACCGACAGGTCACTCGACACGGGGTTCTGTGCCCGCATCGAGAAGGCCGCGGCACCGTTCACGACACCGAGCGCCGCCGACACCGAGAACGGATCGCTCTGGCCGTACTCCGACTGGTTCACGAGCCCGGTTTCATCGGTCTCGTAAACGTTGATGATCTGCAGCATCACGTCTTCGGACACCACGCTGTTCGGCACGGTCCAGTTGTACGTGCCGGAGTTCGCGATGTTCGCCGCCATCAGGTTCCAGGTGGCGCCGTCGTCGGTCGAGGCGTACAGCGACATCGCCGTCGCGTCCGGATCGACGTCCCACGTCACGTTCGTCTGCTGCCCGGCCGCGAGGTGGTCGTGCAGGTGCGGCGTGTGAATGTGCGGCGCCTTGACCTTGATGTAGTCCACTGCGCTGATGCAGCCGCCGGCGATGTCACCCTCGAGCCACACCGGCTCCTTCTTGCCCGGCGCGAGCGTCGCGACGACGGCGTTGCGGCTGAAGCGCACCTTGAGCTTGTGCCCTTCGATCTTCGGCGCAGGATCCGAGAGCGCCGGCACGCCGTTGAGCGTGAGCGACGACACGTCGATGTCGCCCGGCTCCAGCGGAGGCGCCGGCGTGATGAGCACCGTGATGAACTTATCGTGGGGCTTGACCTTGGTGTCCAGGTCGTGCGGCTTCACGTCGATCGAGACGTCCGACGGATGCGTGCAGCGGCTGAAGTGCAGGTTCGAGTACGTGGCCTTCACGTCGACCGAGGTGCCCTGGCCGAGGAACGCCTTGAAGTTGCCGCCCGCGGCACCGTCGTTGTAATTGCCGTAGAGGCCGTAGCCGAACAGAGCGTCCTCGCCGGGGTTGCCCTCGTCGAACGGCAGGGGGCCGCTCGTGTAGTCCGTGCCCAGGTAGCCGAGCCGGTACTCGATCGTCGCGGGAGAGGCCAGGCTGCGGCCGTTCGCGTCGTACACGATCTCGAGGTGGATGGGGTCGCCCTTCACGTAGTGGAGGCCGTGCGCGCCCGTGAAGCTGTAGAACGGCAGCCGGCCACCGAAGCATGCGATCTCGCCATCCGTGGAGCGGATATTGAAGAGACCGTCCGCCAGCTGCCCGTACCAAGGCGAGACCGACAGGCCGCCCTCACCGTTTCCAGTGCCCTCGATCTTGAAGTCGCTGAGGAAGCGGTAATTCGCGTTGTTGTTGAAGGGCGCCAGCGTCGCACCGCCGTCTTCGGAGAAGCGCCACGCGTGCATGTTGGCGAAACCGAAGCAATCCACGTTCTGGTCGTCGAATGAAACCACGTGCGGATAGTCATTGACCGACGTCAGGGTCGACGACGGGCAGTCATTGAAGACGCGCTCGTACACCTTGACCGCGTCGACGTCCGGCGTCGTCTCGAAATCGATGTTCGTGAACGTCGCCTTGATACCGACCGGGTTGCCCTGGCCGAGGAACGCCTTGAAGCTGCCGCCGACGCGGGCGTCGTTCAGCTCGCCCCACTGGCCGCGGCCATCGGTCATGTCTTCGGCCTCGTTGCCCTGGTCGAAGGGCAGCGGGCCGCTGGTGTAGTCGATGCCCAGGTAGCCGACCTGGTACTCGATCGTCGCCGGCTTGCCCGGGGCGACGCCGTGCGGGTTGTAGATCACCTGGAGGTGAATCGTGTTGCCCTTCACGTAGTGCAGGCCGTACGCCCCCGTGAAGCTGTAGAACGGCAGCCGGCCGCCGAAGCAGGCGATCTCGCCGTCCGTGGTGCGGACGTTGAACAGGCCGTCCGACTCGTGCGAGTACCACGGCGACACGCGCAGGCCGCCCTCACCGTGGCCCGTGCCGTCCATGACGAGATCGGCGGCGAGGCGGTACGCGGCGGGATTGTCGAACACGGCCGGGTTCACGCCGTCGGTCGACAGGTGCCAGGTGTGGAGGTTGGCGAAGCCGAAGCAGTCCACGTTCTGATCGTCGAACGAGACCTCGCTCGGGTAGTTGTTGACCGTCGTCAGCGTCGAGGTCGGGCAGTCGTTGTACACCCGAGTGTGCAGCACCGCGCTGTTCGGCGTGGGTGTCGGGGGCTTGGCATTCGACGGGTACTGCACCGCAAATGCGGTCGCGACGCTGAACATCGCGAGCGCGGCCACGGTGAGAGCCACGAACGCCGGACGAGTGGGGGTGAGCCGGTTCATTGTTGCGTCCTCCATCCAAGTGAGAAGCACGGGACCGGGGCGAGCGAGGCATGCGAAGCCACGAGCTGGGCAGGCGTCGCTCTCCAGGAACTCGAGAGGGACCGCTTTTCGCGGCTGCGTCCGCGCACGGGCGGCTTCACGCGAGGCACACGCCCCATGAGAGCGCGTCACTCGGAACCCTTGCGCAGGTGGTGGCAAGCGAAGAAGGGGGACTCTCGCGAACTGGCATGTAAACGGTAACACTCTTTGCAATTAAACGAAGTTCAATTAACGAAGCGCGAAAGTCTTGACAATGTATCGAAATGTAACGCCTTGCCGTGTGCCCCTGCAAAACCCAGTCGCGGAGGGCTACACCCGAGCGGATCGCCGGGACTTCACGCGGCGCCGTCGAGCGTGAGTTCCGACTCCGGGTGGAACAGGTGGAGCTTGGCGTCGATGAAGTGAAGCCGTGCGCTCTCGCCCTCCGCGGGCGCCTGTTGCCCGGGAACGCGCGAGACGAGCGACCCGACCGGCGTCTCCCAGTGCACCAGCACTTCGCTGCCGAGCGGCTCGCGCACGGTGACGGTGCCCTGCAGCGCTCCGCCCGAGACCGGAGGCTCGAGCACCAGGTCCTCGGGGCGAACCCCGAGCACGATCTCGCGACCCGCGAGACCCTTGACGCGCGCGGCAAGCGCGTCCATGAGCGTCATGCGGAACTGCGGCGCCTCGAGTGCGCGCCCGTCGGCCGTCACGGTGGCGCGGAAGAAATTGATGGACGGACTGCCGATGAACGCGGCCACGAACTGGTTCGCGGGTCGGGAGTACAGGGTGTTCGGATCCGCGATCTGCTGAAGCAGTCCCTGCCGGAGCACCGCGATCCGGTCGCCCAGCGTCATCGCCTCCACCTGGTCGTGCGTGACGTAGATCATCGTCGTCTTCACGCGCTGGTGCAGCCGCTTGATCTCCGTGCGCATGTGGACGCGCAGCTTGGCGTCGAGATTCGAAAGCGGCTCGTCGAACAGGAACACCTGCGGATGGCGCACGATCGCCCGGCCCAGGGCGACCCGCTGGCGCTCGCCACCCGAAAGCTCGCGGGGGCGGCGCGGCAGGTACTGCGCGAGTCCGATCAGCTCCGCGGTCTCGCGCACCAGGCGATCAACCTCCGCGGGAGGGAGCTTCCGGCGCTTGAGACCGAACGCCATGTTCTCGTACACGCTCATGTGCGGGTAGAGCGCGTAGTTCTGGAACACCATCGCGATGTCCCGGTCCTTGGGCGCGAGGTCGTTGACGACGCGATCCCCGATCCGGATGTCGCCGCGTGTGACTTCCTCGAGCCCGGCGACCATGCGCAGCAGCGTGGACTTGCCGCACCCCGAGGGCCCGACCAGCACCAGCAGTTCGCCGTCCTCGACATGGAGCGTCACGCCGTCCACGGCGCGGACTCCTCGGCCGTAATCCTTGCTGACGTCCCGGAAATCGACCGATGGCATGCCGTGACTCCCCTGACGCTCCGAACGGCGGCGGACGACGAAACCTAACAGCGGGAGTGCGGCGGGACAATCATGGGTCTCGGAGCGGATGTCCGAAATCCGGCCGCGCGTCGGGTCACCGCAGCCCTTCCAGCAGGTAGAGATCCGACACCTCGCGCGTCAGCGCATAGAAACAGCTCCGGCCATCGGGAGTAATCTGGACTGTGGAGATTCCCCTGAACCCAGCTGAATCCGAGGGTGCGGGAACTCTCCATAGCTCACGTCTGCCGGTCGAGGGATCGAGACGGTAGACGTGGCCGCCAGGGGAGGTCGCCACGAACAAACCGCGCCCGTCGCCCGTCCAGCGAATCGCGTAGTCGCCACTCATGATTCCCGACACCGGCTGCGGCGCGCCGCCGCCCAGTGGATAGAGCGTTGCGGTTTCGTCCATGTTCCGGGCGATGAAGTAGTTGCCATCGGGTGAGACTGCTGCGCCAGGATTATAGAGGTTGGTCCCCGGAGGCGTGATCGAGCGCGGCGGGCCGCCGCTCATGTCCTGGACGTAGCATCTCGATTCACCCCCGTGCTCGCGACCGGAACAGATGATGCGCTTCCCATCAGGGAACCAGCTGGCCCAATCGTAGCGTTCGATCGGACCGCGCTCGAGCTGGACGGGTGATCCCGGGCCGGTGGGCTGGAGGGTGAGAGGCGGCTGTCGGTCCTTGGTCAGGGCCAGCACCCACTTGCCGTCGGGGGAAAGCGCCGTGCCCAAGCCTTCGAAGAGCCGGATCGGGGTGGAGCCGTTAGCTTCTCGAAGATACGTCGTGTAGGACAACCCTACGCCTTCCCCCTGCTCGACCAGAAGCAGGCGCCGACCATCGTTCGAGACGTCGGACACGTATGTCTGATCCAGGCACGATACGTCGCGATCCTGGTGCTCGCCTGCTGAAGCGCCATGTGCCTCGACACGGGTGTCGACTCGTGCCAGAAGTACGCGCCCATCGGGCGCGATATCCTTGAGGATGGCCCCGCCGGGAATCTGCATGACGACCCGTTCCTTGCCGGCGAGGGTTACGGCCTGGAGCGTCCACTGTTGGCCCGAGTGCGGGGCCGCGAACCAGACCTCGTGGCCACCAGGGGCCCAGCAAACACCTCGGATCCATTCCCGCCATGGCGTCAAGGTCCGCTTCCGGCCGTCGAGGCCGACGACCGCGATCGAGCCCCCGGTGTCGCCGCCCACGGTGTGGTCCACGAACGCGACCCGGCTCCCATCCGGAGAGATCCGCGGCTCCGAGATCCAGGTTTGTGAGGCGTACAGAGTTTTCCCGATCGGGAATTCGAGGCGCCAGCCCATGCTCGATGATGACGCGGTGAGTGTGGTCGCGGCCGCGGTCGTCACCGCAAGCTCACTGCCATCGGCGGCCCAGTCTGCGCCCCCGACCTGTTCGAGAATCTCCCGGGGCGCTCCGCCGGCGAGCGGAACGCGCGCGAGAGTGCCATTTTGAAGTTTGATTGCCATCTCTCCCGAAGAGGAGACGGCGAGTAGCTCGCAATTCAGGTATCCGAGCGAGCGGGATTCAGGGTGGTCGGCTTCTGTGGAGAAGATCTCGGCCGGGCCGCCGTGCCAGGCGGCCCCATAGACGATCGTCCGTCCTCCGGGACCGAAGCGCGCGGCCTCGACGAGCCCCCGCCGGAACGTGAGGCGGTGGAAGATGGGAATATGCGCACGGGCCGATGGGTGGTGGAAGAGGGCACCGAGCACGCCACCGCCGACCAGCAGCGCGATGCTTGCGACGGCGAGCTGAACGCGTGCGCGAGTTGTCGCTCGCACGCTGGGGGGGCGCGGTGCCGGCACGCCGACAGTCCCGCCGATTGCCTGGAGCGCAAAACAAGCATCCTGCGACGATTGAAAGCGCCGCGCCGGCTCCTTCTCGAGGCAATGGCGCACGAATTCTTCCAGCGCCGGCGCAACCTCGGGACGAAGCTCGGCGAGCGACACGGGCTCGAGATTCAAAATCGCATACATCGACTCGATGGCGTTCCCGCCCGGGAACGCGCGTTGTCCCGAAATCATCTCGTGGAGGATGCAACCGAAGGCGAAGAGATCGGAGCGCTGATCGGAGCGCTCGCCGCGCACTTGTTCCGGAGCCATGTAGCCCGCGGTGCCTAAAATGGTGCCCGTTTCCGTCGAGCTTCCCGGCGGCGAGCCCCTCCCACTCCCGAGCTGGCTTTCGGGACGGGTGAGCTTGGCGAGACCGAAATCGAGGATTTTCAGTCGTCCGTCACGCGTGAGAAACAGGTTTTCAGGTTTCAGGTCGCGATGGACGATCCCTCTTTCATGGGCGGCGGCAAGCCCGCGGGCAATCTGGATCGCGACATCGAGCACCTTGCGAAGTGGGAGCGGGGCGCCCTTCAGCCACTCGGCGAGAGTCTTCCCATCGAGTAACTCATAGACCACGAAGGGAGCGCCCTCGTGGGTACCGACGTCATAGATGGCAAGGATATGGGGGTGGTTGAGCTGGCCGGCGGCGCGCGCTTCTTGCTCGAAACGGCGCAGACGATCAGGGTCGGTCGCCAGCGCTTCGGGAAGAACCTTCACCGCGACGTCGCGGTCGAGCCGCCCATCGCGCGCGCGATACACTTCGCCCATGCCGCCCGCGCCGAGCGTGGCGAGGATTCGGTAGCGACCTACTTGCGTGCCGGGGGACAGGAACATTCGCGGCCTAACCGCCCATGCCTGGAATCGTGACAAGGGCATCTGTCTGACGCCAAGAGTTCGACCGGGATGCCCTAACCAGCAAGCGCTGGTAGGGCATCATGAACCCTCGTGTTCGAGACGACAAACTGGCCGAACACCGTCGACGAAACGACAGGCCTGGGTTGGCGAACGCGCTGTGTCGCCGAGCGCCGCGCGAGCAGGCTGCCCCGCCTGCGCGGCGCATCCGGCCGTGATGCGGTGCGAATCCTGCGCGTTCAGTAGTCGGCCCGAGCATTGCTGCTTTCTCGTTCGTCTCTGGAGGGATCCATGCGCAAGCTGATGGTTTCGGAGTTCATTTCGCTCGACGGTGTGATCCAGGCGCCCGGCGGCGCCGACGAAGACCGGGATGGCGGATTCGAACACGGTGGCTGGACGGTGCCGTTCTGGCACGACGACATCGGCGCCACGTTCATGTCGCTCATGAAGGACGTGGATGCGTTGCTGCTCGGACGCCGCACGTACGTCACTCACGCGGAGGCGTTCGAGCCCATGCCCGCGGGAAATCCGTTCGGCGACATCATGAACCCGCCGGAGAAATACGTCGTGTCGCGAACGCTCGAGAAGCCGCTCTGGCGCAACACGACCATCCTCCGGGGTGACGTTCCCGAAGCGGTGCGCGCGCTCAAGGCGAAGCCGGGCAAGGCCATCATGACGGACGGCAGCAGCCAGCTCGTGCACACCCTGCTGGAGCACGATCTCGTGGACGAGATCCATCTGCTCGTCTATCCACTGGTACTCGGCGGCGGCAAGCGCCTGTTCCCCGCCGGCAAGCTCACGCGGTTCGCGCTGAAGGCGACGAAGTCCTATCCGAGCGGCGTCGTCGGGCTCACCTACGCCCGCGCCGACGTGTAGCGCGAACGCTCGACGTCACCAGAGTTCGTAGCGCAGCCGGATGTTCGCCCAGCACGGCGCGTCGTAGCGCCGGCCGTATTGATCCACCGTGACTTCGGCGCGGCTTCCCGCGAGTGCCAGGGCGTTGAACACCGTGAGAGTGACGCTCGCCGGGCGGTTGAGGATCGAGAGTGACTGGGTCATCGCGACGTTGACGTAGTAACTCGGGTCGAGCCGGAAGTGTTCGCCCTGTCGCGGGCCGGGGGCGCGGTTCTCGGCGATCGAGCCCCCTCGATAATTCCCCTCGGCCGCCATATTGAGGTTGTGGCGCAGGCCCCAGCTCACACCCGAGCGCAAGCTGAAGGGGATCAGCCCCACGAGCGGCCCGTCACCGCGGTGTGCCTCGTTCGCGATGTACGCCACCTCCCATCCCGGGCTGCCGCTCTTCGCCACCAGGCAGTCCCACGAGAGCACGCGGATGCCGTTGCGCGCACCCCAGAGGTCGACGAGCAGGTCCTTCCGAACGCCCGTGACGCGCAGCAGGTCGAACGGCCATCGCCGTTTCGGCTCGTACTGAATCGACCCCACGTAGTGCACGGCGCTCTGCGGACGCTGCGCGGCGCCGGGGTCGAACACGTTCTCGAAGACGCCGTTCCGGAATACGAAGTAGTCCGCATAGGTGCCGTAACCGGCGCGCATGCTCACGGCGCCGGGGCGCACCGTCGCCGTGACGCCGTGTAGGATCGTGGCCTCGGAACGGAAGTGCTGCACCGCCAGCGACGGCTGCACCGTGAGCCAGCCCACCGTGGCGCGGCCTTCGGCGCCCGCATCCATGCTGGTGCTCCAGGCGGTGCCACTCGAGTCCGACTTCACGAGGAACTCCGACACCCACACGGTGCACGCCTCGCGCAGCGCGGAGAACGTGATGCGCGGGTTCACGATGCGCGATGCGGCGCGCGTCCGCTCGACGAATTCGCCGTATCGGTGCTCCGAATTCACGTGATCGCCTTCCCAACTCGCGCCCGCCGTCAGCCGGGAGTCGTGGGGAAGGAGCGCCTCCCATCGCACGATGCCGAGGTTCTGCCGTGTATTCTCGAACACCGCGTCTTCGCGACCGTCGGTCGTCTCGCGCCAGTCGCCCTTTTCGCGGCCGAAGAGCGCGAACGCCTCGATCGTCTGGTTGCCCTTGCGCAGGCGCGCGTGCGTCTGGGAGTCCAGGTAGCGCGGGATGATCTTCAGCACTGGAACCGCGCTCTTGAGCGGCGGAGCGACGTCGCTCTGGCGCACGCTCGTGACCACGTGCATCTGCGCGCTCGACGCGTCGTCGCCGCGCGCCATCGAAACCGTCGCGCGGCGCTCGATGGCGTCGCTCGCGAGTGACAACGCGTGGGCGTGCGCGGATCGGAGCGTCGGGAGCAGGTCGAGCGAACCGTTCGTGTCCCTGTATTGATGAGACATGAGGAACGGATGGAGCGCCACCTGCACGACATCGGGGTTGATCTTGGTGCGCGTTCCGAAGATCGCGGTCGACGATCCGCCGATGCGATGCCCCCAGATGTAGTCGCGCGCGGTCTGATCCACCGGCAGACCGTGCAGGCGCAGATCGGCCGAGGCGGGATGCGGCGAGGTGATCCGCAGGTCGGCGAGCAACGGCTTCGCGCCATCATCGGGATAGAGGAATCGCGCCGACGTGGGAATCCACGCGGCGTCACCCGGACGAGGCGTCCGTTTGGCCGAAACTACAATCGGCGCCAGCAGAAGCGGTTTCGTGCTATCCGAGGCCGCTGCCTGGACTCGACCGACAAAGGCGTTGTCGGTCGCGGCTTGCTCGTTGGGGGGTAACGAGAAAGCCCCGAGTAGAAGCATTGCGACGAGACCCACAGCCGGGTTCCCCCTGGTCTACGCGGCGATCCGCGTACACCCATGTCCTGCAGGTTGTGTGCCGGACACAATTGGTGGGTCTTGTTCTCGGAATGCTCGCGTTGATCAGTGTGATCGAACACGCGGGTCTCACTTCATATTCGCCCGTCTCGTCATGCGGACTCGCGACGGGCTTGGACTCGGGGGACCCGCGCTGACGCAAGTAGACCGAGAGCAGGACCAGGACGGCAACGGAGAGGAATTCGCTCTGCCAGTTTTGGAATGACTCGAACCAGAACTGGGAGGTGCCCATGTAGTGCAGCGTGGCCGACCAACCGGATGCGGCGTCAGATCCGCGTTCCGCCGCGGCCGTCCGGGCTCCGCCGCTCGCGTGCGCGAGGCGCGAGGAATGAAGCGAGAAAAAGGAGTCCCAGGGCCATTCCGACCGACTCCACGAACGCGCCGCTCTTCAAGTACTCCCGCATCTCGATCGGTGCCTCGCCCCGCTCGACCCGCTCGTCGTTCTCGTGACGGTGACCTGTCAGGACATGCCCCACGAACGTCGACAGGAAAAGGGCGAGCAGGACGAGGGACAGCCCATTTTCTCGAAGGGTCTTTCGCATGAACTGCGTTAGAGCAAAATCAGGTCCGCTTTCCGAAGCTTACGGCGCGCTCCCAGTGTCAGGCTCGCGTCATGCGATCGAACGTCCGCGCTCACCGCCCCAGGTAGTACGTCACCTTCGCGAGGAAGATGTTGTCGGCTTTGGCCTTCGTCAGGCGCCGGAAGGAGGGGCCGAACTCGAACGCCGGAAGGCTCTCGTCGTCGGCGCGCTCCT
>JANLWK010000388.1:0-9467 GCA_031364505.1 Candidatus Eiseniibacteriota bacterium | reverse complement strand
TACGAACGGTCCCCGCGAGCCAGCCGGTTCGCGGGGACCTCGTCGTCTCGGGCCCGGCCTCCGGGGCGGGTGACGCCGGACGCCGATCGGTGCTTACTCCAGCACGACCACCGGACTCACGGCGGTCTCGCCGAGCGCTTCGACGACCACGTAATACACGCCCGGCCTCGCGTGGAGCTCGCGCCGCGTGCGCTGGTCCCAGACCGCGCTCTGGCGTCCCGCCGCGCGACGCTCGTCGAGGATCGTGGCCACGGCCGCGCCGCGTACGTCCTTCACCGTGACCCGGGCGCGGGCCTCGGAGCGGAGCACGAATGAGATCGTGCTGAACTGGCCGCGCGGCGACGGATTCGGGAACACCGTCGCGGCGAGTGTGCCCGGGGAGTCGGCGCCGCCCGGGATGACCGCGAGCGAGCTCGATGCAGCGAACAGGCGGTAGGTCTTCATCTGCTGGCGGGCGAGCCCATCGGTGAGCGTACCGCCGCCGACCGTCGCGGGGCCGAGGTCGGTCTCGATGTGCGTGACGTTCCGGGCGCTCGCGAGTCCGCCGGGCATGAGGGCGAGCTGGAGCGATCGCGTCCCCTCGGCGAGGTTCCACACGCGCGCGATCACGCCCTGCCCGATGCCCTCCTCGGACGGCTTGAGTGCCCATAGCAGGATGTCGGGAGACGGCAGCGAGACGAGCGAATAGCTGGAGGACGGCAGCGAGCCGGCTTCGCCGCCGGTGAGCCGGGCACTGGTCAGCGGATTCTGGTGCTCGAGCGAGAAGCGCATCGCGGCGGCCGGGTCGTAGGCGCCGTGCGTCCGGAACGCGAAGCGATTCTGGAACCACGTGTCGCCGCCCTGGTTCGGGATGCCATGCCCGGCACCATTGACCTGCATCCCGACCACGGCCTTGATCGACGGGGTCGTGGCGTCCAGCGTGGTGGTCGTGCTGTTGCCCGCCTGGAAGTACGGGCTGTCCCAGTTCGACACGGTCACGCCTCGCGTCGCGTCGGACAGGTCCACGAAGTGACCGAAGCTCAGGTAGTCCGTGCGGGCGTTGGCGTCGGCGTAGTCTCCGCCCTGCGCCGCGCGCGCGACCTTCGCGATCATGCCGACTTCCTCGTGGCGCATGGTCGAGCCCGGCAGGTTGAACTTCGACGTGTACGTCACCGTGGAGCTGAAGTTCTGGGTGACGCGTCCGTCGAAGTCGATGCGGTCGATGCCGGCATACAGCGTCACGCGCGCCTCGTGGGCGGGCGAGCCGCCCGCGACGACATTGAGCGTCGTCGACACCGGGCCGCTGCTCTCGACGACGACCGTGCCGGTGCCCGATGCCAGTTCGCAGATCGCCCCTCCGCCGGCCACGTTCACCAGCTGGCGATCGCCGTCGCGATGATCGATGACGCTGGTCAAGTCGCCCCAGCCGCCCAGCGTCACCGCGTAAACGCCGTTGTCGAGCGTCCCCTGCGCCACGCTCGCCGACGGGGGGAACGCCGCCCCGGCGCCGGCCCGCACTTCGTAGACCTGGTAGCCGACCGACGGCACGTTGCTCGCGAGGACCCTCACCACCGTCGGCGACGTGCTCATGACCTGGCTCGGGACCTCCGCGCCCGTCGACATGTCGACGACGCGCAGCGGCGGCGACATCGCCACCTTGAGATCCGCGAAGTCGGTCCGCGACCACGACAGCGGGTTGAACACCAGGTGGCGTTCGACACCGGGCGTCATCCTCACCGCCGCCGCCACGGTCGCGAGCGCATCGGTCTGGAGCGGATCCACGTAGTTCTTGAGGTTCGTGAGCATGCTGCGCTGGAATTGAGCGCGGACGCTGGGAGAGACCGGCCCGTCCGCGGTCCAGTCGTGCTCGTAGAACAGTCCGGCCGCCATGCCGGCCAGGTCGCGCGCGGCCTCGCGCCCGGTCATGAAGTTGGGGTTCACCAGCGAGGCGATCGTGGCGAGCGCCTCGGCCGTGCGCAGCTTCTCGATCCGGCCCCGGAACTCCGCCGTCACGGCGCCCATCGAAGACTGGAGCAGCTCCCACTCGTTTCCGAAGCTGCCCGAAAACACGGGAATCTGGTTTCCATACACGGCGAGGAAGTCCTCGAAGAAGTCGACCTCGTTCGACACGATGACGCGCCGGTTCGCGTTCGACTGGCTCTGGGACGTGGTGACGAACGATCCCGTCGTGGTCTGCAGATCGTCCCAGCCGTAGCCGAACGCCGCCGACACCGACCACGGCCAGCTCGACGTGTAGGTCGCGTCCGTATCGAGGTAGTTGACGACGTTCGACGGCGTCCTCGCCTCGGCGTAGCCGCCGAGCGCCTGGTTGCCCAGCCGCATCGTGTTCCACTTGAGGCACACGCCCTGACCATCGGGTCCGCGGAAGTGATAGACCTCGCGCGGCCGGTTGCCCCAGTTGGTTTGCGTCAGGCAGCCGCACACGCCGCGCCACGAGTAGAGCGCGCCGGACCCGGCCCACAGCGACGCGACGCCTCCGGGCAGCGTCTGGTTCTCCATCGCGACCACGAGCGGGAATCGCACGTTGTAGCGTCGCTCGAGGCGCCCCGCGTAGTACATGCCGCGGAACACAGCCTCCGCAGGTGAGCCGCCGAAGCACAGCGCCGCGGCGTTGAGCGGCATCGTGATCGTGCCGGCCTGGAGATGCCCGACGAGGCGCTGGAACTGCGCCGCCGACTTGTTGTGCTCGTACTCCCAGATCCACAGGTTGCCATCGCAGTTGAACCGGCCGCGGGAGTCGGGCGGGTTGTTCGCCGTGTTCTCCGCCTGGGTCATGTAGTAGTCGAGCATGGAGATGAACGCCGCCCGATACTGGGCCTCGTCGCCGCTCCAGACATAATCGGTGTGATCGTCGTTGGCGATGTAGATGCGCTTGGGCTCGGCGGCGACGGTCGTGGTGAGAGCCAGCGAGGAGAGGAGCGAGAGGAGGAGGATCACGCGCGCGCCGGCTGCGGGCGAAGGCGGGGCGGGTCGAGAACCGGCCCCGGGTTTCCCCGTCGGGCGTCGGTTCGGTCTCATGGGAGGCGCTCCCGGGTTCGAAGCCAAGTGGCAGACTCGATCCCGGCGCGGCTCCTCCCTGACCCTGCGCCGGGTTGGACACGCCTAGAGCATCAGTCGGGCCATCGTGCGACTCTCGCGATGACAATGAGTTACGCGTCCTTTGAGGCGATGGCAGGCCCCCTGAGGGTTCGCTCTCTACAAAGGTCGGAAGGAACTACAGCGTCGCGCCCCCGGCCGCGCGCCTGCGAGCGCCGGGACGCGCGGGGCCGGGCCCGCATTCGGGCCGCGCTGTTGGCTCATGCCGCGCCTCCGACTTGCCGATAGGCACATGGGGGACCCTGTGTTCCCCGCGCGCGTCCGGTGCACGGCCGGTCGGGCATGCCATACACGGAGGTGGGATGAAAACGCCTCACACGCGACGCTCCGGCGGCATGCGTCTCAACAAGGCCATCGCGGTCATCACGATCCTCGGCACGCTGTCCGCGTTCGTGACGCTGTCGCACGCCTTCGGACAGGACCGCGCCCAGCGCATCGCGTGCATCCACAACCAGCGCCAGATGTGCGACGCGATCGCCGCCTACGACGCGAACAACGCCGGCATCAATCCCCGGACGTTGTGGGCCGTCCGGCGCTACTACTCCGATGCGCCGCAGTACTTCGCCCGGTGTCCCGCCGACCTCGAGAAGGCGTACGTATACGACCGCGAATCCGGCCTCGTGACGTGCACGAACCCCGCGCACTCGCCCCAGTGAACCCGTGCATCCTGCCCCCAACGCAAGAGGCCTGACGTGAAGTATTCGCGCTTCGAGTGGCTGGCGCTGTCCGTCGGCGCGGTATCCGCCGCGGCAGCGGTGCTCTCCGCGTTTCGCAATGGACTGCTGATCGAGGAATTGATCGCCCAATCCCTGCTGCTGGTCGTGCTCGTCGGCGCGGTCCACTGGGGGCGCAAGGGCGGAACCGTGACCGCCGTGCTGGCGGTCGTCGTCTACGTCGCGCTGCGGTTCCCGTTGCTCCTTCGCGAAGGGTTTTCGCCGGACGCGCTGGGGCTGGTCCTGATTCGCATGCTCACGTACGGCGTGGTGGGCATCGCCGGCGGAGCGTTGTGCGGGCGCGTTCGATACCTGCTCGCCAGCCTCGAGAACGCCTCGAACCTCGACGAATGCACGCAATTGTTCAACGAGCGCTACGTCGCCGGCATGGTCCGGTCGTTGGTCGGTGAATACGAGCGGTACCGGACGACGTTCTCGCTCGTGACCCTCTCGCTCGCGGACTCGGATCACCTGAGCCCCGCCTCGCTGCGCGCCGTCGCGAACCAGGTGCGCGGCGACGTTCGACTCGTCGACGACGTCGCCCGCCTCGACGACGGACGCTTCCTGCTCGTGCTGCCGCACACCGGCAAGGCCGGCGCCGGGATCGCGGCCGCCCGCGTGAACGCGGGCGTGCG
Organism: Candidatus Eiseniibacteriota bacterium; assembly: GCA_031364505.1. Taxonomy (GTDB): domain Bacteria; phylum Eisenbacteria; class RBG-16-71-46; order RBG-16-71-46; family RBG-16-71-46; genus JANLWK01. The sequence goes on along the minus strand of JANLWK010000388.1, from coordinate 5,023 downwards.
GCGGATACTGCGCGGGCCGGACGATGCGACGCGCGTCGAGATACTCGGGGCGGACGAGGATCTCGCCGCCATCCGGGCGCTCTGCGGCGCCCCCGAGGCACCGAGCGTCGCCGAGGAGACTCAGGCCGCCGCCTAGGGGCGCTCACTCGAGTCCTCTTCGTCGCGCCGCCCCGCTGGGATAGATTGCGGGGGACATGCCCCTTGCACCCGGTGCCACGCTCGGTCCCTACACGATCCTCTCGCCGCTCGGCGCGGGAGGCATGGGTGAGGTGTTCCGCGCACGCGACCCGCGCCTCGGCCGCGACGTCGCGCTGAAGGTATTGCCCGACGCCGTCGCGCGGGATCCCGACCGGCTCGCCCGGTTCGAGCGCGAGGCACGCACCGTGGCGGGGCTCAACCACCCGAACATCATCACGCTGTACTCGATCGAGGAAGACGCGGGCACGCGCTTCCTGACGATGGAGTTGGTCGAGGGGCAGGGCCTCGACCGGGTCCTCGTGCCGGGCGGCCTGCCGGTCGAGAAGATCCTCGACCTCGCCATCCCGCTGTCGGACGCGCTCGTCGCCGCGCACGGCAAGGGCGTCGTGCACCGCGATCTCAAGCCCGCGAACGTGATGGTGTCGGGCGACGGACGGGTCAAGGTGCTGGACTTCGGGCTCGCGAAGCCCGCGCAGTCGGAATCACGGCAGGACGCCACGCAGGCCATGACGCTGGAGGCGCCGCTGTCGAGCGCGGGTCAGTTGCTGGGCACCGTTCCATACATGGCGCCCGAGCAAGTGCGTGGAGATGCGGTGGACGCGCGGACGGACGTATTCGCCTTCGGCATTCTCGTCTACGAGCTGGCGACCGGCCGGCGCCCGTTCGGCGGCGCGAGCCTCGCGGACGTGAGCTCCGCGGTGCTGCGTGACACGCCGAGGCCGCTGTCGAGCGCCCGCGCGGACCTGCCGGGCGAGCTCGAGCGCATCGTCGGCCGGTGCCTCGAGAAGTCGCCGCGCGACCGCTTCCAGAGCGCGAGTGATCTTCACAGCGAGCTGCGACGGCTGCAGCGCTCGCTCGAGGGGAGTTCGAGCACGACGGCCGCACCCGCCGCCGACGCGCGGCCGTCGATCGCGGTGCTGCCGTTCAACAACATGAGCGCCGATCCCGAAAACGAGTACTTCTCGGACGGCCTGACCGAGGAGCTGCTCAACGTCCTCGCGCGGATTCCCGAGCTGAAGGTGACCGGGCGCACGTCGTCGTTCGCGTTCAAGGGCAAGCACGAGGACCTGCGCGAGATCGGCCAGAAGCTCGGCGTCGGCACGCTGCTCGAGGGCAGCGTGCGGAAGGCCGGCAATCGCGTGCGCATCACGGCCCAGCTGATCAAGGTCTCGGACGGATTCCACCTGTGGTCCGACACCTACGACCGCGTGCTCGAGGACATCTTCGCCGTCCAGGACGACATCGCCCGCTCGGTGTCGGCAGTGCTGCAGGTGACGCTGCTCGGCAAGCCGGCCGGCCCGGCGAAGCAGAATGCCGAGTGCTTCGAGCTGGTGCTGCGCGCCAACCATCTCATCCGCCAGAATTCGGAGCCCGCCTATACGAAGGCGGTGGCGTTGTGCCGGCAGGCGATCGAGAAGTGCCCGGACGATGCGCGGGCGTGGGCCGCCATGGCGAAGGCGCACGTGTTCGCGGCGTTCTACGGGTACGCGGACACGTTCGAGAGCCATCGGGCGGCACGACGGGCCGCGGAGCGCGCGCTCGCCCTCGACGGCGGACTCTCCGAGGCGCATCTCGTGATGACCTGGATTCTCGGCTCGCTGGAATTTCGCTGGAAGGATTGCCTCGAGTCGGCGCGCCGGGCGATGGCCCTCGCCCCCGGAGCGAGCGAGCCGCTATGGACGGTTGGCGTCTACGAGGCCGCGATGGGGCGCTTCGACGAGGGCCTCGAGCTCGTACGCAAGGCGCTCGAGATCGATCCGCTCGATCCCGGCGCTCATGTGAATCACGGCCGCGTTCGCGGCTGGTCGGGAGATCTCGAAGGGGCGTGCGAGAGCCTGCGGAAGGCCCTGGCATTGAGTCCCGAGATGGTGGGCGGGCATTCCAGTCTGGGACTCTACTACCTGAGATTGGGCCGGGCGCACGACGCGCTCGAAGAGATCCGGAAAGAAGTCTCGGCAGGATATCGGGACTATTCGCTGTCGATCGCCTACCACCTGACCGGCAAATCCGCTGAGTCCGATGCCGCGCTGGCTCGGGCGAAGACGCTGGGCGACCAGTGGGGCTATCAATTCGCATCCGTCCACGCCGTCCGGGGAGAGATCGACGACGCGTTCCACTGGCTCGATCGCTCCTACGAGCTGCACGACTCGGGCGTCCTCCTGACGCGGGTCGTGCCCTGGTTCGAGAACCTCCGCCACGACCCGCGCTGGGCGAAGTACCTCGAGAAGATCGGGCTGCCGGAGTAAGCAAGCCACCGCACGGAAACGGCCTGGACGTCGTCCTCCGGGCCGCGGCTCCGCGGGGATGGTGGTTCACTATCGCGGCATCAGCACCTTGTCGATCACCTGGACGACGCCGTTCGACTGGATCACGTCGTAGGTCGAGATGTCTGCGACGTTGCCGGACTCGTCCTTGATGACGATGTTGCGCGGGCCGTTCATCATGGCCCACAGCGTGCCGCCGCTGACGGTCTTCAACGTTGCGATGCCCTTGTCGGCCTTCATCACACGACGCTCGTCGCACTCGCCGGCCGCCGTTCGCTTCCTTTACGGGGCCGAGTTGTCATTGGATGAGGACGTGGCGCGTCAGTCCAGCCGGGCGACTGGCCGGACGAGCGAGTTCTCCACTCGCCGGAACGCATATCCGAGGGCTGGTGCCCCGCCCCTGCCGGGGCTAAGATTGATGCTCGGGTGCGCTACGCCTCGTCTCCACGGCGCCCGGCTCTCATCTCGCAAAGGTGTCCCATGCGCTCGAGTCTCATCGCCCTCGTGTTCCTGCTGCTCGCCGCGGGGCCGGCCCCGGCCGCCAAGCGGGCGCTGTTCGACAACGCGCACGCCGAGACCGCCGGCAATGCGGACTGGATCATCGACGACACCCAGCCGGTCCCGTCGCCCGCGCAGGCCGGCATCGGTCCCGCGACGCCACGGACCTACTGGCTCGGCGGGCTCTCGTCGTGGGGCGTGGACCTCGTCAAGCGCGGCTACACGGTCGCGACAAACACCGGCACGATCACCTACGGCACCGCGGGTACCTACGACCTGTCGAACTGGGACGTGTTCATCGTGCCCGAGCCGAACACGCTGTTCAGCGCCTCAGAGGTCACGGCGATCCTGAACTTCGTGCACGACGGCGGCGGGCTCGTCGCGGTGGGAGACCACTGGCAATCCGACCGGAACAACGACGGGCAGGATTCGCCGATGATCTGGAACGCGTTCGATCCCGGGTTCCTGCTCGGCGTTCACTGGGGCGTGAGCGGCGACGCGAACAACAACGTCACCCAGGTCTGGTCGACGAACATCAACGCGTCGCCGTCCGACCTGGTCACGCACGGCCCCGAAGGCACCGTGACCGGCCTCGAGTTCCACAACGGCACGACGTTCACGCTGCATCCCGAGGTGAACCCGACCGTGCGCGGCGAGGTGTGGATGAACGGCGGCGGGCAGGGCCTCGTGAACGTGATGGCGGCGTCGTGCACGTACGGCGCGGGCCGCGTCGTCATGGCCGGCGACAGCTCGCCCATCGACGACGGCTCGGCGACTCCCGGTAACACCAGCATCTTCGACGGCTGGGGCGAGGCCGCGGGATCCGACAGCGTGTTCTTCCTCAACGCCACGCTGTGGGTGACCCGCGATTCGCAGGCGCCGTCCGTGAGCCTGACGTCACCCGCCGGCGGCGAGCTGTGGATGGTCGGCGACCCGCACGACATCACGTGGTCCGCCTCGGACGACATTGCCGTCGGCTCGATCGACCTGGACCTCTCGACGTCCGGGCCGGGCGGACCGTTCGACGAGATCGCACACGGCCTTCCCAATACGGGCACCTATTCCTGGAACGTGACCGGGCCCGGGAGCCAGAACGCCGTGGTGCGCGTCACCGCCGCCGACCCGACGGGGAACAACGCGAACGCGGCCGGCGGCGTGTTCACCATCGGCGACGTGAACGCGGTCCCGGGAGGGCCCGCGGCCGGACTGTCGCTGTCGGCGCCGCAGCCGAACCCCGGAACCGAGTCGACCGAGTTGCGCTTCTCGCTGCCGCAGACCGGCCGCGTGCGCATCGACATCGTGGACACCGCCGGCCGGCGCGTCTGGTCGCATGCCGCCGACGGCCGCGCGGGCCCGCAGTCGTGGACGTGGTCGGGAATCGGAACCGATGGCACGCGCGCCGGTGCAGGCCTGTATCTCGTGCGTCTGTCGACGCCGTGGGGTGAGCGAACCCGCTCGCTCGTCTGGCTTCGCTAGTCCCAAGCGTCCAGCCATTGTGGGGTGGGGTGCTGGCGAAAGCGTCACGCCGCGTGATGCGCCACGTATCTCGGGATGTGCAGGATCGATGAGGTCCCCGTTCCCATCCCCTTACCGGAGTGTCACGATGCACCGTAAACACCGCGCGATGGTCCGCATTTGGTCCGGCGCGCTCGCCATCATCGCCACGATGCTCGTCGCGCCGGCGGCGCTCGCCGCGCCCGCCGCGTCCCGCGCACCGTCGGCCCCTCACTCGACCGAGATCGCCACGTTCGCCGGCGGATGCTTCTGGTCGATGAACGCGATCTTCGAGCGCCTGAAGGGCGTGCAGAGCGTCACCGCGGGGTTCTCGGGCGGCGACGTGCAGGCCCCGAGCTACGAGCGCGTGTGCAGCGGCACGACGGGTCACGCCGAGTCGGTCGACATCGTCTTCGATCCCGGCGTCATCTCGTATCGCGATCTGCTGCGCGTGTTCTTCGCGTTCCACGATCCGACGACGCCCAATCGACAGGGCGCGGACGAGGGCACGCAGTATCGTTCGGCGATCTTCTGGCGCTCGCCGGCACAGCGCGCGGCGGCGACCGAGG
>JANLWK010000377.1:0-3545 GCA_031364505.1 Candidatus Eiseniibacteriota bacterium | reverse complement strand
CGAGGCGGCGCGCGAGGTCGGCGCTGCCGCGTTCGCCCTTGTCGGCGAAGTACACCCACGCCGACACCGGCTCGCTCGGCGCGCCGAACGCGGCGGACAGCAGCCGCGAATCGAGTTTGCGCGCGACGGCTCCGTCGAGCGGCACGGGTGCCGCGAACCCGGAGGAAGCGGACAGCGCGAGGGTGGCGGCGGTGGCGAGGATGGTGATGACTCTCATGATGGTCCGGCTGTCTCCCAAGCGACCCTCAATCTGCGCGCGTCGCGGTCGCGACGGCGCGAGACCCCGTCGGCGACCCCATCGGCGACCCAGTCGGCTCCAACATCGGCTCCACGCTCGCCCGGAGCTCGCCGACGTCGAGCCCGGCGTAATTGCGCACGACCGGCCGCCGCCAGGCGTCGAGCCCCGGGGCCGCCGGATCGAGCAACTCCAGGTGTTCCAGCAACGCGATCACGGCCGGTCCGACCGCCCGCGACTGACCGTCCTCACACTTGACCGCGACGCCGAGCCCGCGTGCGTCCACGATCCCGACGCATTCGAGCCCCTCGGCACCGCCCTTCGACACCACGTGCGGCGCCGCCTGCATGAACGCCGTACTGAAGCGCTCGGCGCCGCCGGTCGTGACCGGATGGCGCATCATCGCCTGGCGGATCCGCGCGAGTGCCGCCGAGCGCGGATCGCCCGACTCCGCCGCCGACGCGAGCCGCGCGTACGACATGGCCATGGCCCGGATCGGCACCCCGAACACCGGCACACCGCAACCGTCGACGCCGGTCGGGACGTCCTGCGGGCGCATGCCGCACAGGTCCGCCACGGTCTCGAGCATCAGGCGCTGCAACGGGTGGTCGGCACGCTCGTAACCTTCGGTCGGCCAGCCTTCGCAACGGGCTAGCGCCAGCATTCCGGCGTGCTTTCCCGAGCAATTATTATACAGCTTCGAGCGGCCCTCGGGCCGGACCCGCAGCGCCGCGCGGGCCGGGCCGTCCAGCGGCTCGTGAAAGGCGCATGCGAGATCGCGGTCCGACAGCCCCAGACCCTGCAAAATGCCCTGCACGAGCCCGACATGGTACGCGCTTCCGGTGTGGGACGCCGCCATCACGGCGAGCTGCTCCTCGCTGAATCCGAGCCGGTCGGCGTGCCCGCGCTCGACGAGAGGCAGCAGCTGGAACGGCTTGGCGGCCGACCGAAACGTCGTCGTCTCTTCGGGAGACGAAGTGCTCGCGCGCAACTCGCCGCGCGCGTCGCTGACGGCGGCCTGCACGTGATGACGCGATTCGAGCACCTGGCCGCGCCAGACGTCGACACGGATCGCGAGGCGCGCGGCGGGTCCGCCCGGGAAGGGGGATCGCGTCACGGTGATCCCCTTTCCGAAGGCTCTAGCGGATGACGACGAAGCGGTCCTGGAAGGTGAACGACGACGCTTCGACCCGGTACAGGTAGATGCCGGACGCGACGGCGGAGCCGTTCTGATTCTTGAGATCCCATGGCTCGAAGTCGACGACCGGCGACACGTGCCGCAACTCGCGGATCAGGTCGCCGGCGACGGTGTAGATCTTGATGCGCGAGTCCGAGGGAAGATTGATGAAGTGCACCTCGGTGCCGCCGGGACTCTCCCACGGCGCCCGCGCCCGGTACGGATTCGGGACCACGACGACGCGTTCGAGGTTGGCGGCGATGCCGCCGGTCGGCGCGACGGGCTCGGAGATGATGTTCGTCGCCTTCGTGTTCAGGTTCGGGCACGTCAGCGGATGCGATGGATCCGCGCAGTGCAGCGTGTCCGGGACGAACATGTCCTCGTATGTGCCGTCGAGGCTCGTATTTCGCGCCTCGTAGGTGATCGCGTACCAGGTCCGGAAGCCGTCGTGTGGCCCGGGCGGGCTGCGCAGCACGAACACGGAGTCGCCGGGCGACTCGCAGCGCCCGTCGAGGCCGGTCTGCGGCCGCCGCCGGCGGCACACCTTGACCCACGCGCCCGCGGAGTCGGGATCGACGAACGTCACGATGCTGTCGTGGACGACCTGCTTCGTCCCGGAGCGACGGAAACAGATGAATTCGGGATTGCTGAAGGCGTTCGCGGAGTCGACGACCGAGAAGCTCCAGGTGCGCTCGTCGCCCACCTGGCGCGAGAAACGGCGGATCAGCACCATCTTGCTCGTGTCGGGCAGGCCGGTGACGCGGTAGATGCGGTAGCCGCCGAAATCCGGTCGCGCCTCGATGCGGCGGTCGCGGCGGAACCGCACGGTGATCGTGCGCGGCCGCTCGAGCACGCTGTCGGGCTGTGGACCGCCGAACGCCCCGACACAACGGCTCGAGTCGATGAGCGAGCTGTCCCGATAGGCGCCGGGGAAGGCGCACACGGGAATCCTGGGGAACACCGCCGCGGGTCCGTAGAGGTCGCATGGCACGAGCGACTGGGCGCCCGCCTGCCCGCTCGGTGCGAGCAGGCAGGCCAGGAGTCCGAGAGCGATCCAGATGCCGTGACGGCGGGTGCGGGGCATGGGGGTGGATGCCCGTTCGATCACCGGCGGCCCTCCTGAATCGGCGACCGCCGCGCGGTGGTGCCGCGCAGCCCGCCGCCCTGGGACGAACGCACGACGGGTCTCGCGTGCGCGGATTGCATCGGCGGCAAGAACGAACCCGTGCTGACCGAGGGCGCCATGGATCCCGTGCGCGCGGTGAGCTGGGCCGACTCGGTGCGCGACATGCCCCACAGCCTCTGGAACACGAAGTCGAACAGATCGACACAGTTCTGGCGGCGGAACTGCCACGGCGCGAAGCCGCTGATCAGGAACGGCTTCTGGGTGTCGTGGCCGTGGTAGAGCGTCATCGTCGCGCCGACCTTGCCGAGCGGAATCGACGAGTTCTCGACCGCCATGAGCGTGTCGAGCACGATGCCTTCCTGCGTCGTCTGGACCTCGATGTTGTCGAACCACGAGGTTCCCGCCACGGTGCCCTGCACCAGCTCGAACTGCAGCCGGGCCACGCGCACCGGGTTGAACACCGTCGGCGAGTCCCCGGAGAACGACGTCGCCGGAATCTGGAGCGCCTGGAACGTGTTCGTCGTCGTCACCGGCAGCAGTGCGCTGGACGAGCCGCCGCGATCGTCGATCATTCGCAGACGCCACTGCACGGCGGAGCTCAGCTGATCCTGCTTGACCGCGATCTTGAGGAACCGCAGGCCCGACCAGTCGCGAAGCTCGGGCGAACGCAGGTCCCGCGTCACCGTGTCGCCATCGGACGCGCCGCCGCCCGCGGTGACGATGCGCATCGCGAACTGGCTCGCCCCTGAGTTGCCCGCGGCGGTCACGGCGTCCTGGCCGACCTGGGTGTTGAGGGAATCGGGGGACACCCAGCGCGCGCGGATGGGCGGATCGAACCCGTTGAAGTTGTCGATCTGGAAGTCGATCGGATCTCCGATCACGGACTCGACGATCCGGTTCTCCTTGTCGTGGATGTACTCGGAGTTGAAGGTGAACTGGTAGAACGAGCTGGTGTTCCGCAGCGGCGGAACCGGGTCCGTGGCCTGGGTCCGGAACTCCATGGCGGT
>JANLWK010000375.1:0-6934 GCA_031364505.1 Candidatus Eiseniibacteriota bacterium | reverse complement strand
TATCACGCGATGGGCGACACGCTGAACGAGATCGCGGCGTACCAGAAGGCCATCGAGGTCGATCCGCGGCAGGCGGGCGCGTACAACAACCTCGGGATGTACTACATGCTCCGCTTCCAGCTGGACGACGCGGAGCGCTGCTTCCGGAAGGCCATCGAGCAACGTCCCAGCGGCGCCGAGGCCGTCGGGAATCTCGGCATCTGCCGCTTCAACAAAGGCGACTACGCCGAGGCCGCCCGCCTGTTCGAGCGAACGCTGGAGCTGAATCCGAGCCAGCCGAAGATGCGGGAGAATTTGGAGAAGGCGCGGACCATGCTGGCCCAGGCGCCGACCGGCAATCGCTGATCCAAGGGTCGAGCGGGAATCGGGGGTGCCCGGAGGGGACGCTATTGTGGCACCTCGATCTGTGCGGCCCCGCAGGGCACTCCCGATTCCCGCTGCTGAGCCCATTCGCGCGCCGATTGCCCTCCCCACGCCACTGCACATTTGTGTATCATGCGGCTCCCCGGCGAGGAGTCCTGCCCATGCACCCTGATCCGTCCCGGTTTCTCGACTGGCCGCCCGCATCGGCGGCACCGTTCGAACTCGATGCGCTGATCCGCGACTGGGCCGCGCGCGGCGATAACCGCGGCGCGCTCGCCCATTGGGAACGTCTCCCCGCGCGCCCCGCGCGCATGGGCGAGCTGTCGTTGCCGCTGCCCGAGGCGCTGACCGTCGCACTCGAGTCGCAGGGCATCACCAGCCTCTACACGCACCAGGTGCAGGCGATCGAGGCACTGCGCGGCGGGCTCGACACCGTGATCGTGACCGGGACGGCGAGCGGCAAGAGCCTGTGCTACCACCTGCCGGTGTTCGAGCGCCTGCTCGGCGCCGAAGACGCGACGGCGCTCTACCTGTTCCCGACCAAGGCGCTCGCGCAGGACCAGCTCCAGAGCCTGACCCGCCTGTCGTCGGCGCATCCCGAGCTGGTGTGCGCCGTGCGACCCGGCGTCTACGACGGCGACACGCAGCCCGCCACGCGGCGGAAGCTGCGCGACACGGCGAACCTGATCCTGTCGAACCCGGACATGCTGCACCAGGGCATCCTGCCGCAGCACTCGCGCTGGGCGTCGTTCCTGCGAAGGCTGCGCTACGTCGTCGTGGACGAGATCCACGCCTATCGCGGCATCTTCGGTTCGCACGTCGCGAACGTGATGCGCCGGCTCGAGCGCATCGTCCGGCACTACGGCGGCGAGTACCGCTACGTGCTGTGCAGCGCCACGATCCGCAACCCCGGCGAGCTTGCCGGCTCGCTCGTCGGCCGCGACGTGCGCGTCGTCGACGACGACGGGGCGCCGCGCGGCGAGAAGCACTTTCTGTTCTGGAACCCGCCCTACACCGATGCCACGCGCGTCGAGCGGCGCTCGTCGAACGGCGAGGGCTGCGCGTTGTTCAGTGAGCTGGTCACGCGGGGCGCCCAGGCGATCGCGTTCACCAAGTCGCGCGTGGCGGCCGAGCTCGTGTACCGCTACGCCGCCGAGCGGCTCGAGCGCGACGGGCTCGCCGACCGCATCAAGCCGTATCGCGGCGGCTACCTGCCCGAGGAGCGCCGCCGCATCGAGAAGGCGCTGTTCGCGGGCGAGCTGCGCGGCGTCGTGAGCACGAACGCGCTCGAGCTGGGCGTCGACATCGGCGGGCTCGATGCCGTCGTGATGATCGGCCTGCCGCCGACGCTCGCGAGCGCGTGGCAGCAGGCGGGGCGCGCCGGGCGCAAGGGAGCACCCTCGCTCGCGGTGCTCGTCGCCTACAACGAGATGGTCGACCAGTACCTGATGCGCCAGCCCGACTACTTCTTCGGGCGCTCGCCCGAGGCGGCGATCATCGACCCGCACAATCCGTACATCCTTGCGCAGCAGCTCGCCTGTGCCGCGTTCGAGCTGCCGCTCACGGTGGCCGACGAGGCGTCGTTCGGGCCGCAGACGTCGGCGATCCTCCAGGCGCTCGAGGAGTCCGAGGAGACGCGCACGATCGACGGACGCAGCTACTGGGCGAAGACGGAGTTCCCCGCCGCCCGCGTGAGCCTGCGCACGATCTCAGACGACACCTACACGATCATGGACATCAAGAACCACAACGCCGTGATCGGCACCGTCGACGCGATCAGCGGGCTCGAGCTGGTCTATCCCGAGGCGATCTACCTGCACGAGGGCGCCACCTACTACGTGCGCGAGCTGGATCTCGAACAGAAGTCCGCGTTCGTCGAGCCGCGCGAGGTCGACTACTACACGCAGCCGGTGATCGACACGAACATCCGCGTGCGCGAGGAGTTGCAGCGTCGCGACTGGCGCGGCGAGTCCGTGCGGCTCGGCGAGGTGACCTACTCGTGGCAGACGATCGCCATGAAGAAGGTGCGGTTCCACTCGCTCGACTCGATCGGCTACCACCCGCTCGAGCTGCCGCGGCTGACGCTCGACACCACGGCGTTCTGGTTCGCGCCCGGCGAGGCCGCGTGGCGCGAGGTCGCGCGCGCGGGGCTGAACCCGATGGAGGGCCTGAGCGGTGTGCGCAACCTGTTCGTCACGCTGCTATCGATGCTCAGCATGTGCGATCCGTCGGATCTCGGCGGCATGATCGACTCGTCGAACCTGGGGCGCCCCGCGCTGTTCATGTTCGACCGCTATCCCGGCGGGCTCGGGTTCTCGGAGCAAGGCTACGCCCGGCTCGAGGAGCTGGCCGAGCGCTCGCTGCGCCACCTCGAGGGCTGCGAGTGCGAGACGGGTTGCCCGTCGTGCGTGGGGCTCCCCATACTGCGTCCCGCTCAGCAACAGGACCCCGATCTCGGCCGCGCCCGCGCCGTACCCGGCAAGGCGGCCGCGCGCGAGCTGCTCACTCACTGGCTTGGAACCACGCACGCATGATGACTCAGCCCGACTGGCCGATCGCGTTCTTCGACGACGACTACCTGCGCATCTACGAACCGATGCTCACCGAGGAGCGCACGCGCGCCGAGGTGGAGTTCATCGAGCGCGAGCTGATGCTCGCCCCCGGCAGCCGCGTGCTCGACCTCGCGTGCGGCATCGGGCGCCACGCCGTCGCGATGGCCGCGCGCGGCTTCCGCGTCACGGGCTTCGACTTCAACGAGCGCTACCTGGCACTCGGGCGCGCCGCCGCGGAGAAGGCGGGCGTGACGGTGGACTGGCGGCAGGGCGACATGCGCGCGATGGCGTTCGATGCGGAATTCGACGGCGTCTACTCGTACTTCACGTCGTTCGGCTACTTCGACGACGCGGAGAACGAGCAGGTGCTGGGCCGGATCGCGAGGACGCTGAAGCCCGGCGGCCGGTTGCTGATGGACGTGATCAACCGCGATCACCTGCTCACGCACCCCCTGCAGCGCGGCTGGATGCAGCGCGAGGACGGGGCGCTGCTCATGGAGGAGAACTCGATCGAGATCAGGACCTCGCGCGTGACGTCGCGCCAGATCCTGATCGAGCCGGGCGCGGGTTCGCGCGTGACCAAGGAGTATGACCTGCGCGCGTACACCTGCGCCGAGCTGACGGGCCTGTTCCGCCACCACGGTCTGCGCGTGACCGGCGTTCGCGGCGGTGCCGACGGATCGGAGTTCTCGACCGAGAGCCGCCGGCTCGTGCTCATCGCCGAACGCGCGCGGGACTGAGTCCGGACTTGCCGATGCTCGACGGCGACCTCCGCGAACGGATTCGCGCGCTGGCGCGAACGCGGCGAGTGGGCGCGCCGGTGGTCGAGGCCGCGCCGCGGGAGGCCCGTGCGCGGCGCCCGGAGCCGGATGGCGTTGGGGTCGAGGAGTTCCTGCCCGGCGGCGTGTGGCAGGGCCGGCATGGCAGCGTCTACGTGCACGAGCGGCTGCGCTCCCAGTTCGAGCGGCGGCGTTCGCACTGGGGCCGTCTGCACGAGCCGCCTATCGGCGAGACCGAGCTGTCGTCGCTCGCGGCCGCCGGGCTCGATCGCGCACTGTTCCTGGACTTGGAGACCGGCGGGCTCGCGGCGAGTCCCGTGTTCCTCGCCGGCACGATGCACTGGAACGGCGAGGACTTCGTCGTGCGCCAGTACTTCGCCCGCCACTATGGCGAGGAGGCGGCCCTGCTCGAGGGTGTCAGCGAGCTGGCGCGCGGCTTCGATATCCTGATCACGTTCAACGGCAAGTCCTACGACGCCCCGTTCCTGATGAACCGCGCCGTCATCCACGCCGTCCCGGTGACGCTGCCGTTCGCCCACCTGGACCTGCTCCACGCGTCACGCCGGAGGTGGCGCGGCGACTTCGACGATTGCCGGCTCCAGACGCTCGAGCGCCACGTCTGCCGTCGCCGCCGCGCCGGAGACGTGCCGAGCGACGAGGTGCCGTCGCTCTACCATGACTATGTGAAACACGGCGATCCGTACCGGCTGATTCCCGTGTTCCACCACAACATGCTCGACGTTATCACGATGTCCGAGATCCTGCGCGCCCTGTGCCAGCCGCCGCGCCACCGCGCCGCGGCGTGGGAGGCCTGGGGTTAGGCGATCGTTGACACCCGGTTCGGGCGGCTCCTATAATTTTCGCTCGGTCAGGGGTTCGTGGGTCCGTTTCGATCAAGCGTGGTAGGTGCGTGCCTCGTCCCGTTCCGTTGGTGTTGGCCACGAATCGGTTCTCGTCCCTTCGCCTGAGTCGCCTCGGCAGCGTTGCTGCCGGGGCTTTGTCGTTTTAGGTCCACACTGAGCCCATCCCACTCCCTCAGGGTCACGGGTACCGACATGACGAACTTCACGGATCAGAATCTCAAGTGTGTGGACTGCGGTGAGGACTTCGTATTCACCGCGAGCGAACAGCAGTTCTACCAGGACAAGGGACTCACGCACGCGCCCACGCGGTGCAAGCGTTGCCGCGAGGCCCGCAAGGCCCAGCGCGGCGGCCCGGGCGGCGGCGGCGGCGGCGGTGGTTACGGCGCGAGCGCGGGCTACGGTGGCGGAGGCGGCGGACGCGGTGGCTACGGCGGCGGTGGCGGGCGCGGGGGCGGAGGTGGCCGCTCGCGCGGTAGCGGCCAGATGTACGACGCCACCTGCAGCAACTGCGGCGCCGAAACGCAGGTGCCGTTCCAGCCGACGGCCGGACGTCCGGTGTTGTGCAAAGACTGCTTCCAGGCGCAGAAGGGCGGCGGCGCCGGTGGCCGTGGCGGCGCAGGCGGTGGCGCGAGGAGCGCGGGCGGCAGCTCGGGCGGCGGGCCGGGTGGCTACGGCGGCGGTGGCGGCGCCGGCGCACCGCGATCGGCTCCCGCCGGCGGCGGCGAGGGGATGCCCATCACCGCGCCGCGTGGCGACAAGCCGCAGGGCGAGGTGAAGTGGTTCAACGAGGGCAAGGGCTTCGGATTCATCCACGATGATTCCGGCGACGACGTGTTCGTCCATTTCTCGGCAATCGAGGGCGACGGGTTCAAGACGCTTCGTCCCGGCGATCGAGTCGAATACGATGTCGTCCCCGGCAACAAGGGGAAGCAGGCGGCCAGCGTCACGCGCGTCGGCTGACGCACGTCGATACGCCCGTGGCAGGCCTCCGCGTGATTGACGCGGGGGCCTTCCTCACCCGAGGCTCTCCCTGAGGCTTGCCCTGAGGCTTACCCTGAGGCTCGCATGACCGATCCCGCCCGCCATCTGTCCGCGCTGAGCGAAGAGTTCGTCGAAGTCGTCTGCCGTCTCGATCCCGTCGGCGCGACGCTGATGGGCATCCACGACTATGACGACCGCTATCCCGACGATTCGCCGGCCGGGTTCGAGGAGCGCCTCCACTGGCTCAAGGACTTCGGCGCGCGCGTCGAAGCGCAGGTCACGCCCGACGGCCTGACCCACGCCCAGAGCGTCGACCGCACGCTGCTCGTGTCGCGTGTGGCGTCGATGCGGTTCCTCCTCGAGTCGCTGCGCCCGCTGTCGCGCAACCCCGTTCGATTCACCGAGACCGCGATGCAGGGCATCTTCCTGCTGATGGAGCGCCCGTTCGCGCCGCTCGACGAGCGCAAGGAGGCCCTGCTCGCGCGCCTGCTCGCAGTGCCCGGCTACCTGGAGGGCGTGCGCGACAGCATCGACTCGGTGCCGCCGGTGTTCGCGGAGCTGGCGATGGAGGCGAATCTCACGGGCCCCAGTTACGTCGACGACGTCGCGCGCGCGCTGATCCGCCACTTCCCGGCCGAGGCCGAGCGCATCGAGCACGCCGCGGGGCGCGCGCGCGTCGGCTTCAGCCGCTACCAGGACTTCCTCGAGCGCGAGCTGCCGAAGCGCACGCGCGGCTCGCACGCGATCGGCGAAGCCGCGATGAACGAGCTGCTGCGGAAGGAGCACCTGATCGAGCGCGACTGCGCCGAGATCGAGGCGCTCGGCGTCGAGCACGTGCAGCGCGCGCGCCAGATGCTCGAGGACGAGGCGCGCCGCATCGACCCGTCGCGCGACTGGCAGCGCCAGATCTCGGACGCGCGCGCGATGCATCCCGAGACTTCCCGCGTGCGCGAGGCCTACGCGCGCGAGGTCGAGCGCGCGAAGCGGTTCGTGACCGAGCGCCGCATTGCGCCCATGCCCGAGGGCGCCCTCCAGGTCATCGACACCCCGGTGTTCGAGCGCATGTTCGTGCCGTGGGCGTCGTACCTGGCGCCCGGCCCGTTCGATGCCGACCAGACGGGCGTGTTCTACGTGACACCGGTCGACCTGTCGCGCCCGCGCGCCGACCAACTCGAGCAGCTCGCCGGCCACTGCTCGGCCAAGATTCCCCTGATCGTCCTGCACGAGACGTACCCCGGTCACCACCTGCAGCGGCTGCAGGCGAACCTCGCCTCGTCGCGCCTGCGCCAGCTCTCGACCAACAACTGCTACGTCGAGGGCTGGGCGATGTACTGCGAGGAGATGATGTGGGACCAGGGCTACTTCCTGGACCCCGCGACGCGGCTGTTCCAGCTGC
>JANLWK010000316.1:0-15758 GCA_031364505.1 Candidatus Eiseniibacteriota bacterium | reverse complement strand
GTCGATCTGGGATCGCTTCGCCACCGTTCCGGGATCGATCGTGGACGGCTCGGACTCGGAGATCGCCTGCGACCACTATCACCGGTGGCGTGACGACGTCGACCGGCTGCGCTGGCTCGGGGTCGGAGCCTACCGGTTCTCGGTCGCGTGGCCGCGCGTGTTCCCCACCGGCACCGGGTCGGCCCGAGCGATCGGCCTCGACTTCTACGACGCGCTCGTCGATCGACTGCTCGCCGCGGGCATCCGGCCGTTCCTGACGCTGAATCACTGGGATCTGCCGCAGGCGCTCCAGGATCGAGGCGGCTGGACCTCGCGCGCCACGGTGGACGCGTTCGCGCGCTTCGCGGAGGCCGTGGGCCGCCGGCTCGGCGACCGCGTCCGGCACTGGGTCACGCAGAACGAGCCGTGGTGCATGGCGCACCTCGGGCACGAACAGGGTGTGCACGCGCCCGGGATGCGAGATCCCGGCGCTTCGCTGTGGGCCGCCCACCACCTGTTGCTCGCGCACGGCAGGGCCGTCGAGGTGCTGCGGCGCGAGGCGCCGGGGGCCGAGATCGGCATCGTGCTCATCCTCAGCTCCGTGCATCCGGCGTCGGATTCGGACGCCGACCGCGAGGCCGTGCGCCAGCTCGACGGGTCGCTCAACCGCTGGTACCTGGAGCCGCTCTACCGGGGGCGTTATCCGGACGACGCCGTGGCCGATCGCGTTCGGCTCGGGCACCTTGCCGGCCCGGAACTCCCGTTCGTGAAACCCGGCGACCTCCGGGTCATCGCGAGCCCCACGGACTTCCTCGGCGTGAACATGTACAGCCGCAGTGTCGTCACGCCGGGGCCGGCGGGCCAGCCGTCGTCGGTGCAGGTCGTCCCCGACCACGAACTCACGGCGATGGGCTGGGAGGTGTACCCGCGGGGCATGTACGAAGTGCTCACGCGCGTCCATCGCGAGTATGCGCCGCCGCGGATCTACGTCACCGAGAACGGCGCGGCCTACGACGACGACCCCGCCGTTCCGCTCGCGGACGTGCGCCGGATCGACTACCTGCGCGCGCACGTGGCGGAGGCGCGGCGCGCGGCCGCGGATGGAGTTCCGCTGCACGGCTACTTCGTCTGGTCCCTGATGGACAACTTCGAATGGTCCCAGGGCCTGTCGAAACGATTCGGCCTGTTCCACGTCGATTACACGACCCAGCGCAGGACCCCCCGCGAGAGCGCGTACTGGTATCGCGACGCGATCGCCGGGGAAACGGCTGCGCAACCCGCATCCCCACACCATGCCCGGAGACCCGTGTGAGACCGCTCGCCCGCCGCAGGCCGACGTGCCGCACCCTCCTCCTCGCCGCGACGGCCGCGCTGACGGTGGCGCTCGTGCCGGTGATCGCGCACGCACAGGCCGACTCGACGGCGGGCCACGAGGTCGTGCGAGTCGTCGCCGACTCCTCGGGCGCGCGCCTGCAGGTCGGCGGCCGTGACCTGCTCGTTCGCGGGATGAACTGGGACTACACCCCGATCGGGCAGAACTACTCGTTCGACATCTGGCAGCAGCCCGAGAAGGTGACGACCGCGGCGATCGACCGCGAAATGGGACTGCTCGCGGGGATGGGAGTCAACGCCATCCGCGTCAGCGCCGGCATCCCGCCGCGCTGGGTGCGGTACATCCACGACCGCTACGGCATCTACTGCATCATCAACCACACGGTCGGGCGGTACGGCTTCACGTTGAACGGCGTTTGGAACCCGAGCACCGACTACTCGAACCCGAAGATGCGGGCGGCTCTCTCCGCCGACGTGGCCGCCGCGTTCAAGCCGTACCGCGGGGTGCCCGGCGTCCTGATGTACCTGCTGGGGAACGAGAACAACTACGGGCTGTCGTGGACGTCATTCGAGATCAAGGCGCTGCCGAAGGGGGAGCGCGACGTCGCGCGGGCGCGCTTCCTGTACTCGCTGTTCGGCGAGATCGCCCGGGCCACGAAGGCGCAGGACCCGGACGCGCCGGTCGTCCTGTGCAACGGCGACGTCCAGTACATCGACGTGATCGCCCAGGAATGCAAGGGGATCGACGTCTTCGGCACCAACGTCTACCGCGGCGTCTCGCAGCGCGACCTGTTCCAGGTCGTCCGCCAGAAGCTCGGGGTTCCGGTCCTGTTGACGGAGTTCGGCTGCGATGCCTTCAACGCCCGCGAGATGCGCGAGGACCAGCCCATGCAGGCGCGCTACCTGATCGGTCAGTGGCGCGAGATCTACGAGCAGTCGAGCGGCCACGGCCGCGAGGGCAATGCGATCGGCGGCTGCATCTTCCAGTGGTCCGACGGCTGGTGGAAGTACAAGCAGACCGAGCGGCTCGAGGTGCACGATACGAACGCCTCCTGGCCCGACGGCGGGTACGTCGAGGACTTCCAGGAGGGCGAGAACAACATGAACGAGGAGTGGTGGGGCATCTGCGCCAAAGGCGCTCCCGACAGCCGCGGGCTCTACGACCTGTATCCGCGCGCGGCCTACTACGCCATGCGCCGGGTGTTCGAACTCGATCCGTACGCGCCCGGGACCACGGACGACGTGATCCGGGCCCACTTCGCGGGCATCACGCCGGCGATGGCCGCACTGCAGGCGCGCGGGGACCGCGCATCGCTGCTGGCCGACGCCACCGATCGCGTGCGGGTGACCGGCGTGCGCATGCAGTTCGAGACGATCAGCACCGGCGGCAGCTTCGTCACCACGCCGAAATCGGCCGGCTCCGGCGGCGCGCAGCCCGCATTCCGCGGGTTCGACCACATGCAGTCCTTCTACACGGACTTCCAGGCGCATCCCACGCCGGCGGTGACGGCGAACCTCTCGGTGAACCTCACCGGCAACGTGCCCGGCAATCCGATCGACCAGATCTTCTACGAGAACCGCGCCCTCGTGCGCGGCGTGCAGACCGATAGCGGCGTCGTGAAGACCCAGCTCGACCGGATCAAGGTTTACCAGGCCAGCATCACCTGGGACGACCGCTGGTTCGCGCTCGACGGGTTCTACCGCACCGGCCACTATCACTGGGGGTACGAAGGCGATTTCTTCGGACTCTATCGAGAAGCCAACTACGGCCCGAACATCGACATCTACAACGCCGAGGCTCCGGTCGGCGTCGAGATGAGCGGCAAGCGCGCGTTCAACGGTCTCAAGGCCGCCTTCGGCCCGCAGCTGTGGTGGGGCGCACCGCCCGCCGTGCTGCTCAAGATCCGGCGCCAGATCGCCCGGTTCGACGCGACCGCGGTCTACGAGAAGGACCTGCCGACGCAGAGCACCTTCGCCAACGTGGGCTCGACGCTCATCACGCTCAAGCCGACCGCGAAGACGACGCTCCACGCGAAGACGACCTACGGCCCCTTCACGATCGAAGGGGGAGGCATTTGGGCGGGCGCGAACCACGTGGACGAGTCGTATCCCGTCGCGGTGTTCGACGGTGCCCGGTACGCGTTCTTCCGCCAGCAGGTCCATTCGGAGGATGCGTTCGGCGGGAAGTTCCGCGTCACGGCGGCACGCGGCCCCCTGCAGTGGTACGCACAGGGCGCATCGATGGGCGTCGTCGCCGAAGGCGGCCCGACCGCGACGACGCAGGTCACCGGCTGGACCCTCAAGGATTCCGGCCTGGGCAACCAGCGCAACGTGTTGAGCGGTGTCGCGTACGGCGTCGGGCCCTTCCAGTTCGGCCCGAACGTCCTGTGGCAGAAGCCGATCGTCGGCCCGATCCCCGCGAAGGCGTCCGAACAGGAACACCTCTGGCGCGACAACGCCGCCTTCCCGTTCTCGGTGCGCTCGAACCGCGAAATGACGGCCGCCGAGTTCCTGCTCAGCTTCGACCCCACGCCGGCCACCTGGCTATACGCGTGGGACAACGACGTGCGCGAGGAATCACGCCTCGCCGGCAGCGTCGGATTCGTCTACCGCCACATGCCCACGAACATGGACGCGGCGATCGGGTTCTTCTCGGAGGCCGATGCCCGGAGGTTCGGCGCGACCTATTACCAGTTCGCCGGTTCGACGCCCCCCCGCGACCTGTGGGAGGTCAACCTCCGAGCCGTGTCGCGAGTGAGCGCGACGATGCGGGTCGTGGCGCACGCCTTCTACGGGACCGGCGAACCCAACCTGATCAACGATCCGCGACTGGTGACGCGCTCGGGCGCGGACCTCAAGGTCGCCTGGAGTAGCACCGCCTTCACGACGTCCGCCCGATTCAACGACTGGGGCCCCTACGACTACCACCGCGACTTCAACCTCACCTACCCGGTCCAGCTGACGGGCGAGTTCTCGCACTCGCTCGGGTCGACCCAGTGGTTCGAGAACATGCCGCAGACGAGAGTCGGCGTGCGGGCCTCGTGGAGATCGCTCGACGAGCACTCCCCGCGCTACACGGAGCGGTTCCTCGACACGACGACGAACCGGTGGATCCGCTTCGACGGTGCGCCGAACGGGCGCGAGTGGGAAGTGCGGACCTACGTCCGGCTCGCGATGTGAGTTCGCGACGCGCGCGAGTCCCCGCAGGGACTACGTAACGGCGAAGCAGGCGACCGAGTGGCCCGGCTCGATCTCGAGAACCTCCGGGCGCTCCACCCGGCAGCGATCCATCGCCAGCGGGCAGCGCGGATGGAAACGGCAGCCCGCCGGGGGATGCTCGAGGCTCGGCGGAGCCCCGCCGATGCTCTCGTGTCCGGCCGATTCCCCGTGCAGGGACGGGAAGGCGCGCAGCAGGCCCTGCGTGTACGGGTGTCGCGGCGCCCGCCTCATCGCCGCGGCGGGCCCGATCTCGACGAGGCGCGCGGCGTAGAACACGGCGACCCGGTCCGAGAACTGCAGCATGCGGCCGAGGTCGTGCGTGATGAACATCACGGCGAACCCGAGGCGCGACTGGAGGTCGCGGATCTGCTCGAGGATCTCCCGCTCGACGATCACGTCCAGCGCCGTCGTCGGCTCGTCGAGGATCACGAGCGACGGCTCGAGCGCCAGCGCGATGGCGATCCCCACGCGCTGGCGCATGCCGCCGGAGAGCTGGTGGGCGAAGGCATCGAGCTGCGCCGCCGGAATGCCCACCCGCGTGAGCAGGGCTGCCGCCCGTTCGCGCGCCTGCCGCGGATTCATGGCCGAGTGCGCCCGCAGCGTGTCGACGATCTGCTCGCCCACCGTGAGGACCGGGTTCAGCGCATCCATCGCGCTCTGGAACACCATCGAAATGCGCTTCCAGCGCATCTCGCGCAGCTCGGACTCCGACAGGGCCAGCAGATCGGTGCCGCCGTGCCGAACCTCGCCGCCCGCGATCACGGCGGGCGGCGGCAGGATGCGGAGCAGCGCCTGGGCCATCGTCGACTTGCCGCTGCCCGACTCGCCCGCGATGCCGAGGATCTCGCCCGGGGCGATCTCGAGCGACACCCGGTCGACGGCGCGAACCGGCCCGCGATCCGTGATGTAGTCCACGCACAGGTCCCGAACGGTGAGGATCGGCTCAGTCATGCTCGGGCACCACGGGGGTCGATCGCGAGGCCTTCATGCCCCGGTGTTCCAGGTGTTCCCGCCATGCGCGTTCGAGCTGCAGCCGCGGGTTCGAGATCTCGTCGAAGCCCGAGTTCAGCATGCTGAGTCCGAAGCCGACGAGCGCCACGCACAGCCCCGTAGGGGCGAATGTCCACCAGGCGCCGGTGAGAAGGGCGGAGTCGTTCTGCGACCAGTAGAGGTTCGTGCCCCACGTCACGGCGGAGACGTCGCCGAGGCCGAGGAACTCCAGGCCCACCTGGGCCCCGATCGCGTAGATCGTGCTGCCGATGACCTGGGCGACGAGCAGCGACGTCATCATCGGCAGGATCTCGCTCGTGATGATCCGGACATCCGATTCCCCGGTGACGATGACGGCCGCCACGAAGTCGCGCTGGCGCAGGCTCAGCGTCTGGGCCCGGATCACGCGCGCGTTCCACGCCCAGCCGGTGACGATCAGCACCAGCGCCAGCGTGAAGGAGCCCGTCGGCAGGTATGCGGCGATGACGATGGCGAGCGGCAGGCCGGGGATCACGAGGAACACGTTGAACAGCAGCGACAGCGCGGCGTCGATGCGGCCGCCGTAGAAGCCCGCGGTCACGCCGACGATTGCGCCGATCAGCACGACGGCGAAGCCCACGCCGAACCCGATCAGCAGCGACACGCGCGTCCCCACGACGAGCTGGGCGAGCACGTCCTGTCCCTGGCCGGTGGTGCCCAGCAGGTGGTGCGGCGACGGCGGCTGAAGGGGAATGCCCACGAGCGCCTGCGGGTCGCCCACGAGCAGCGGGCCGAAGATGCCGATGAACGCGAACACCGCGAGCACCATGGCGCCCGTCCGCGCCTGGCGATCGCGGCGGATGGCGTCCCACCACAACGCGATCCCGATCCGGCGTCCGCGCTCCGGCGCGGTCATGATGCGGAGTCCCGGATGCGCGGATCCAGCCACAGGTAGACCACGTCGACGAGCCAGTTGGCGCCGAGCACCGCCAGCGTGATGACCAGGAAGATGCCCTGCATCAACGGGTAGTCCTGGTTGCGAACCGCCTGGACCAGCAGGTAGCCCTGGCCAGGATAGGAGAACACGACCTCGGTGAGCAGCGAGCCGCCCAGGACGAATCCGAGCGCCATGCCGAAGCTCGTGATGCTGGGCAGCAGCGCGTTGCGCGCCGCGTAGCGAAGCACCACGCGCGATGGGTGCAGGCCCTTGGCCCGGGCGAGGTTCACGTAGTCCGATCCGAGCACGGTGATCATGGTGTTGCGCATCGATAGCAGCCAGCCGCCCAGCGTGGCGAGCACGATCGAACCCACCGGCAGGACGGCATGGGCCGCGACGTCGGCGACGAACCGGGGTGACCGGCTGGGCGTCAAGTCGTCCGAGTACGCGTGCCCGAGCGGGAACCAGCCCAGGGTGAAGCCGAGCCCGTAGAGCGCGACCATGGCGAGCCAGAAGTAGGGCAGGGCGCCGAGGAACACCAGGGCCGGCGGCAGGACGCCGTCGAGCCAGCCGCGCCGCCACCACGCGGCCGCGACGCCGAGCAGCGTGCCGATCGCGAAGCTGATGAGGACGGCGCTGCCGGCGAGGAAGATCGTCCACAGCAGACCGGTGCCGATGACCTGTGCCACGGGGGTCGGGAAGTACGCCACGGAAATGCCGAAGTCGCCGTGGATCGCGTGGTCCAGGTAGGTCAGGTACTGGCGCCACAGCGGCGCCTGGGTCAGGCCGAACGTCTCGCGCAACGCCTGCATGGCCTCCGGCCCGAGCCGGCCGCGGAAGCGCGCGAACAGGGCGGTGGCCGGATCGCCGGGCATCAGGCGCGGGAGGAAGAAATTCAGCGTCAGCGCCACCCACGCCGCGACGGCGTAGAAGCCGAGCCGCCTCAGCAGGAATCTCATGGCGTCTCCGGCCGCGGGGCGAGCTGCGTCAGCACGAGGAGGACCTCGCCGCGGTCGAACTTGTTCGGCGAGGCGTCGGCATAGGGATGCTCGCTCGAGGGGAACCCGGCGATGCGGCCCGTGTTGTACTCGGCCCACGAGGGATTCGGGTAGAGCGGAATGGCCGGCGCCTCGGCGACGAACACGCGCTGCATCTCGGCGCACAGCCGGCGCTGCGCGGCCGGGTCCGCCTCGCGCTCGAACGCCGCGAGCGCGCGATCCGCTTCGGCGCTGCCGTAACGATGCCAGTTGCCCATCGAGGCCACGCCCGCCGGTTTCCGCGTCGAGGAGGCCATGAGCCACTGGTAGAAGTTGTAGGGTGTGGGGCCCTCGAACGACCAGCCCAGCGACAGGTCGAACTGGCCCTCCTGGACGCGCTGGAACCAGGCGCTGAAGTCGTAGGTCCTCACCGTGGCGTCGATGCCGACGTCCCCGAGCCCGCGCGCGATCACCTGTGCGGCGCGAACCCAGTCCGACCACCCCGACACGGTGAGGATCTCGTAGTTCCACAGTCGTCCATCCGGGAGGCGGCGCCTGCCGTCCGGTCCCTTAACGAACCCCGCCTCGTCCAGCAGTGCGCCGGCGCGCGCGACGTCGTGCCGCACCCAGTCGCCGCTCGCCACGGCCGCGGAATCCCGCCACGTCGAGTACGCGTCGCTCAGCCCCGTGGCGTCGGCGGGTCGCGAGTAGCGGTACAGCGCGACGTCCACGAGCAGTTCGCGGTCGATCGCCATGCTGAGCGCCTTGCGCACCCGCACCTGGTCGAATGGCGCGCGCGTGGTGTTCGCGTACAGGAAGATGCTGCTGCCGGTGAGCGGGAACCAGTAGCCGTGTTCCGCCGGCCGGCGCTGGACGAACACGCGGTCGATCGCCGGGACGAAATTGCCTGCCCAGTCCACCTCGTCGAACACGAGCGCCATGTTGGCGCGGTCGTTCCCGGGGAATGCCGGAAAGCGAAGGGCCTCCACTTTCGGGAGGCCCGGCTGCCAGTAGTGGGGATTGCGCCCCAGTTCGTAGACCTGGTTCTGGAACGTCCGGACTTCGGTGAAGGGGCCCGTCGCGATCGGGTGCTCGTTCGCGAACGACACCGGGTCACGGACTCGCGCCCAGTCGTGCTCGGGAACGATCTGCTGCGCCGCGATGTCATCGGCCCCCGGGATGAACACGCGCTTGAAGTGGAAGTCCACCGTGCGGTCGTCGGGCGCCTGCACGCGTTCGAGGAAGGCCCACGCGCCGCGCCGATCCAGCGCCGGGAAGCGCTTCAGCAGGCCGAACGTGAAGGCAACGTCGCGCGCGGTGAACGGGCGGCCGTCGGACCACGTCACCCCGGAACGGATCGTGACGCGCAGCACGCGGTTCCCCTCGCGCCACTCGCTCGCAGTGGCCAGCCAGGGCACCATCCGGCCCTGCACGCTGTTGAAGACGAACAGCGGCTCGTAGATCCCCGCGAGCGTGGGCCACCGCGCCGAGGTCGCCGTCGTGAGGGGATTGAAGTTTCGCACCCACGAGGCCTGCTGTTCCTGGGACACGACGAGCACGTTGCGCGGGAGGGCCGCGCGCGGGCGGGCGCACCCGGCGGCGGGGAGCGACAAGGTGATGGCCAGTACCCAGGCGGCCGGGGTGCGAAGGGGCCCGCCGCGGGACATCAGTACTCTCGCCGGTAGACGCGCACGTAGTCCACGAGCAGCCGTTGCGGAAAGGTCGTGCCGGCGTCCGGTGGACCGACGAACGCGCCGCCCACGGCGAGATCGAGCACGACGAAGAACGGATGATCGAACACCCACGGAGCGCCCGTCGGCAGGGTGCCCCGCGCGACCGAGTAGAAGACGTGATCGTCCACGAACCACGTGATGCCGCTCGAGGTCCACTCGATCGCGTAGACGTGGAATCCGGCATCGAGCGGGGCGCCCGGCACGCTGTAGACCCCCGTGACCGCGTTGCCGCCGGAGTATCCGGGGCCGTGGAGGCTGCCGTGCACGAGGCTGGGCTCCTGGCCCCGGTATTCCATGATGTCGATCTCGCCGCAGGCGGGCCAGCCGACGACGTCGAGGTTGGACCCGAGCAGCCAGAAGGCGGGCCACAGTCCGCGCCCGCTCGGCAGGTGCATCCTCGCCTCGAAGCGGCCGCTCGCCTGCTCGAAGAGCCCGCGCGTGTTGATGCGCCCCGAGGTATAGTCGCTCCCTTGGTAGCTCTCCTCGCGTGCCGTGATGGCGAGCGTCCCGGCGCCATCGAGCGAGACGTTCTCGGGCCGCGCCGTGTCGTACTCGAGCTGGTGATTGCCCCAGTCCGTGCCGACGTCGAACGTCCAGTGCGCGGGGTCGGGGAGCTGGCCGGCCGCGCCGTCGAATTCGTCCTGCCAGACCAGGTTCCAGGTGGCGTTCGTCGGGTGCTTCTTGCACGCGCTGGTCGGTGCGATGAGCACGAGCGCCGTCGCGCCCGCGGCGAGGGCTCCCCGCAGTAGCGTGCCGGCCCGGATCATGCGCTGCCCACCCGCTCGCGCGGAGCGGGGAATAGCCGCGCGTCGTCGAGCGCGGCGTCGAGGACGTAGGTGGCCGCTCCGACGGCGATGGAGCGCGGTCCGAGCGCGCTGGTCGTCACGTCTGCCGCGGCCAATGAACTCACCAGGGTTCGGTTGCGGATCACGTCCCTCAGCGGTTCGAGCACCAGGTCGCCGAGACGGGAGAGGCCGCCGCCCAGGATCACCCGCCGGGGGTTCATGAGATTGAGCAGCCCGGCGATCGCGATCCCGAGGTGGCCGGCGGCCTCCCGCACGATCTGGAGGGCGAGTGGGTCGCCCGCGAGCGCGGCCTCTTCGACGGCCTCGATCGTCGGGAGGCCCCCGGACAGCACGCTCCCGGGAAACCGGGCGCGCAACTCGTTCGCCCGCTCGACCAGCGCCGGCGCTCCCACGAGCGTCGCGAGACAGCCTCGCAGCCCGCACATGCAGGGCTTGCCATGCTCGTCGATCGACACGTGCCCGATCTCACCCGCGACGCCCGTGGCACCCCGGTACACCTTGCCCCGGATGAAGTGTCCCGAGCCCACTCCCGTCGCCACCTTGATGTAGGCGAAGTCGTCGATGCCCCGTGCGGCGCCCCACCAGTGCTCGGCGAGTGCTCCGAGGTTGGCGTCGTTGTCCACAAGCAACGGCACCCGAAAGCGATTCGTGATCTGGTTGAAACCGCTCCGGCCGTGCCAGTCGGGAATGACGGTCTCCGAGAAGTGATCCGGGTTCTCGGGATCGACGGGACAGGGGACGGCGACTCCGATTCCCACCAGGAGCCGGCGGCTTCCCCGGCGCTCCGCAAGGCAGGCCGCGCACAGCTCGATAATGAGCGCGCGGGTGCCTTCGGGATCGGTGCGCACCGGGTGCAGGCGGTGTTGCCACGCGAGCACCCGGCCGCGCAGGTCGGTGAGGACCACGGAGACGTGAGCGGCCCCCATATCGACGCCCAGGATGCAGCCCGCCTCGTAGTTGAACTCGAGCACGATCGGCGGGCGTCCGCCGCGCGAGGGGCCGACGCCCACCTCGGCCACGAGTTGCGTCGGCAGCAGGTCGTCGATGATCTCGGTGACCGTCGAACGGGACAGGCCCGTGCGCCGGGCGATCTCGGCGCGGGAAATGCGGTGTTCCTGCCAGATGAGCCGCAGGACCGACCGGGCGAGCGAGCCGGTCGGTGCGACGACGTCGGCCGTCGCGCCGTTGGTTCCCCGTCCCGCCTGCTTCATGGCCATCCACCTCCAACGAGTCGAGCGCCCGACGATCCGGCCACACTATTTGTGGAAATAGGTATTGTCCACGAACAGGACCGGAGGGCCGCCCGACAGGATGAGCTGGGCGAGGTGGCCATGGCTCGAGAGGCCTGTGAAGTTCGCGAGCGGGACGTCGAGCGCGACCCAGGCATCGGCGGTGAGCGCCGGAAGCGAGTTCGCGTCGAACGTCAGTTCGTGCTGGCTGTCGTTGCCGCCGCCGAAGACGCCGTCGGCGCCGAAGTCGACGAGCTTGACCTTCAGCGTCGGCGCCGTCTCGCCGCCGGGCACCCAGGCATCCATGTGGAAGTGGGTCAGCGTCGAGTCGCGGACCTCGTTGGCGCCCCGGAACTCGGCGCCGATGAAGCCGGTATTGAGCTTCTCGTACAGCTTGGTGGGGTTGCCCTTGATGTCGACGTCCTGGACGGTGATCCCCGGCGTGCCGAACTGCTGCCACGAGTCCACCGCGTGTGCGACACCGGGGAAGCTCTTGTAGGTGTCGCTGTACAGCGAGGCGACGCGGCTCGCCGCAACCGTGGGCGAGGGCGCGGGCGCCGGCGGCGGCGCGATGGCTCTCACCGTGAGCGTGCCGTTGGCGGTGAGCGCTCCCAGCCGGGCGGAGACGGTGGTCGTGCCCGCTCCGACGACGTTCACCGCGCCCTCGGTGGCGGACAAGATCGTGAGGTCCGACGACTCGAACGTAAAGTACCCGGGCGAGTGCGACACCGTCCGGTTGACTCCGCCGATGGTGTAGGTGGTGCTGGCCGTCCCCGCGAGGTTCAGCGGGTAGCCCGCGAGCCCGGTGAGCGTGACGTTCGCGAGGGTGGGGCGCGGGTCGGCGATGCTTCCGTCGCTGATGACGGCGAACTGGATGTCGTCGATCCAGAACACCAGGGCGCCGGTCTGGATGCCCTGGGCCACCGTGAACAGGCCCCGCTCGTGCGCCAGTCGTGACGGCAGCGGAATGGGCACGATGACCTGGGACCAGCTCGTGTCGATCGAGATCGCGGTCCGCATCGCCTCGTACAGCGATCCGCCCGTGTTGTCGTTTCCGAATCCCGCCTTGTCCAGCACCGCCGCACGGCTGGCCTTCACCCAGAAGGTCAATGCGTTGTAGCCGGACAGGTCGCGCGCCGTCGAGGCGACGATCACGCCGCCCGCGTATCCGAGCGCCGGGGTGACGGTGAACTTGAGCGACGCGGTTCCCGCGTGCGTCACCGACGCATCGACGGACAGCGCCGCGTAGTTCGATCCCCCGAACGCCATCCACTCGGTTCCGCGGAAGGTGTCGCCGAACACGGCGGGATCGGTGGGCCAGGACCATGGCCGGGTCGGCGCACTGGGCGAGCAACCTGCGGCCGTCATGATGCAGGCCATGCCGACGGCGAAGCGGACTGCGTTTCTGAGAGCCATTCCACGTCTCCGGCCTGACATCGCGTGGCGCTCCGGGATCACATGGGAGCGCACGCACATGACGGGGCCCGGCCCCGCACGCGGGCGGGGCCGAGACCCGCACTTCGGACTAGCGGAAGCGCGCCTTCAGGCTTCCCCAGGACTTCGCCTGCGTCGACACGGCCACTTCCTTCTTGAACGACACGTTGTCGTAGAACACCCCGGAGCCCTCGTAGTGGGTCGCCGTGTTCGCGAAACCGAACTGTAGAATCTGGCCCACCAGGCTGGCGTCGATGGGGAGCGCGATCGTGTAGGTGTTCCAGGTGCTCGGCGTGGCGGTCATGTCGAGCGTGGGAAAGTGCGTCAACGCGTAACCGTTGTTCGGGTCCAGCGTCTTGATGAACGCGAGGGCGGTGGTGGCGCCGGCCAGGTTGCCGAGCTTGGCGTCGAATTGGAAGACCCACGTGGTGCCGACGTCCGCCGCGCCGATCGTCTGTTGTTCGAACACGTTCGACTCGATCTGGTTCCCGTTGCCGTGATCGCCGTTGTTGTAGTCACTGTAGACGCTCAAATGCTGGTTGCCCTGGGACGGCCCGCCCTGCCCGTTGGCGATCGCCGAGAACCCGCCGCCCGGATTCGGCGCGGGGAAGGGACCGTAACCGTAGTAGTAGGTCGAGTGGTCCGGGCTGAACACGTTGGCGAAGACCAGCCACCCGTCGTTGGTCAACGCCGCGGGGTCGGCCTGCACCAGGCTTTCGAAGTCCTGGCTGTAGTTCACGAGGTCCGCGTGGCTCGTCGCCGGCGCGAGAATCGCGAAAGTCGCAATCAAGGCCATCGTAACTCTTCGGATCATGGTGTTGACCTCCCTCTGGAAGAGTGCGTCGGGATGCGCTTGCATCGGACAGGAAGCCGGCAGCGCGTCCCGATCGGCGACCGATCGCTGCCTGACTCACCCTCAACGATAGACTATGTTCGTTGTCCGTACAAAGTCATTTCGAGCCGATCAGAGTTTCCCATCCGATGGGCCAATGCGATCCAACGTATGCCCCGTCAATGCCTTGCAGGGGATCTGCCTGCATCGGACGAGCGGTGGTGGGGACTGCGGTGGTGCCGCCGGGCGCCGCTCAGGCCGGCTGGCTCGGCTCCAGCCTCTCGTCCACGCGATGCGCCGCGCGCTCGTCGAAGAAGAACCGCCGGATCTCGCCGCCGCTCACCTTGCTCCGCGCGAACAACT
Source organism: Candidatus Eiseniibacteriota bacterium (assembly GCA_031364505.1). Classification (GTDB taxonomy): domain Bacteria; phylum Eisenbacteria; class RBG-16-71-46; order RBG-16-71-46; family RBG-16-71-46; genus JANLWK01. The sequence goes on along the minus strand of JANLWK010000316.1, from coordinate 1,948 downwards.
CGCGGCGCTTGCGGAGCATGTATGGGAGATCGAGGAGCGCGTTCCATTTCGCGGCCGTGAATGCGGCAAACGTCTTCGGGTTCTTGAGGCCCCATAGCACGCTCGCGCCGAGGTCGGCCGCGACGATCGCGGGGAGGTCGGCGAGCAGCAGGCCGAGCGGGTAGTCGCCGACGAGGACGTAGTAGTGGTTGCGGACGGCGATGCGCTGGACGTCGTAGGACTTGGTCCACAAACGCATCGAGCCGCCGAACGCCATCGAGCCCTGGTGCCAGCAGACGGCGCGCTCCGCATAGCGCGCGGTCCAGCCGCGGTGGAGCAGGCGCATCCAGAGGTCGATGTCCTCGCCGTTGCACCAGAATTGCTCGTCGAGCACCTGGCCGTTCGCGAGCCGCACGTCGTCGATGGCCTCGGCGCGCAGCATCACGGAGGTGGCACTCGGGCCGAAGATGCGGCGGCCGTCGAACATCGCTTCCGCGGGGTAGGAGCGGAGCTGGTAGACGGCGGCGAGGTAGTGACCGTTGCTCTGGCGCGTCTGCGAGCGGCCGGTCGGCAGCAGGTCGTAGACGGGTCCGCCGGCGGCGCCGCAGCGCGGGTCCGCGATCATCGCGCGCACGCCCTCGCGCAGGAACTCCGGATCCAGCTCGACGTCGGAGTTGAGCAGCAGTACGAATTCGCCCGTCGCCGCGTCGAGGCCCGCGTTCGAGCCCCCGGTGAACCCGCGATTGGGATCCAGCCGCACCACCCGCAACGCAAGCCGGCCCTCGAACGCGCGCGCCACGTCGCCCGTGCCGTCGGTCGAGCCGTTGTCGACGACGATCACGTCGAATTCACGGTGGCTCTGCGCGGCGATCGACTCGAGGCAGTTCGCGAGGAACCCGGCGCAGTTGTAGGCCGGGATCACGACCGAGACCCGGCCGGGGACGCGCGTTGTGGGGGTGGCGGACATGGTGCCTCGGACATAGGCCATTTCGTCAGGGGGCCTTCAGCATACGGCCCGTGTCCAGCCGGGCGTGGCCGCGTGGCGGCGCCGGGGGAGCTTGCGCTAGGCTGCAACGTTCGTTTCGCGGTGTGCCGGGCACGGGTCGCGTGTCACGACGGGAGCGGCGCTCATGAAGGGCATCATCCTCGCGGGGGGCTCGGGGACCCGGCTTTATCCGATCACGCGGGTCGTGAGCAAGCAGTTGCTCCCCGTGTACGACAAACCGATGGTGTACTACCCGCTGTCGGTGCTGATGCTCGCGGGGATCCGGGACGTCCTCGTGATTTCGACGCCCCACGACCTGCCGCGCTTCCGCGAGCTACTGGGAACCGGCGCGGACATCGGGATCAGGCTCAGCTACGCCGAGCAGCCACGGCCGGAAGGGCTGGCGCAGGCGTTCATCATCGGCCGGGACTTCATCGGCTCGGACTCCGTGGCGCTGATCCTCGGCGACAACATCTTCTTCGGCCATGACCTGTCGCACGTGCTCGCACGGGCGGGCAAGATCGAGCGCGGCGGGATCATCTTCGGCTATCTCGTGAAGGACCCGGAGCGATACGGCGTCGTGACGTTCGACGCCGAGGGCAACGCCACCGACATCGAGGAGAAGCCCGCCAGTCCGAAGTCGAAGTACGCCGTGCCGGGCCTCTACTTCTACGACAACGAGGTGGTCGGCATCGCGGCCGCGCTGAAACCGTCGCCGCGCGGCGAGCTCGAGATCACCGACGTGAACCGCGAGTATCTCAAGCGCGGACGGCTCAAGGTCGAGCCGCTCGGTCGCGGGTTCGCCTGGCTCGATACCGGCACGCAGGAATCGCTGCTCCAGGCGTCCAACTTCGTCCAGACGATCGAGGAGCGGCAGGGGCTCAAGCTCGCCTGCATCGAAGAGATCGCCTACGGGAACGGCTGGATCGATGCAGAGGCAGTGCGAAGGATCGCCGAGCCGCTGGCGAAAACGGAGTACGGGCA
>JANLWK010000295.1:0-1643 GCA_031364505.1 Candidatus Eiseniibacteriota bacterium | reverse complement strand
CACGCCTGGTACGCATGGTCGCGGCCGGGGCCCCCGGTGCGATCGAACACGAACCACGGCTTGTCGCCGCCGTACGACGTCACGGGCGCGCTCCACGACACGCCATGGTCGGGCGACGGGAACACCTGTGAGTGCAGGTCGCCGGTGAGGCTCAGGTAGAAGAAGTCGCCGTCCGCGTCGGCGGCGAGCACGGGGTCGCTGCGGAACACACCGTTGTCGATCGTGCCGGCGCTCCACGTACTCCCGCCGTTCACCGTGAAGCCGTAGCCCGCCTCGCGGAAGTTCGAGTTCCTCGAGTCGAACTGGCGCCAGCCGATCGCCATGCGCGTGTGGTCGTTCGGGTCGACGGCGATCGACGGCTCGTTCGCCGCGTCGCCGACGATGTTGGCTCCCGCTCCGTTCACGTTGACCTGCACGCTCGTGAAGCGCCCGAACGTGACGATCGACGCCGGCGACAGCGCCGCGTGCGTGTCGCTCACGTAGATCGGCGGATCGTCGGGACGCTCGGGCGGAACGAACGGCACCTGGGCATGCGATACGGCGGGCCACAGCGCGAGCGCAGCGGCGAGAAGGACGTGCATGCGATTCATGAGCATCAAGCGTATCACGGGCGCACGCGCGTCCGGCGCAGTTGCGTGACGAACGCGGCCCGCCTCCGGAAATCGAAGGCGGGCCGCGCGTGACGCGAGGGATCAGTGATTCGACTGCGGCGCCGGGGGGCCCGGGGCCGGTGCGTTGATCTCGGGCTCGTGGTTCCCGCGATGGCAGGTCCAGCAGTTCACCACGGGGTTGTCGGTCTCGAGATCCTTCATTTCCGGCAGGTACTTCTTGTTCAGGTCCTGCGTCATCGTCCACATCGCGCGCGCGACCTTCTTGCGGCCCTTTTCGTCGCTGGAGAAGTCGTCGCGATTGTGGCAGCCGGTACAGCGCATGCCGAGGCTACGCGAGAAGCCCATCACCATGATCGACGGAATGCGCTTGGCCGGCATGCCCTTGAAGATCTGGATGTTCTTGTAGACGCTCTCGGCGGGCATGTCCTCCTTGCCCTTGATGTGCTCGAGCATCTGCATGACCTGGCTGTCGGCGCGCGCCTGGTTGAACACGTAGGGCGGCGGAGCGCCCGGCCCACCGGGGCCACCCGGGGCGCCCTGCGCACCCGGTGCGCCCGGCGGCTTCTCACCCTGTGCGCCCGGCGGCATCGTGTCGGGGCGCGTCTGCGTCGCCCTGCCCGACGGCGGCTGGGCCGCGGCCTCGCGAGCGCGGAAGGCGGGTGCGAGTGCGACGGCGGCCAGGATCACGATGGTCACTGCGGCAAGCGTACGGCGCATGAATCCTCCCTGAGGGACGGCTAATGCAGGCGCTTGCGGCGATTCCGCACGAAGTCGCGGAACACGTAGGCGCCCACGTTGTTGGGGTCGGTCTCGTAGAGCCGGCCGTGATTCAGCTCGGTGAGCCGGCGCACGAAGTCGAGCAGAGGCGCGTCGGCGGCGAGCATGAACGTCGTGATGGCGATGCGTTTCTTGCGGCACGCGGCCGCCTCTTCGAGCGTCTTGTTGACGATCTTCGGATCGAGGCCGAACGGGTTCTTGTACAGCCGTCCGAACTCCCGGATCGCCGACGGCTTGCCGTCGGTGACCATGAAG
>JANLWK010000294.1:0-7106 GCA_031364505.1 Candidatus Eiseniibacteriota bacterium | reverse complement strand
CGGTTACCATGTCCCGATGGAGCCCCGGCATCTACTTCGCCCGCCTCACGGAATCGTCCCTGCCGCCGGTCCGGTTCGTCATCGTGCGATGACGCATGGCCGGACCGCGTGTCCGTTGCCACGCGCCGCCCGGCAGACGGTCGTGGCCCTGCTCGCCGCCGCGGCGCTGCTGGGTTCACCACGCGGAGCGGCGGCGGGAACGGCGCCCGACATCGCCCGGCTCGCCGGCGTGCTCGAATGGAACGAGCGGCTCGAGCGGACGTGGCCCTGGAGCGGGGCGTGGGTGTTCCCGATCGGCAACCGGCTCGACTTTACGATCCCGGACGGTGACGTCCCGCGCTACCAGGTGAACCGCGGCGTCTCGTCCGCCTCCGCCGAGGGTCCCGGTCACCAGGGCGCCGATCTCGCGAACGGCCGCGCCGGCGACCCCGTGCGCGCCGCCGCCCACGGCGTGGTCGCCCGCGTGCAGCGCGAGGCGTCCGGCGGCTACGGCGTCCACGTCGTCATCGCCCACCGCCTCGACGACGGTCGCCTCGCCTACAGCGTCTACGCGCACCTGCTCCTCGGTTCGGTGCGCGTCGGCGAGGGAGCCGTCGTCCACGCCGGGGATCCAATCGCGCGGGTCGGCCAGACCGGGCGCGCCACGACCCCCCACCTCCACTTCGAAGTGCGCGTGCCCGAGGACTCGACGCTGCGCTGGGAGAAGTGCACGGCCGTCGACCCGGTGCGGTTCGTGAGCGAACGGGTGCCGCTCGGCCGGATCGACACGTGGAGCAGTCCCTGGGTCGAATGGGCGGAATTCGGCGGACTCGCCCCACTCGGCGTCGCCGCGGACGCGCCGATCGGGCTCGACCAGCTCCGCCGCATGATCGGCCGCGCCGCCGCGCGTGACGCCGGCGGGCTGGACCGCGCGCTGGGCGATGGCGCCCTCGCCTCGTCGACGCCGGCCGCCCAGCCACTCGAGGCGACCTGGGACCAGGTCTCCCGGGGGATCCGGTGGCTGGCGTCGGTCCCCCGACGCCTGGCGCCGAATCCGCGCGGGCTCAAGGCTCAGCGCCTCGCCTGCGAGGAACGTCTCGGCATTCCGCATCCCGCGCGCGAGCCCCGCGCCCTGACACGCCGAACGGGCGCTCCGACCCTCGCCGACTGCTGCCTGCTGCTGGCCGACCTGGCCCCCCCGGCCGGCGACTCCCGCCGCTAGACCGCCCCGCTTCAGGCGCCTCGCCCCGCGCGAGGCGCAACGTTCGCCGTGCGCCCTGCCCGCGAACACCGGGGTCTCCCCACCCACTCCGGACTGCGGCTTCAGACCCGGTTCCGCAAGGCCGATAGATCCATGGAGTTCACCCTGTCGTCGGATGCAATGGCCGCGCGGCACAGGCACTGCTAAGTCCACCGGAGATCATGCGATGACTCGGATGCATCCTCGCGGCTTCAGCCTGGTCGAACTCGCGATCGTCCTCGTGATCATGGGGACGCTCATCGGGCTCGGCGTGCCCATGTTCTCGGGGTACCGCCAGAGCCAGATGGTGAAGATCGCCGGCGAGAACATCACGGGACAACTTCGACTGGCGCGCGAAAGCGCCATCACTTCGGGGACGACGCAGCTCATCCGGTTCAAGGCCAGTTTCCAGAACTCCGACTACCACGTCATGCGCGGCTCGGTGGTCTCGACGAAGTGGAGTCTTCCCGTCGGCGTCACCTATCTGTGGGCCTCCGGCACCCAGGACACGTTTCGCCTCACGAGCGACGGACGGTCGCTCGACTCGGGAATGATCATCGTCCGGGATTCACGCGGCGTCAGCGACACGGTCAGTGTCCAGCGTTCCGGCGTGATCCTGGGGAGCTGACCATGCGGCTGAATCACGATCGAACCCGGCGCACACGCGAAGCCGGCGAGCGCGGCACCTCGCTCGCCGAGCTGATGATCGCGCTCGTCGTGCTGTCGATCGGCATGCTCGCCGTCGCGCAGCTGTTTCCAGCGGGATCGCGCGGCCAGATGCAGGACAAGATGATCTCGACCGCGAACTACTACGCGCAGCAGAAGATCGAGGAGCTGATCAACGTCTCCTGGTCCGACCCGACGCTCACCGTCGGCCGCCATCCGGCGGTCGCGACGAGCGACGAGGTGCTCGGTCCCCTGACGCGCCATTACGACGTATCGCTGCTCAATCCGCCGCTCGACAACCTCAAGAAGGTCACGGTGACCGTCGCATGGACGCTACGCGGCAGCCGGTCCGTGGCCACGACCACCTACCTGCGACGGTAACCATGCATCCCGCACGCTGCACCACCCGGAACGCCACGCGCAGGATGCGCGGCTTCTCCATGGTCGAGCTGATGATCACGCTGACCGTGCTCGCCGTCGTGATGATCGTGCTGTCGACGGTCATGTACACCGCGGCGCGCAGCAAGGCCGCGACGGCGAACCGCATCGAGTCGTCCCAGGCCGGACGCGTGGCGCTGGACCTGCTCGCGCGGGATCTGAGAAGCGCCGGCTACGGCGCGGATCTCGACTACGCGACGCCCCAGCCGCCGATCGCCTACATCGATTCGACGCAGGTGCTGATCAACGAGAACATGCTGCCGTATCCGGACACCACGGGCGGCGGCCCGAGCGCGCCGCTCGCGCTCAACCCGGCGGGCAGCTCGATGCCGCGGCCGCTCAACGGCACGGCGTGGACGCCGGCGATCCGCTACCGCACCGGCGCCGAGACGGTCCGCTGGACGCTCGATCTCGACAACGACGGCGCCATCAACGGCAACGACCTCTCGACGGCCGCGGGCGCCGACGCCCAGCGCACGCCGAACCCGAACGACTTCGTGCTCGTGCGCGAGGTGTGGGGCGACTCGACCGCCGGCACCGCGCTCAACAACGGCGGCAGCCAGGATCGCATCGCGCTGGTGCGCCAGCCCGGCGCCGGGACCACGCCGGCGATGTTCACCGTGTACCTCAAGGGCAACTCGACGCCGTGGAGCTGGGCGAACGGGCCGGTGCCCGCGAACCAGCTCGCGAACATCGAGCGCATCAAGGTCAAGGTCGTCGCGACGAGCGGCAAGCCCGACTGGAAGGGCGACTACGCCGAGAACCTGTACACGACCGAGATCAACTCGATGCGCAACGTGCCGCAGCTCACCGAGGAGTACGTCGTCGACGGATTCGTGTTCAACGATCTCAATTTGAACCACGTGAAGGACGGCTCGGACGTCGGGCTCACGGCCTCGACCGTGCGCCTCGGCTCCTACGCGGCGACGACGAACTCGAACGGATACTTCCTGTTCTCGGTGTCGCCCGGCACGTACACGCTGCGCCACACGCCGCCGACCGGCTACGGCAACTTCACGACTCCCAGCGACAGCTTCATCGTTACGGTGCCGCCGGGGGTAACGCGCTCGTTCGCCGATACCGCCCTCAAGGGCGGCTACGTGAACGCCTACGTGTACGAGGACGTGAACAAGAACGGCACCCGCGAAACGAGCGAGCCGATGCGCCCGAACGAGAAGCTGTCGATGTCGCCGAGCGGCCTCATCGCCTACTCGAATTCGTCCGGCGTGGCGTCGATGTTCGCCGGCGTCGGCGGCTATTCGGTGACGATCACGCTGCCGGACTCGTTCAGCTGCCCGACCGGCAATCCCGCAACCGGCACGATGACTGACGGCGGAACGGCCACCCACTGGTTCGCGCTGCAGCGCAGCCTGAACGGCACGATCAAGGGCAAGGTGTGGCACGACAAGAACAACAACGGCTCGCAGAACACGGGCGAGCCGGGCGTCTCCGGCGTGTGGGTGGGCGTTGTGTCGACGTCGTCCCAGGAGGTCGTCGGGTTCGCCTACACGAACAACAACGGCGACTACACGATCACGCTGCCGGCCAACAGCCCGCCGGCGACGGATCCGTACACGATCCAGTGCGTGCCGGCGAACGGCTTCTATCCGGTCGGCTCGAGCGCCTACACGGGCGTCTACCTCACCGGCGGCAGCACGCTGTCCGGCAGGAACTTCGGTCTCAATTCGTTCCAGATGATCAGCCTCACGGCGAGCCGCGTGCTGAGCCTCGGCACCGGCGACTGTATGGAGAGCGACTGGAACGGCAACCAGACCCAGAACGCGCACGCGGACCAGGACATCCTGCTGGGCGCCGACGCGAACGGCACGGACCAGGTTTCGGTGTGGTTCAACCAGTACGACAACAGCACGCTGTTCAACCAGACGCGCGACTACGCGCGGTCCGCGCCAAACGCCGTCCTGGCGATGTCGGTCGATACGCTGAGCATCGATGCGGACCCGTTCCGGAGCCGCGTCGACCTCGTCACGGGCACGAAGATCGCGGGCGCGGGCAACTTCTTTACCTGGTACAACCAGAACTCGAAGAGCAACGAAGGCTACCTGCCCGACACGTACTCCCAAGCCTACCGCACCGCCGACAACGGCGACGTGCAGGCCGTCGTGACCGGCAACGTGAACGGCGGGGCGGGCGTCGACATCATCGTCGGCACCAAGTCGCCCACCGCGAACCAGGGCTCGATCGAGCTGTGGCGCAGCGACAATGCGGTCACCCCGACGTTCTCGTTCGTCGAGAAGTATCCCAACACGATCGCGACGCTCGGCTACACGATCGGCGAGGTGACGTGCATGGCGCTGACGAAGCTGCGCAGCACGGGACAGGACCTCGTCGTGGGCACCAAGACGGGCACCTACACGGGCCAGTTCCTGATCTTCAGCCGCGTCGACAGCAGCACCGTCTTCAAGCTGCGCTTCGTCAAGACCTACGCCTCCAACGCCGTCAAGGCGATCACCGTCAGCGAGATCACGGGCGACGGCAAGCCCGACATCGTGGTCGCCACGCAGACCGGCACGGCGACGGGCCGGCTCGAGCTGTGGCGGAACGACACGACGGTCGGGAGCAACGTGCTCGCCTTCACGCGGCTGAACCTGAACACCACGTCGTTCGTCCCCTATTCGATGGTGGCGGCGGACTTCGGCGGCGCCACGGCGACCGACATCGCCGTGGGATTCCGCAGTGACGAATCCAGCTACGGCGGCGGCGTCAAGATCTTCTACTGCGACAGCGGCTTCCTGCCCGTGTCGGGGACGGACCCGTCCGGCGGCCAGGTCGTCAACTTCGCGCCGGCGTGCACGAACGGCAACTACAACTACGGCGTCAAGCCCGCGCTGCCCTCGCCGCCGTTCCTGATGGACCTCGCCGCGGGCGTGAAGAGCAGCAACACGACGGGCGCGCTCGTGGTGTTCATCCGATGACGGCGCCCCGCGTCGGCCCGCTTCGCTCCGCGGCGGGCGAGCGCGGCATCGCCCTCGTCATGGCGATGCTGGCACTGCTCGTGCTGTCGCTCGCGGTCGCCGGCATCATGATGACGCTCAACACCGACACCAAGGTCGTCGGGCACCAGCTGCGCGACACGCAGTCGTTCTACATCGCCGAGGCGGGCATCGCCGAGGCCGAGGCGCGCATCCGGTTCGGCGACGTGCCGAACAACATGAACCCGCGCATGGTGGCGCAGATCTACAACGTCGCGGCCGGCTCGGTGCCGGTGTGCGGAGCGGACTCGGTCCCGCTCGCGACCCAGCAACCCGCGGGCGCGTGGCTGGAATACAGCACGGCGGGCAAGTCGAACCGCGTGCTCACCGTCACGTACAAGACCGACGCCGCGCGCACGCTCATCTATCGCTACGACCAGACGAAGAACCCCGCGATCCAGACGGCGACCGGACTGCCGATCTTCGTCGTGCGCTCGACGGGCATGAAGGGCGCCGACCAGTCGACGATCGTCGAGGAGGTCGTGCAGAAACCGTTCAACGCGCTGGTCAAGGCGGCCATCGCCGCGCAGGTCGGCATCGACTTCAAGGGCAATTCCGACGTCTGCGGCTGGAACCACTCGATCGACACGCCGGCCGGCACCAAGGGCTGGCCCGCATGCTCGCTCGAGCACCTGGGATCGGGCGAACTCCCCGGCGCGTGGAGCACCGGCGCGGTGACCAGCCAGGGATCGGCGACCCAGAACGGCAGCCCGTCGCCCTTCGTCCAGAACCAGACGGGTTTCTACAACGGTCCGTGGGAGACGCTCGGCTTCAGCCAGCAGGAGTTCTACCAGTGGGTCGGGGCGCCAATCGCCGCCGAGGTCAATCCGCCCCGCGGCATCATCTACCACGACAACGACGGCACGGCGCAGAACCGAACGGGCTCGTGGCACTACAACGGCGGCAACGGCGAGGGACTCCTCTACTGCGACGGTGATCTCCAGATCAACGGCAACTTCAACTACACCGGCCTGATCTACGTCGAGGGCGACCTCGCGATCAACGGCACGTGCTGGATCCTCGGCGGCATCATCGTCAAGGGCATCACGACCATCAAGATCGCGAACGGCAACTGCGCGATCCTCTACAGCTCCGACGCGATCCAGCAGAAGATCTCGAAGTACGGCGGTTCGATGGCGAAGCTCGCCTGGCGCGAGACGAACTAGCTCGTCGGTCCTCCGGCACGCTCGGTTCGAGACTCGGCCGCCCCCGGCATCGCTCGAGGGCGGCCGTCCCATTTGACCCGGCAGGCGGCTCGTGCGACGGTCGCGCCCCACAGCATCACAAGGCTGCGACGGGGACCGCGTCGCCGCGCCAGGAGCGGGAGCGAGCCGGGGAGGGTGCGAGCCCGGCGCACACCGGCGCGTCGAACATCACCCCCGAGCCGCCGACCGAACGGGCGCCGCGGGCGCCCGAGTAGGCTCGGACGGAAGCCCCCCGACAGCGGGCATGGAGCGCGGATGCGCTCCTCGAGGCGGGCGCCGCGAGGCGCCTGGCGAAGTTGGGTGGCACCGCGAACTCGTTCGCCCCAACGGCAGCATGCCGTGGGGCGTTTTTCTTTTCGTGACAGGAGGGCGTGGCATGGCCGGGTATCGCGACACGCTGAATCTGCCGGCGACCGAGTTCCCGATGAAGGGCGACCTGCCGAAGCGCGAGCCCGAGCGCCTGCGCTGGTGGCAGGAGCGCGGCCTGTACCAGAAGTTGCGCGACGCGCGCGCCGGCGCGCCGTTGTGGCTGCTGCACGACGGCCCGCCGTATTCGAACAACCACATTCACATGGGCACGGCGGCCAA
>JANLWK010000263.1:0-4724 GCA_031364505.1 Candidatus Eiseniibacteriota bacterium | reverse complement strand
ACGCCGGCTCGGCCGTATCAACCCGACTCTTGGCGTATCGGCGGCCCGAGAACGGACCTCTCTCGGAACTTTCCCGCTCAGCGGCGGGGGCTCCGGCGGACCGATCGAGGACACCGACACGGTCGTCGGCGTGCGGGCCAGCGTTCCTTTGCCGCTCAGCCAGCGCAACCAGATTGCGGTCGGTGAAGCTGCTTTGGAAGAGCACCGCGCGCGGGCGGAACGACTGGGTTTGGATCTCAGCATCACCCAAGAGGTCCTCTCCGCGTGTGCCGCGCTCGCTCGCGCAGAGGAACGGCGCGGCTTGCTGGCGGGTGTCGTGGGTGGAGCGACCACCGATCTAGAACTCACCGAAGCGGCCTATCGCGGCGGACGGATTCCGCTGGAAGACTACCTAACGCTGCGCGAGCGGCTGTTACGCGTGCAACGTGATCTCATGGATGCAACGGCGGCCTTGGAGAATGCCCGGACTCGCTTGGTCCGCGCCACCGGCTTGCGACGTGAACTGATAGCGCACCTCCCGGGTCGTGAGCACTGACAAAGGAGACGTTGGGCATGAGACATCCGGTCATCGTTAGCCGCGCAAGTGCGGCGTTCTGGGTGATATGCGCTCTGCTCGGACGTACGTCGGGTGAAGCTCAATCTGCCCCAACCCCTGGCGCATTGGATCCCAGTGCGATTGTGCGTTCCGCGACGGACGACAACTATGAGGTTGTTCTTAAATACCAAGCGGTGTCCAGCGAAGGAGCGATCCGCGCCACACTATACTTGAGCGACTATGCGACAAATGCGCCGATTGACAACGCCCGCATCACGCTGCGTACCACACAACCTGCGCGAATTACGGCCACAGCGGTACAAACCAAACCAGGCATCTACGGGATTGATCTGCCTTCCACAACGCCGGGCGATTACACTGCCGTCGTTGCAATCGCTGGTCCGGCGAACGGCGAATTTGCTTTCAAGAGTCTGCCGCTTGGTAAACTTGCAACCCTCTCATCGGCGGCGACGAAACCGAAAGGTCGCCGTGGTCCTCTCGCTGCATGGGGTGGTTTATTGTTGTTTGTCCTGGTTGCCCTGGGAGCCGTGCTGATTGTCCGCCGCGGAAGAATGCGCAAACAACTGCGTGTGGGCGCTGCGGCCCTGCTGGTAGCAGCGGGCGGGCTGGCGATCCATGGAGAAAGCCAGGGCCATTCGGGACACAGTCATGCACCCGGTGCAGGGGGTGCGGGCCCTCGCTCCATCCCCAAGGAATCACAGTTCCTGCTCAACATACGGACGGTGGTTGCGCGCACTGAGGCACTTCGTGAACAGATCGTCGCCGTAGGTCATGTCATCCCTGCGCCCGGGGCACTCGCCGCGGTGGCCGCACCGCAGACGGGTCGATTCGAGCGATTGGGGCAGCCACTCGCGATCGGAGACCGCGTACGCAAGGGCCAGCTTCTAGGCTACCTCCTCGTCATCGACCGGTTGCCGGTGCGCTCGCCGATCGGAGGACTTGTGTCGGAGGTGAGCGTGACTTCGGGTCAGTGGGTCCAAGCCGGGGAGCCATTAGCCCGAATCCTCAACGAGTCGCAGATGCGTGTCGAGGTGCCACTCTTTGGGGAGAATCTTACGAAGGCGTTGAGCTCACGCCAGGCGACCGTGCGACTGAGCGCGCTCCCAGGCCGCTCCTTTCCCGCGCGGATACGGGGGCTGGCCCCCACTTCCTCGGCCCCCGAGCAGGCCAGCGGCGGCAGCCAGCAGCCGACAGCATCTCCCATTCCTCCGGTGCTGTTCGACGTGACGAATACAGGCGGGTTCTTGCGTCCAGGCATGCTTGTCGAAGTAGGAATCGAGAGTTCCATCCAGTATCAGGGTCTGGCGGTTCCGCAAAGTGCCGTGATCTACCAGGAAACTGGACCCGGGGTATTCGTCCACACCGGGCCCGAGATATTCGAATACCGACCTGTCGGCATCACGGGCCGATATTCGGGACGCATTGCGGTCAGTGGTGAACTCAACTCAGGGGACCGGATCGTAACTGAGGGAGCTTACACGCTCGTCTCGGCACCGCTGGTCAGTACTCCATCCGCACCCAACCCATGATCAATCGTCTGCTCCGCTTGTCACTCGATAATCGCCTGTTCGTCGTAGCGGCCGCCACGATGTTGTTGATCTATGGATTCTGGACGGTGTTACATCTTCCGGTCGATGTATTCCCGGACCTTAATCGTCCGACTGTGACTATTCTGACCGAGGCCCGCGGGCTGGCCCCGGAAGAGGTCGAGGCGCTGGTCACAAAGCCGATCGAGACGGCGATGAATGGTGCTCCGGGAGTCGAGCGGGTGCGCTCCGCCTCCGCCGTCGGGCTGTCCATCACCTTTGTCGAATTCGCCTGGGGCACGGACGTCTACCGCGATCGGCAGCTCGTCTCGGAAAAGCTCCAACTCGTCCGCGATCAGTTGCCACCATATGCAGAGCCGAGCATGGGCCCAGTCTCCTCGATCATGGGTGAGATCGCGCTCATTGGCGTGGAGAGTCCCACGGGCGCGATCACACCGTTTGATCTGCGAACGCTCGCCGAGCAAGTAATCGGCAGACGGTTGCTGACCATTCCGGGCGCCTCGCAGGTCATCGCAATCGGCGGAGGGCTTAAACAGTTCATAATCGAGCCGGACCCACAGAAACTCGCTGCGGTCAACCTCACCTTGGATGACGTGGTTCGCGCGATGGAAAGCGCCAGCGTCAACACGACCGGCGGTTTCCTCAGTCAGGGCGGACGGGAGTTGGTTGTTCGCAACGTCGGGCGCACGACTGATCCAGCTGACTTTGCCTCCACCCCGGTCGGGGCATTTCCTGGAGGGGTGGCGATTCCGTTGGGCGCCGTGGCTGATGTGACTGTTGGCGCGGCTCCGAAACGGGGCGATGCTGGCATTGACGGCAAATCTGCCGTCATCCTCATGGTGCAAAAGCAACCTGGCACGGACACGATCAAACTTACCCGGCAAATCGAAGCAGCGCTTCATGAGGTTGAGCCTGCGCTGCCGGAAGGCGCCCGCACGCGCGTGTTGTTCCGCCAAGCGACCTTCATCGAGGCGGCGATCAAGAACGTGGAAGAAGCACTGCGCGACGGCGCGATCCTCGTGACGATCGTCTTGTTCCTGTTCCTACTGAATTTCCGAACGACCGCCATCACCCTTACCGCGATCCCATTGTCGCTCGTGGTGGCTGCCATCGTGATGAAGCTGATGGGGCAGACCATCAACACCATGACGTTGGGTGGCATCGCGATCGCCATGGGAGAGCTCGTTGACGATGCCATTGTCGGGGTTGAGAACGTGTTGCGCCGATTGCGCGAGAATCGCGCTCTGCCGGTCCCGCGCCCTCCGCTCAGCGTGGTATTCGAAGCTTCATCGGAAGTCCGCAGCTCGATCGTGTACGCCACGATCCTGGTCATTCTGGTGTTCCTGCCCATGTTCGCGCTTGGTGGCATCGAGGGACGGCTGTTTACACCGCTCGGACAAGCCTACGTCATTTCAATTCTCGCCTCGTTCGTCGTATCCGTGACCCTGACCCCAGCGCTGTGCCTCTACCTCCTGCCGCGAGCCAAGGCGACTGCCCACGGTGACGCACCCTTTGTCCGGTGGCTCAAGCGCCATGATCGTCGCCTGCTCGAGAAGGTGTTGGACCGCCCTTGGGCCACGGTGATTGCCACCGCGATCGCTGTGCTGGTGGCCGCTGCAATTGTGCCGATGCTCGGCCGTGAGTTCCTGCCGCCATTCAACGAAGGCACCGCGACCATCAACCTCATTGCCAGACCGGGTACGTCTCTGGACGAGTCGAATCGGATCGGCACGATGGCCGAAGCGCTTCTCCATCAAGTGCCCGAGGTAGTATCGACCGGTCGCCGGACGGGCCGCGCGGAACGTGATGAGCATGCGGAAGGCGTCCACTACACGTAAATCGACGTCGATGACCGGCGCTCACACCGCAAGCGCGACGCCATCATGGCCGACATGCGAGGGAAGCTCGGTGAGATCCTAGGAGTGTCGATCAATATTGGGCAGCCTATTTCGCACCGGCTCGATCACCTCCTCTCCGGCGTCCGGGCACAGATCGCCATCAAGGTGTTTGGGCCGGATCTTGCTGTGCTGCGACAAAAAGCTGCCGAGGTGCAGGCAGCAATCGCCGACGTCCCTGGATTGGTCGATCTGCAGACCGAAGCCCAAGTGCTCGTGCCGCAGTTGCAGATTCGCGTGGATCGTGAACGAGCGAGTGCCTATGGCCTCCAGCCGGGCACGCTCAATACGTGGCTCGAGACGGCTCTTTCCGGCCGGGTCGTCGGGCAGGTGCTCGAGAACCAGTTCAGCTACGACTTGGTTGTCAGGCTACCGGAAGCGCTGCGCTCTACCGACGTGGTGCGAGGACTTCTGGTCGACACCCCATCGGGAATGAAAGTGCCGGTCGAGGCATTGGCGGATGTGCAGGAGACCTGGGGCCCCAATGAAGTACTACACGAGAACAGCCAGCGCCGAATCGTGGTGTCGTCGAATGTGTCCGGCCGGGATCTTGGGCGCACTGTTCAAGAGATTCAGCGACGAGTGTCTTCGACGGTGCAACTGCCGCAGGGCTACTACGTTAGTTATGGCGGCCAGTTCGAGAGCCAGCAGTCGGCGAGTCGCACCCTGGGACTCCTGTCCATCCTGTCCTTCGCAGCGATGTTCACCGTGCTGTTCGCCCACTTC
>JANLWK010000228.1:0-6033 GCA_031364505.1 Candidatus Eiseniibacteriota bacterium | reverse complement strand
ATCGTTCGCGCGCAGCAGATCGGCCGGCAGCTCGGCGGGAGACATGCGCGCCACCTCCTCGCCGGCGCGCGACTCGCGTTGCGGGTCGAAGTCGCGGCGGTTGACCGAGCGCTGGGCGTCGAGCAGGCGCGAGAGGATGCGCTGCTGCTTCTGCTCGAGGTCCGAGCTCAACTCACCGCGCTCGAGCACCTCTTCGGTCTCCTTCATCTCCTTCTGCGTCGCGTCGAGGCGGCCGAGCAGCTCGCGCCGCGTCTCTTCGTCGCGCTGCATCTGCTCGAGCTGCTCGCGCAGCCGGCGCTGTTCGGTCGCCATCTCGCGCATGCGCGCCTGGTCGCCGGCGGAGAGCCGCATCTGCTCGCTCAGGCGCTGTGTCATGTTGCGCGTCTCCTGGTTCAGGTCCGACTGGCGCTTGCCGATCTCGCCCATCGCCTCGCTCTGGCGCCCGCCCGGCTTCTGCCCGCCGGGGCGTTGGCAGCTGCCCATCTTCCCCTCGGCCGCGCGCAGCTCGAGGATCGCCTGGTTGAGCGCGAAACCGCCCTGCTTGCCGGCCCCCTCGCCGCGCGGCACGTTGCCGCTGCCGAGCTGGCGGCCGGATTCCTGGAGCGACTTGATCGCGCGGCCGAGCGACTCGCCGAGCTTGGGCGAGATGAACGGCTGCTGCTTGGCGAGAATGAACAGCGAGTCGGACACGCGCGACACGCCGTCGGACAGATCGGTCTGCCGGTCGCCGCGCTCCTTCGGCGGCGCCTCGGAGGCGAGCGTGCGCTCGCCCTCGCGCTGCAGCGACACGAGGTCCTGCGCCGCGCGCCGGACGGCCGCCAGGTCCAGCTCGCGCCGGCGCGACTGGGACTCCTGCGCCATCTGGTCGAGCCCCTCGCTCGCCTTCTCGAGATCCTCGCTCGCCTGCTCGCCCTGCTTCTGCGCCTGCTGCGACTGGCGGCTGCGCGACGACTGGGCCGCCTGCTTCTGGTGCTGGGCCGCCTGCTCGGCGAGCTGTTTCGCCGCGTCCTCGAGCTTCTGCTTGTCCTGCGGATTCTCGACCTCGGAGGACAGCTGCTTCGCGTCCTGGGCCAGCTGGGTCGTCTGGTCCGCCGCCTTGTCCTGGCGGTCGGCCGTCGGGTTCGCTTCCTTCGCGTCCTGCGGCTTGTTCGCCGCGTGCTCGCGGTTCATCGCGTCCTGCTGCTGCTTCAGCTCGCGTGCGCGCTGCGCCATGGCCTGGAGCTGCTCCTCCTGGCGCATCTGCTTCAGCAGGTCGAGCGTGCGCTTGAGCTGCTCGAGCATCTGCTTGTTCTGGTCGCGCCACTGCGGAATGTTCTGGTCCAGCTCGCGCCGGTCCATCTTCTCGAGCGCCTCCTGCATCCGCTTCAGCGCCTCGCGGAACTCCGGCGACTGGATCTGCTTCACCAGGTCCGTCATCTCGCGGAGCTTGGTCATCAGCTCCTCGTTGAACGCCTCGCGCTCGGCCGCCTGCTCGAGCGTCTGGCGCAGCTGGGCCGCCGCCTCGTCGATCTTCTGGCCGAGGTCCTGCTGGCGCTGGAGCGTGCTCTTCAGCTCCTCGCTCTGTTCGAACGTGTTCGCGCTCTGCTGCTGGCTGCGCTGGGGCTCGGGCATGCGCGACATCTTGTCGAGCGACTTCTGCACCTCGCGCGCCTGCTCGGCCGCCTTCTCGAGCACCTCGCGCGTGGTGCCCTGGGCGCGGTCGATGTTCTCGTAGAGATCGGCGAGGCCGGGGAAGCGGAGCTGGAACGTCGGGCTCACGGCACGGCCCGGGCCGGTGAGCACGTTGTTGTCCTGGACCTCGAAGCGGAACGACGCGGTCTCTCCCGGCAGCAGGCCGAGGCCCGAGGCGTCCCACGCCGAACGCGTCGCGGCCTCGCGCGGATGCTCCGCATACTCCGACAGCGGGACGGAGCGCCACGCCGAGTCGGCTTCGCGGCGCACCTGGAGCCGGAGCCGCGCGAGCCCGAGGTCGTCCTGCGCGAGCACGGCGAGCGGGATGCGCTGGCCGGCCGGCAGGTCCAGGTCCCCCGTCGGGAGCTGCACCGCGAGCACCGGCGGCGCGTCCGGCAGCGCGCTCACGCGGTAGCGCATGCGCGCCTCGCCCGACGTAGCACGGGCGTGGAGCTCGTAGTCGCCGTCGCGCAGCACCGGCACCTCGCCGCTCCAGCGCCGCGGCGTGATCGCCGTCCATGCCGATGCCGCGTGCCCGGGCAGTGTCGCCGCGACGGCACTCAGGTCGCGGTCGAACGTCGCGACGATGCGGGCTCGCGTGCCGGCGAGGGCGCTCAGGTCGCCGCGCGTCGCCGCGCCCCGCTGGACCGGCAGCCGCGCGTACGCCGGAGCGTGGTACTCGATCTCGAAGCTCACGGCCGCGGGCTCACCCGCGAGGGCGATCGTGTACTGCGGGCTCGTCTCGTGCGCGACGCGCACGCGGTAGACCTGGTCGCGTGTGAGCTGCGACAGGTCGAAGCGCCACACGCGCGCGCCGTCGGCGTTGCCTTCGTAGGCGGCGGCGACGGCGTCGAATCCCGGCCGCGCGATCGACGGTTTCTGCTCGGTGCCCCACACGCGGGCGCGCACGCTGAGCGAGGCGCCGGGCGAGATGCGCACCGAGCCCGGCTCGACGGCGAGGCGCACCGGGGGTGCTGCGAGCCGCGGATCGACGAGCGTCCGCCACGATCGCTGTGCGCGCGTCGGGGCGATGAACGCCAGGGCCACCATCGCGAGCGTGGCGGCGGCAATCAGGGCGACGGGACGCCGGGGAGCCACGGGCGGCCGCGTGCTCGCGAGCGGCAGCGCCTCGATGCGCTTCGCCGTCTCGCCCGACACCGCGTGCGCCAGCTCGGCCGATCCATGCGCGGGATCGCCACGCTCGAATTCGAGCGCGTTCCGTAGCCACGAGCGGATCTCGGGAAAGCGCTCCTCCAGCCGCTCGAGGAACGTGTCGAATCGCGGGGCCGCGGCGAGGAAGCGGCGGAGTGCTAAGACGAGCCCGGCGACCATCGCGGCGATCGCGAGCCCCAGGCGCGCCCACGACGCCGGCTCGCCGAGTGCGTTCAGCGCGCCCGCGATCACGGCGATGGCGATCGAGGCCGCACCCCAGCTGGCCGCACGCAGTGAGGCGCGCAGCACGAGGGACGCCCGGTCGGACGAATAGCGGGCGCGGAGCAGGCGGCTCAGCGGGTGCGACGGACGCGGGGTCATGCGGGATGCGGGCTAGGCACGGGCCTCACTGGGTGAGGGCGAACTGCACGATGTTGACGGCCATCCTGGCGGCGGCGTCACGCTTGTCCGCGGGGTCGTGGTGGACCTCTTCGTCTTCGAGTCCGTCCCCGAGATCCGTGTCGAACGTAAAGAGTACTGCCAGCCTTCCGTCCCAGACAATGCCGAACGCTTTCGGCGGACCCCCATCATGCTCGTGCACCTTCGGGAGACCGTGCGGAAAGTCGTAAAGCGAATGAAAAATGGGGTGCGTGAACGGCAGCTCGACGACCGACGCCTCGGGGAACACCCGCTTCATTTCCCGCCGAAACGAGGGTCCGATACCGAAATCGTCGTCCACCCACAGAAATCCCCCGGTGGTCAGGTATCGGCGAAGATTGGCCACTTCTTCGCCCGTGAACTTCATGTTGCCGTGACCGCAGGCGAACAGGAACGGGTACTGGAACAGCGTGGCCGAGGCGGGCTCGACGACCGCCTCGCGGTCACCCGTGACGGGAATGGTCGTGCGCTCACGGACGTGGCGCATGAGGTTGACCATCGAGGTGCGGTCCTCGTACCAGTCCCCGCCGCCGCCGTACTTGAGCCGGGCGATGCCGAAACCGCGGGCGCCCGCCGGCGTGACGTCACCCACGGCCGGGCCCGCGGGGCCCAGCGGACCGAGGGCCAGCGCCAGGGCGGCGAAAAGGACGGCCACGAGGACGGGGAGAAGGCGGGCGGAGACGGCGCACGTCGGGACCATGCTTCGATGTGGATGCATGCACCCTCGAAAGCGATCCGGAGGCCTGGACCAGCGCGGCCTCCGGATGGACGAAGCGGAGTTTGATGGGCGACGGGTGCGGTTGTCTGGCGGGCTCGAAGGCTGTGGGCCTGGAGCCGTGGAGCCGTGGAGCCTTGGGTTAGTTGCCCCCGCCGCCTCCGGGGCCGCCCGGATCTTCGACGATGATCGTATCGCGGGCGGTCGTGGCGCCCAACGAGAACAGTTCGTAGGTGCCCGGCCCGCGGATGTTGCGCTGGATGCCGACATCGCCGTTCGCGAACGCCGCGGCGAAATTCGAGGCCCCCATCGTCAGGGCGATCATGCGGTCCTGCGCGTCGAGTGCGGCGATGCGAACCTTGAGGGCGCTGCCGTAGATCATCGGCCGGATGATGATCGGCTTGATGTCGGTGCGCGTGGAATCCGCCACGAACAGAAAGTTCACGTTGGCCGGCACGAAGGCGACCCATGAGTCGGTGGTCTTGCCGGTGAACAGTGGCGCCGGCACGCCGCTCAGGATCTGGTCCTGCAGTCCCTGGAGGTCCGTGCGGAACGAGTAGACCTGCACCAGGTAGCGCGCCGTGCCCGGGACGGGGTCCCACTGGAGCTTGATCTTGCCGTTTGGCGGGTACCACACGGCGCTCGCCGTGATGTTGCCGAGCGGCGACGACGCGACGTTCGTCGAGTTGGTGAGCGGGGACGACGGGCTCGCCACGCCGTCGACGAGGCCGCGGCCCACGTAACCGGGCTGTGAGCCCACCGGCGTGAGGTCGGCGAACGTGTACGCCTCGGTCTGCGTGCCGATCCACTTGCGCGACGGCGGCACGACGTAGTCGGCGATCGGCGTCAGCCCGCCGTTCGAGGCATAGCGGTACACCTCGTAGCGGCTCGCGTTCGTGTTGTCGACGATGAGCCCGCGCACGGTGCCCGCGGGATACGCCCGCACGAAGTCCGTGGAGACGAGCGAGTCCGCCGCGTCGGGATCCGGCTCGCCCTTATCGATGTAGATGGCGGTCTGCACGGGCAGGTCTTCCCACACGATCAGATGGGCGTCGGGCGAAACCTGGCCCTCGAGCCGCGTATAGCTCGCGTCGACGTTGGTGATCTTCGGCGCGCAGGCGGGGATCATGAAGAGGGCGAACCATGCGGCGGCCGCCACGGCGGCGCGCGTGCGCGATCCGGCTCGGGAGTCCGGGGTCCGGCGATGAGTCATCGGGGTTCTCTTGGTCGATCCGCGGATCGATCCGCGGGTCATTCCGCCTTGATGCCCTTGCGGCGATCGAGGCTGATCCAGATGTCGAGGGCCAGCGCGCTCGCGACGTACACCGAGGAGTACGTTCCGAACACGACGCCGACCAGCATGGCGAACGAGAAGTCGTGCAGCACCTCACCGCCCCAGACGAACAGGGCGAGCGCCGACAGGAACACCGTGAACGCGGTGATGATCGTGCGCGACAGCGTCTCGTTGACCGCCATATCCATGGCGCGTGAGTGCTTCTCCTTCTTCAGCGCCTTCGACCGTTCCCGGATTCGGTCGAACACCACGATCGTATCATTGATCGAATATCCCGCAATCGTGAGCAGGGCGGCGACCACCGTGAGGGAGATTTCCCGGTGGGTGAACATGAGGATGCCGAGCGTCACGAACACGTCGTGGAACAGGGCCGCCACGGCGCCGAAGGCGAACTTGAACTCGTAGCGGAAACCGACGTAGAGCAGGATTCCGCCCAGGCTCGCCAGGATCGCGTAGATGGCCTTGTGACGGAGCTCGCCGCCGACCTTGGGGCCCACGGCCGACGTGCCGCGGAACTCCACCGTCGTGCCCGGAAACTGGGTCTGGATCGCCCGCTGGACCGAGGGGAAGAGGTCCTTGGTGTCCGTGATCTGCGCCCGGATCATCAGCTCGTTCGCGTTGTCGCCCCGCATCTGCTGCAACTCGATGCCGTGGAGTCCCGCGCCGTCGAGCGCCCGGCGGATCTGGTCCGCCGGCAGCACCGTGGAGGTCCTGACTTGAAGGAGCTGGCCGCCGGTGAAATCGACGCTGTAGCGCGGGCCCT
>JANLWK010000219.1:0-2183 GCA_031364505.1 Candidatus Eiseniibacteriota bacterium | reverse complement strand
AGGAGCTGGAGACGCGGTTCCGCCCGAACGTGGAGCGCTCGCTCAAGCGCGAGGCGATCCTCGAGGCGGTGGCGCGACAGGAGCACCTCGAAGTCAGCGATGACGAAGTGAACACGGAGATCCAGCGCATGGCCGAGCAGGACCCGCGTCAGGCCGCACGCGTGCGGGCCCGCTACCAGAGCGACGAGCGCCGCAGGGCGCTCAAGGATTCGCTGCTCGAGCGCCGGGCGCTGGACTGGGTGATCAACGCCGCCGAGATCACGGAAGAAGTTACGAGCGATTCACGGCTGGTCGTTCCCGCGGGTCGCTGATACGGATCGTCAGGAGGATTGAATGGGTCTCGTTCCCATCGTCGT
This sequence comes from Candidatus Eiseniibacteriota bacterium, assembly GCA_031364505.1. Lineage (GTDB taxonomy): Bacteria > Eisenbacteria > RBG-16-71-46 > RBG-16-71-46 > RBG-16-71-46 > JANLWK01. The sequence goes on along the minus strand of JANLWK010000219.1, from coordinate 1,827 downwards.
CGAACAAACCGGTCGCGGTGAGCGCGCGTACGACATCTATTCGCGCCTGCTGAAGGACCGGATCATCTTCATCGGAACGGGCATCGACGACATGGTGGCGAACCTGGTGATCGCCCAGATGATCTTCCTCGAGGGCGAAGACCCGGATCGCGACATCAACCTGTACATCCATAGTCCTGGTGGGATGGTCACCGCGGGGCTCGCGATCTACGACACGATGCAGTTCGTGAAGTGCCCGGTGTCGACGCTGTGCATGGGACAGGCCGCGAGCATGGGTGCGGTGCTGCTCGCCGCGGGTGCCGCGGGCAAGCGCTACGTGCTGCCGAACTCACGCATCATGATCCACCAGCCGCTGGGCGGGACCCAGGGCCAGGCCACCGACATCGAGATCTACACGAAGGAGATGCTCAAGATGAAGGGGCAACTCAACGGCATCCTGGCCAAGCACACCGGGCGCACCCTGGAGCAGGTCGAGAAGGACACCGACCGCAACAACTTCATGTCCGCCGATGAAGCCAAGGCCTACGGCCTCGTCGACGAAATCATTTCGAAGCGCAAGTAAGCCATGAAGAAGCGCATCGCCACGCCCCATCCCATCCGGTGCTCGTTCTGCGGCCGGGGCCAGGACGAAGTCGCACGACTCGTCTCGGGTCCGTCCGTGTACATCTGCAGCGAGTGCGTGAAGCTGTGCAACGACATCCTCGAGGGCGAGCTCGAGCGCGAACAGCCGGCGGCCGGGGGACAGCTCCCGAAGCCGCACGAGATCAAGAAAATCCTCGACGACTACGTGGTGGGGCAGGGCCAGGCGAAGAAGACGCTCGCCGTCGCGGTCTACAACCACTACAAGCGCATCTACTCGACGTCGACGCCGGGATCGGTCGAGCTCGAGAAGTCGAACATCCTGCTCATCGGTCCGACGGGCACCGGCAAGACGCTGCTCGCGCGGACGCTGGCGCGATTCCTCAAGGTGCCGTTCGCGATCGTCGACGCCACGAGCCTGACCGAGGCCGGCTACGTCGGCGAGGACGTCGAGAACATCCTCGTCCGGCTGCTGCAGTCGGCGGACTTCAACCTGGTCAACGCCGAGCACGGCATCGTGTACATCGACGAGATCGACAAGATCTCGCGCAAGAGCGAGAACCCGTCGATCACGCGCGACGTGTCGGGCGAAGGCGTGCAGCAGGCGCTGCTCAAGATCCTCGAGGGCACGGTTGCGAACGTGCCGCCGCAGGGCGGCCGCAAGCACCCGCAGCAGAAGTACATCGAGGTGAACACCAAGGACATCCTGTTCATCTGCGGCGGCGCCTTCGAAGGCATGGACAAGATCGTCGAGCGCCGCGTGGGCCAGAAGGTGCTGGGCTTCGGCGCGGACATCAAGGGCAAGGACGAGAAGAACATCGGTGCCCTGATGGCGCAGATCGAACCCGAGGACCTGCTCAAGTACGGGTTGATCCCCGAGCTGGTCGGCCGCCTGCCGATCGTCGGCGTGCTCGAGTCGCTGGACGAGGCCTCGCTCGTGAGCATCCTCACCGAGCCGAAGAACGCGATCACGAAGCAGTACCAGCGCTTCTTCGAGATGGAAGGCGTGAAGCTCGACTTCACCGAGGACGCTCTGCACGCCATCGCGCAGCTCGCGATCAAGCGCGGCACCGGCGCCCGCGGCCTGCGCGCCGTGATCGAGGAGGCGATGCTCGACGTGATGTACGAGATCCCGTCACGCGCCGACGTGATCGGCTGCACGATCTCGAAGGAGTGCATCATGAACCACGCCGCCCCGCTGCTGACGTATCGCGGCGAGCGCGAGAAGCGCCGCAAGGAAGCCTAGCC
>JANLWK010000182.1:0-3260 GCA_031364505.1 Candidatus Eiseniibacteriota bacterium | reverse complement strand
CTGATCGCCGCGCGCGTGGGGCGCGTGAGTTGGCCGGTCGCGATCGCGGCGTCCATCGGCCTCGCGCACGTCGGCGAGTTCGCCTTCGTGCTCGCGCAGGCGGGCTCGAGCGCCGGGTTGCTGCCCGAGACCTGGTCGCAGGTGTTCCTCGCGAGCGCCCTGTTCTCGCTGCTGCTCGGCCCGTTCCTCGCCCAGGCGGCGCCGCGGATCGCGGTGGCGCTCGACGCGCGGTTCCGGCTGTCGGGCCAGGGTGGCGGCCGCGGTTCGCTCGCCGCCCCGCCGGCCGACCCGTCGCGCCAGAACCACGTCGTGATCGCCGGCTTCGGGCTCAACGGGCGCAACGTCGCGCGCGTGCTCCGCGCGGTGCGCATCCCGCACCTCGTCGTCGACCAGGAGCCCGACCGCGTCGCCGCCTGCGCCGTCGATGGCAGCCCTTCGCTGATCGGCAATACCGCGCAGCCCGAGATCCTCGAGCGCGCCGGCATCCCGCACGCGCGGGCGCTCGTCATCGCGCTGTCGGATCCCATGGCGACGCGCCACACCGCGCGGCTCGCGCGGCAGATGCACCCGGGCCTGTTCATCGTGGTACGCACGCGGGCCGTGAGCGAGATGGACGTCTTCTACGAAGTCGGCGCGAACGTCGTCATCCCCGAGGAATTCGAGACCTCGATCGAGATCTTCACCGCCGTGCTGCGCCAGTTCCACGTGCCGAGCAACATCGTCGAGGCGCAGGTGATGCTGCTGCGGCGCGAACGCTATTCCGTGATGCGCGGCCAGAAGCTGCCCGGCTCGGTCGTCGAGCAGCTCGACGAGATCCTGGCCCAGGGAACGACCGAGGCCGCGCGCGTACTGCAGCACTCGCAGGCGATCGGCAAGACCCTCGGCGAGCTGGACATGGCGCCCGAGGGCACGGGCGCCCGCGCCGTCGCGGTCGTTCGCGGCGGCCGCGCATTCACGACGCTCGACGCGTCGTTTCGCATCGAAGGCGGCGACACGCTCGTGCTGCTGGGAGCCCACCGCGAGATCGACGCCGCACTCGAACGCCTGGCGCCCGCGCCGGCGCCCACCGCGGCGCGCGGCGTACGCGGCTGGCCGGGCGAGGATCCGGAGCCGCACGCGTGACGGAGCCGATCGCGTTGGACGGCGAACACTGGAGTGAGCTGGCCGGCGACCTCGACCGCGCGGCCACCGAGATCACGATGCTGATCGCCGTGAATCCGCCGCGATGGACGCGCGGCCGCCCCGGCAAGTGGACCGTCGGCCAGCACGCCGAGCACGTCGCGATCGCGATGGAGCTTCCGCTGCCTCGATTCGAGGAGTCCCTGGAGAGGCTCCACGCGGGGACACTTCCTCCGGTCCCGTGGCGAGGCCCGCTGCAGGCGCTGTTCGTGGGCCACGTGGTCCGCCGCGGCCGCATGCCGCGCGGAGGACCGGCGAGGAAGGAGTCGTTTCCCGGCCCGGCCCCCGATCGCGACGACGTGATCGCCCGCATCGCGGCCGCGGCCTCACGCTATCGCGCGCTCGGCCGCGGACTCGACGCCCCCTCGCTCGACCGCCTGTGGGTGCGCAACCCGTTCATGAAACTCATGCGATGGCACTACACGCTGCCCGAGATGACGCGCATGCACGCCGTCCACATCCGCCACCACGCGCGACAGATCGCGGAGCTGTAGTCGCGGCGAGTTTGATCGCGGTGAATCGAACTTGCGCCGGCGCAAGTTGCGTTTCGTCTCGCTGAATATCACGTGCCCCGGAGCACGTTTCGTTTGCTTCCGCTGAATTTCACGTGCTGCGCAGCACGTTTCGTTTCGCCTCTCTGAACGTCCCGCGCGTCGAGCGTCAGAACTGAGCGCCGACCGACAACTCGACCGTACGAAGCCAGCGGTTGTACACGAAGTCGTGCTTACGATCCGGCGCGCGTGCGTGCAGCCTCACGTCGATTCGCGGCAGGACCGATCCCGCCGGGCCCTTGGCGCCGGCGGCCACGCTGAGCCCGGGCCGGATCGACGAGACCGGCTCGAATCCCTTCAGGTCGTACGTCCCGCGAAGCAGGTAGACCCCCGCGCCCATCGACACGAATCCCTTCGCGGCTTGCCTCCGCGTCGACATAAGGCACGGCCCGACGACCATCGACGCCAAGGACACGGACTCATGGCTGGGATAGGGGCCTTGCGAAGCGAGGGACGACAGGCCCAGGCGCCCAAGATACCGATACGTCGCACTCCATTCGAAGGCCACGTGCCGCGACACCTCGTACCCGATGCCGGTCGTGATCAGAGGCCATTTCGACAGTCGCTCGTCGACATGGGGCGTCGCCGTCACGCCACCGCCCGCGAGCACCCACGCTTCGAGTCGGCGCGGCGTCGGATCCGCCGAGGCGGACGCCGAGGCGAGCAGGAGTACCAACGCGACGATCGCGCCACGCATCAGAACTGCGCTCCGACTCCGGCCTCGGCCGTCTGAAGCCAGTGATTCGATGCGTCGGGCATCAGGTCGTCGCCGGCCTCGGGCGCGCGTGCGTGCCACCGAATGTCGACGCGGGGTACGTGTGCGCCGGCCGAACCCATGAGCCCGACGCCGAGACTGAACCCGGGGCGCGTCGACCAGGCGGATTCCCGCCACGACGGGAGATTGCTGCCGCGCACCACGTACAGCCCCATCGTGGACGAGATGAACGTCCGCGCCGGCGCCGGTCCCGGCAACATGAACGTGGGCCCCGCCATCAGGGACATAAGCACGAACTGGTCATAACGACGCAGGCGGTATGTTCCGGCGTCGTACCCGATCGCATCATAGATCGTGCCCAGGGGCCGATAGGCCGCGGACACTCGACGGCCCACCTTCGAGACACTTGGTATCCAGTCCCGACCGAAGCCATCGGCCATTTCGTCAGTCCGCCATGATCGGCAGAGGTGAGACGTCCTCCCCCAAGGAGGAACCAACCCTCGACGCGACGCGACGCCGACGCGGATGAAATCGGGGCGAGTAGAAGCATCAGCACGAACGCCACGCGCATCGGGGACCTCACGACGAAGACCCGCACGGTCGATCCCGTGCGGGCCTACATACCCCGAATCCGTTGCGCCGGTTCTTATCGTCCCTTGCCGCGCCCGTGGCCTTTCCGCATCTCCTCGACGTTCGCCGCGGCGACGCGTTCCTTCTTGAGCTGGCCGGGGGACGCGGGCTGCGCCTTCTTTGTCCCCGGCTGCTTCGCGAGCCCCGGAGGCCCGCCCAGCGGGTGGTGCTTCCACTTCGCGCGC
>JANLWK010000172.1:0-30515 GCA_031364505.1 Candidatus Eiseniibacteriota bacterium | reverse complement strand
GCCGCGCGCACAACCAGCTCGAGGCGGAGCGGATGTTCGGCAAGGAGTTCATGGAAGCGAAGCGCGAGGCAGCGCGGCACACTCGGAGAGAGGCGCGACAAGGTGCGCCGACACCGGACACGGAAACGGACGAAGGCACGGAGAACTCGGACGCCGACCTCGCCGCCGCGCTTCGTGAACTCGGATTCCGGGCCGCGGACGTGCGCCGCGGACTGGAGCATTGCCGAGCGCTACCTCACGCATCGCTCGAGGAACAGGTGCGATCGGCGCTCAGGCTGCTGTGCCGGCGGCCGCGTGTGCACGCGGCGACAGCGATGAGCACGTGATCATCGAATCGGCTGGAATTCGAGTGCGGCGCCTGGTCCGCATGCGCACGCGTCGCCGGCGCACGACCGCGGGCGTCGCGTGCTACCGCGCCGCCGTGTGCGACATGCTCGCGCGCATGCCATGTGTCCACCACACCCGCCGCGTGCCGCCCGGCGCAGGCAACACGCACGCACCCACGCCGCCGCGCACGCCCACCTACTTCGGCGGTGTCGTCTCGCGTTCGTTTCGCAGGCGCGACTCGAGGCGGATGACCTCGGCTTCGTTCGCGCAGGCGGTCCACACGATGGAGCAGCGCTTGAGCCATTCGCTGATGCGGGCGTGGTCGGCGGACGTCGGCCGGTAACGCGATGCGGCGATCTCACGGGCGCTGGCAAGCCCGAGATATCCGGCGACGGACCGTCGCAGCGGCGACAGTGACGCGGGACCCTGCGTGGCGAACAACTGGGCGAGTGTCGTCGGGAGGCTCGCGGATACCCCGGTGTGGACGAGCTGGGCCTCACGAAAGAGCAGGAACAGGCCAGGACTCGCGGGCAGGGCGCCACGGTCGAGCTCGGCCAGCGGCGTTCGTGGCGCCGCAAGCAGTTGCGACAGTGTGACGTCGGCTGTGGCGGGGTTCATCCCGTTCGGGCTCCGGGGTGGATCAGGTACCCGGTCATGATTCTAGCACCACGGCGTGAGCTCCACCTCCGAGGCTCGCAACTCGTTACCTGGCAGCCGTGACGAAGCCGCACCTCGCGCAGCTTCGCAACTACCACAACTCCGGCTGCGGCCAGCGCGTGCGGGGCTCGATCGCGGGCAGGCCGAGGCGGCGCTTCATCTCGTTTGCCGACGCCGGAGAGTGCCCAGCCCAGTGATTGTTGAAGTAGCCGAACACTTCGCGCACCTGCGGGAGGGCGCGCTCCAGGTCGGCCTGCCACGCCTCGAATTCGGATGCGCGGTCGACCTGCGTACGGTCGAAGCGCTCGATCGCCTCGCGTTTGCCGAGCCAGCGCAGGTACAGGAAGTCGGTCGTGACTTCGGTGACGCGTTCGAGGTCGCGCCAGTCGGTCCATGTGAGGCAGGCGCGATGCTTCGCGAGCATCGCGTAGACGCCGGGCTCGTGCCACGAGCCGTGGCGGAACTCGACGGCGAGCCGCACGCCCGCGGGCGTGGCGGAGAGAAAACGATCGAGGATGCCGAGCGTGCCCGGCTCGCGGCGGAACTCGGCGGGCAACTGGACGAGCAGGGGTCCGAGGCGCGGGCCCAGCGGTTCGAGCGCCGACGCGAACGCTTTCAGGTGCTCGCCCATCGCGGCGAGCTTCGCCTCGTGCGTGATGTGCTGTGGCACCTTGGCGGAGAAGCGGAACGATTCCGGCGTGTGCCGCGCCCACGAGCGGACGACGCTCGCGCGCGGCGGGTGGTAGAACGTCGTGTCCAACTCGACCGTGTCGAACACCTCGGCATAGAAGGGCAGGTAGTGCTCCTGCTTCGCGCGCGGCGGATAGAACGATCCGATCCAGTCCGGATAGGACCACCCCTGGGTGCCGAAGCGGAGCACGCTCATGCTCGCGCGCCCGCGCGCGCGGCGGCCATCGTCGCGGCGCGGCCGCCGCGGCGGCCCGTCGTTGCCGCCACCCCCCTACTCTTCGCGGCACACCTCGGCGACGAACGCGGCGGCCGAGAAGGGTTTGCCCGTGGCGTGGTGGACGGCCTCGCGCCAGGCGCGCAGGCGCCCCGGCGCGAACAGCCGCTCGCTCAGCAGCCGACCGCTCCCCGGATCGCCGAGCACGAGATCCCACGGCTCGCCGGCGCGCCCGGCGACGCGGGCGAGCAGGGTCGCCTCGAGCTGGGTCGCGAGCATGTGGCCGAGGAGATAGTTGTGGTAGTAGACGGGCGCCACGCTGAAGTGGATCTTGCTCGCCCAGTCGGGGCGCGAACGCCCCTCGGGCCGGCGCACGAACTGGAATCGCTCGACCAGGTCCCACCACAGCGTGTCGAGATCCTGCTCGGGATCGCGGTACACCGCGCGCTCCATGTGGCACATCACGAGGCACCAGCGCGTCATCACGAGCATCTGTTCGCGCGTGGCGCGGGCGAGATCGCGGCCCGTGCGCCGGGCGTCCGCGGCCGACATGTCCGCGAAGCGCTCGAGCCAGGCGCCGTTCCGCGTCATGCGCTCGAACAGGATCGCCGTCGCCTCGGTCGTGAGCACGTGCGCCGGCGCGCGCAGCAGCCACGGCAGCCCCATGTCGACCTTCAGGTCGTAGAGCGCGTGACCCAACTCGTGGAGCAGCACGCTCATCCAGAATTCGTTGGGCTTGAGATTGCACAGCACGCGCACGTCAGGCCCGCGGTCGACCGACAGGCAGAAGGCGTGCTGGCTCTTCCCCGGCTTCTCGTACAGATCGGCGCGCTCGACCAGGTCGCCCAGTTCGAGTCCGATCGCGCCGAAGCTCCGGCGCGCGATCTCCACCGGGTCGCGGCCGGCGAACGGCGCATCGAGATCCGCGCCGAGCTGGGGCGCCTCCTGGAAGAACGGATCGCTCAGGTGCCAGGGCCGCACGTCGGCGGCGGCGATGCCGAACCGCCCGGCGAGCCGCTGATCGAGCGCGTCACGATAGCGCCGGAACCGCTCGCGCGTGCCCGCCTCGGCCTCGTCGAGCAGGCCGAACAGCTCCCCCTCGTCCAGCTCGTCGAGCTCGAGGCTCATCGCGTAGAAGTCACGGTAGCCCTGCTCGCGAGCGGTCTCGTTGCGCAGCCGCACGAGTTCGAGCAGCGGCCCCTCGGCCTCGAGGGCGATCTGCTTCGATGCTTCCCACGCGCGTCGCCGCTCGTCCACGTTCGTCGACTCCCGCAGCACCCGGCGCAGCTCGTTGTCGGTGACGCGGCGGCCGTCCAGCTCGGCGCGGAAGTTGTTGAACGAGCGGTCGAGCCCGGCCTCCAACTCCACGAGCCTGGCGATCACTTCAGGACGCATCTGGTGCGCGGCGAGCAGCAGGTCCAGCACCTGGAGCTCACGGTCCGCCACCGCGTCGCCGCGCTCGAGGGCGGCGCGGGCGGCCTGAACCGCCTGGCGCCGCGCGGGGTTCGACAGCAGCGCGCGAATCCGGCCGTCCAGTTCCTTCCGGCGCAGGGAATCGGCCTCGCTCCCGCTCACGCTCGCGTCCCACACCGCGACGTTCAGCTCGCGCTGGAGCGGCTCCAGTTCCGCGACGAGGTCACGAACCGGGGCGGGTGCCCCGGACGAAACGGACGGAGATGCGGCGGCGGATCGCGAGTCGAACATGAGTGCCTCCCGAAGGTGCCTGAGACCGAAGGGGAGGCACTCTAGCCGGTCGGCGACATCCGCTCAACGCGGCCCGAAGACGCTACAGCCGCGGCGGGATCGTGTAGCCCGGGCTCCATCCGTCCGAGGTGGCACGCGGCAGGTCGGCGTACCCGGATTCGGTGGCGTCCTCGCCCAGCGACACGCCGGGTTCCTCGTCCAGCTCGATCCGCGCCACCGCGCTCGCGTTGATCAGGTGCGTCCCCGCCGGCGAGATGAGCACGAAGAACTGGTTGCCGAGCTCGTTCAGGAAGTCGGAGATCCGCTGCGTGTCCCGCTCGATCGGCATCCAGATCCGGCCGGCGAGCCGCGTGCCCTCGGAGAGCGACACGTCGACACGCTCCTCGCGCCACTCCTTGAACCCGCGCGCGTACAGGTCGCTGGCGATCGACTCGCGGTTGCTCGTCACGCGCACGAGGTGCTGCCGGCGCACGAGATGCACGCGACCCTCGTCGCCGACGACAACGGGAATGAACGGCGTCGACTGGTTGAGCATGTCCAGCGCCGTCGGGTGGTGCTCGCCACGCGCGTCGAGATCCAGGAAGACGTGCGCCGCCATCCCCTGCCGGTCGTGAAACCACAGGGTGACCGGGATCCTTCGCTTGGGGACATGATGGTCCATGGGGTTCTCCTCTCGCGCGAGCAGGAGCAACTCTTCGGCCGGGACACGCGCGTGGCGGCGGGTGATCGATATGGCGCGCAACCCGCTGCGGCACCGCGCGTGCCCGCGCGGCGTTGAAGCGCAGCCGTGCCGGCCGGCCGTGCAGGCTGCACGATCCGAATCGCGCGCTGCGGCGGATCTGGAGCCCATCGGGAGCCCGCGGGCACCGCGGGGGCTCTGATAGACTCGGCACCCATGCCTTCTCGCGCCGAACCTCGCCGCCGCCGCGATGCCGGGGGCCGGACGACGCCCGGGCCCTGGCTTCCCGTGTTCCTGCTCGCGGTGACGCTGCGGTTCGCCGCGGGATGGTGGTGGCGGGACACCTCGGCCCTTCGCCCCGATCCGCGCCTCGCCGAGATCGCCACGCACCTCGTGCGCGGCGGCGGGTTCGCGCTCACGCGCGGTGTGACGCGCGCCGCGACCGCGGCCGTGCCGCCGCTGCCGCCCGCGCTGCTGTCCGGCGTCTACGGTCTCGCCGGCGTGCGGCCGTGGCTCGAGCTCGCACTCGCGTGCGTGATCGGCGGGCTCGCCGCCCTCGCGGTCGCGCGGCTCGCGACGGTTCTGTACGGCGCGAGCGTGGGACGCGTCGCGGCCGTCTGCGCCGCGCTGTCACCGATGCTGCTGCGCACCTCGAGCCTGCTCGAGGAGTCGGTGTTCTCCCTCACGCTCGTGTTCGCGCTCGTCGCGAGCGCGGAATGGCTGCGCACCCCGCGCGGGGGCAGGGCGTTCGGCGCGGGACTCGCGTGGGGTGCGACGGCACTCAGCGGAACGATGGGGTTGCTGCTGCCGCCGCTCGTCCTCGCGTGGACGTGGCGGCCGCTCGGACTCGAGCTTCCCGGCGCCGAGCGCCGGCGCCAGGCGGGGCTCGCCCTGCTCGGCCTCGCGTGCGTGGTCGGTGCGTGGGCGGGCCGCAACGCGGTTGCCATGCGCGCGTGGGCGCCGGTGAGCACGTCGTCGGGCATCGCCGTGCTCGCGGCGAACAACGACGTCACCTGGCGTCAGCCCGAGCTGCGTGGAGGCAGGCTCGACGTCGCGCGCGTCGAGCCGTGGGCGTCACGTCTCGGCGCGCGCCGCGAGGCCTCGCGCGACTCGCTCGCGTGGGCCGAGGCGCTGGCGTTCGCCGTGACCCGCACACCGGCCGAGTACGCGCGCGTCGCGGGCGCGCGGTTCGTGCGCCTGTGGTCGCCGGGCCCGGTCCCCGATGCGCCGCCGTTGCCGGTTCGGGGTGCCAGGCCCATCGCCGAACGGATCCTCGAGCTGGCCGAGGCCGCGCTGCTCGGCTTCGGCGCCTGGGGCGCCGTTCGCGCGCTGAGCGGCCCGCGGCGGTGGTTCCAGTCGCTGCCCGTGAGTGTGCTCCTCGCCTGCACCGCGGCGGCCATGCTCGTCACCAGCTCGTCGCGCGTGCGCGTGGGGATCGAGCCGCTGGTGGCCCTGCTCGCAGCGGTCGGCGTGCACCAGGCCCGGCGGCTGCTGCGCTCGCGCGGCCGCGATCTGCACCTCGTCCGCGGCCGGAACGTGCCCGCGACCCGGCCCGACTTTCCCGCCTGAGTTGCGCCGCGCGACCCATGGGAGCCGGGGACGGGGCAAAAATCAGCGGGGCAGCACGCTCCGAACGCGAAAGCGGAACGTGTACGGCTGCAGGCGGTCGGCGAAACGGAACAGCAAGGTGACGCCGAACTCCTTGTCGACGTACTGCGGCGCCGTCTTGTCCTCGGGGAAGAGCGGGCGGTGGAGCTGCTGGGTCGAGCCGCCCGGGTCGACCAGAAGGTCGATCGGGAACACGTAATTGGTATAGCGCTGCTGCCCCGGGATCTGGGTCGCCGGCTGCGTGGCGTAGCGCTGCTCCCAGCGCGTCTCGGCGTTCGCGAGCTTGCGCGTCGAGCCGAAGAAGTCGATGAACCCGCTGCGATCCCATTCGAGCCACACCGGGCCGCCCTGGCGGTTCTCGATCTGGAAGAACAGCGCCGTCGGGCTCGGCCGGAACGCGAAGTTCAGGTCACGATCCTGGAACGAGAAGCGGTCGCTCGCGGGATCGGTCTGGCGGAACACGTAGACGAAGCGGGCTCCATCGGAGCCGGGAATCGAGCCTACGGAATCGGCCGCGCCGACGACCAGGTAGGCCGGGTCGAGCTCGGGCTCGGGCGTGTTGGCCGGGACACCGGCGGTGCCGGGCGCGGGCGACGAGGTGCAGCCCGCCCCGAAAACGAAAACGCTCACGCACGCGAGGAAGGCCCGCCACAGCGTGCTGCGCACCGGTCGCATGAACATCAGCGTAGGTGCAGGGCGGTGAGGGGTCAAGACGCGGCCGGGCGCCCGCTCGCGGCTGCCGCTCACGTCCGGGTGCCGCTCGCGTCCTGGGTCTCGCGCGCCTAGCCTCCGCGCGGGAGCAGGTGCGCGAGCGCCGGCCCCAAGTCCTCGTACAGGAACCGGTAGCCGGACTCGATGGCCCGCCCGGGCTCGACGCGAAGGCTCGTCAGCACGGCGGCGTCGGCCATCTCACCGAGCACGAGCCTCAGCACGAACGCCGGCACCGGGAACAGGGCGGGCCGGCCGAGCGCGCGGCCGAGCGCCCGCGCGAACTCACCGGACGTGACCGCGTGGGGCGCCGTGGCGTTCACCGGGCCCGCGAGCGCCGGGGTGGCGATCGCGTGGCGCACGAGGCCCACGATGTCGTCGATCGCGACCCAGCTCCACCACGCGTGCGCATGGCCCAGCGGACCGCCGAGGCCGAGCCGGAACGGCGTCAGCATCTTCGCCAGCACGCCGCCGCGCGGCGACAGCACGAGCCCGAAGCGGAGCATGACGACCCGGATGCCACGCTCGCGCGCCGGATCGGCCGCCCCCTCCCAGTCGCGCGCCATCTCGGCCAGGAAGCCGCGGCCGATCGGGCTCGATTCATCGAGACGCTCGTCGCCGCGGTCGCCGTAGATGCCCATCGCCGACGCCATGACAAGCACGCGCGGCGGCGTGGAGAGCGAGGCCAGCGAGCGGCACAGGTTCATCGTCGCCGGCACGCGGCTGTCGCGCAGCTCGCGCTTGCGCGCCGGCGTCCAGCGGCGATCGGCGAGTCCGGCGCCCGCGAGGTGCACCACGGCATCGCACGCGGACAGCCACTCGGCAGCGGCAACGCCCTGTGCCGGGTCCCACTGCAGCTCGTCCTCGCCCCGTGGCGGGCGGCGCACGAGGCGCAGGACCGAGCCCCCGGACGCCGAGATCGCCTTCGCGACCTCGGATCCGATGAGCCCGCCGGCGCCCGAGATCGCGACGATCAACGGGCGGATGCCCCGATCAGGGCCTCCGCGTTCAGGACTCTCGCGATCAGGACTTTCGCTCCGCGGCGTTCATGAATGCCTTGAGGAAGTCGACCGGCACCGGGAAGATCGTCGTCGAATTGTTCTCGGTGGCGATCTCGGCCAGCGTCTGTAGATATCGCAGCTGGAGCGCGGCCGGTTCGCGGGACAGCACCGCCGCCGCTTCCGCGAGCCGCGTCGACGCCTGGTACTCGCCCTCGGCATTGATCACCTTGGCGCGCCGCTCGCGTTCGGCCTCCGCCTGCCGGGCGATCGCGCGCTGCATGTCCTGCGGCAGATCGACGTTCTTCACTTCGACCATGCTCACCTTGACGCCCCAGTTCTCGGTCTGGCGGTCGATCACCTGCTGCAGCGCCTGGTTGAACTTCTCGCGCTCGCTCAACAGTTCGTCCAGCTCCTGCTGGCCGAGGATCGAGCGCAGCGTCGTCTGGGCGAGCTGCGACGTGGCGTACAGGAAGTTCTCGACCTTGTTCACCGCGGCGGATGCGCTCATCACGTTGAAGTAGATGACCGCGTTTACCTTCACCGACACGTTGTCCTTGGTGATGATGTCCTGCGGCGGCACGTCCATCGTCACCGTGCGCAGCCCGACCTTGACGGCGCGGTCGATGAGCGGCCACAGCAGGACGAGCCCCGGACCCCGCTCACCGGCGAGACGGCCCAGCCGGAACACCACCAGCCGCTCGTACTCGCGCACCACGCGGATCGCGTTCGCGAGGATGACGAACAGCAGGAACACCATGAACACGACGGCCGAACCGATGAATGTCATGACCCAAGCCTCCCAGGCATTAGCCCCGCGGGCGCACGTCGACGGAGAGCCCGTCCACCCGGATGACCTCGACTTCCACCCCGATTTCGACCGGAGTGGCGCTTCGTGCATTCCAATACACCCCGGCGATGTCCACGCGTCCGGACGGGTCGATGCGCTCGACCGCGCGGCCCGTGGTCCCCACCATGCCCGCGGGCCCCGATTGCACGGGGCGGCGCTGCGAGCGCACGCCGGCGGCGATCACGACCAGGAAGAATGCCGCCGTCACCAGCGTGGCCGCGGCGATCACGGAATACGACACGCGGATCGCGTCGCCATGGAACAGCATCAGCGAACCGAGCAGCAGCGCCAGGATGCCGCCCGCGGCGAGCATCCCGTGGCTCGTCACCTTGAGCTCGGCGACGAAGAACACGATGCCGAGCACGATCAGCGCCACTCCGGCGAAGTTGACCGGCAGCGTCGACAACGCGAAGAAGGCCAAGATCAGCGCGATGCCGCCGACGATGCCGGGCAGGATGGCACCGGGATTCTGCAGCTCGAACAGGATGCCGTAGAACCCGATCATCATCAGGATGTAGGCGACGTTGGGATCGGCGATGCGCGACAGCAGCTTCTGGCGGAAGCCCGCCTCGATGCGCTCGATGGGCCGACCGCGCGTGTGGATCGTGCGCGTCGTCTCGCCGCGGGTCCACGCGCGGCCGTCGGCACGCTCGAGCAACTGCGCCTGGCTGCCCGCGACGAAGTCGACGATGCGGAGCTCCAGCGCCTCGGTCTCGCTCGCCGCCACCGCGTGGCGTACCGCATCCTCGGCCCACGCGACGTTGCGCCCGCGCTGGCGGGCCACCGTGCGCGCGAACGCCGAGGCGTCGTTCGTGGCCTTGCGCGACAGCGTCGAGTCCATCGGGCCCTGCATGTTGACCGGTGTCGCGGCGCCGATGTTCGTGCCCGGCGCCATCGCCGCGACGTCCGCGGCGATCGTGATGAACACACCCGCGGAGGCCGCGCGCGCCCCGCTCGGCGTGATCCACACGATCACGGGCACCTCCGCGGCGAGCATGTCCTTGACCATGTCGCGCATGCTCGACTCGAGCCCGCCGGGCGTGTCGAGCTCGACCACGAGTGCCGCCGCCTGCCTGGCCTCGGCGCGTTCGATCGCACGATCGAGCGCCTCGGCCATCACCGGCGTCACGGCGCCGTCGAGGCGGATGACGAGCACCGGCTCGGACCCGGGTGCGGTGCCGGGCCCCTTGGCGGACGCCGGCGGCGCGAAGGCGAGGACGGCGGCCAGTGTGGTCCCCAGGACCGTCCGAAGCAGGGCCGTGCGAACGGCGGCGCTCACACCGGGCTCCGCTGCGCGCGGCGCGCCATCGCCGCACGCCAGGCTTCGGGGTACTTGAGCCCGCTGCCGGTGTTGAACAGCACCACGTTCGAGTGGGCCCCGACGATGCCCCGCTCGCGCGCGATGCGCAGGGCCGCGAGCGTGGCTCCGCCCTCGGGGCAGGCGTAGCTGCCCGTGGACTCCGTCAGCGTCACCATGGCATCCAGCATGTCGTCCTCGCTGACGGCGATCGCCGCGCCGCCGGTCTCGCGCACACCGCGCAGGATCAGCGCGTCGGCGAACGGCGCCGGCACCCGGAGCCCGCTCGCCGCCGTCGCCGCATTCTCCCACGGTTCGGCGCGCGGGGCACCCCGATCGAACGCCCGCACGATCGGCGCGCAGCCCTCGCTCTGGACCGACACCAGCTTCGGCGACGGATCGTCGATCCAGCCGAGTACCCGCAACTCGTCGAAGGCGCGCCACATGCCGACCAGGCCGGTGCCGCCGCCCGTCGGATAGAGAATAGCCTCCGGCAGCCTCCACCCGAGCTGCTCGGCGATCTCGTAGCCCAGCGTCTTCTTGCCCTCGAGGCGGAACGGTTCGCGAAACGTCGCGACGTTCCACCACTCGGACGCCGGCGCCCAGGACGCGAGCGCCTTCCCCGCGTCCGAGATCGTGCCCGGCACGGCGAGCACCTCGGCGCCGAAGCCGCGCTGCTCGAGCAGGAACGGCTCCGGGGTCTCCTCGGGCACGGCGATGCGGCAGCGCATGCCGGCCGCGGCGGCATACGCGGCGGCGGCGCTGCCTGCGTTGCCGGCGGACGGCAGCGCGATCGACGTCCGCCCGAGTGCCACGGCGCCATTGACGGCGAGTGCCAGGCCGCGCGCCTTGAACGACTGCGTCGCGTTGCCGGATTCGTCCTTGAGCCACACGCCCGCCACGCCTTCGCGCGAGGCGAGCCGGGGGTGAGGGACGAGCGGCGTGCCGCCCTCGCCCAGGCGGATCCGCGCGCCGGCGTCGGACAGCGGCAGGGCCGCGAGCCAGCGCCACAGACCCGCGCCCGGGCCCGGGGCGTCGCGGCGCGTGGTCGCCGCGATGCGCTCGAGATCGTACGCCGCGACGCGCGGCTGGGCGCACGCGCCGCAGATCGGCGCATCGATCACCGCGTCGGCCGCCACGCGACCACCGCATTGCGGGCAGTCGAAGCCGAGGAGCGCCGGGTTCCATGGCGAGTGCCGGGGCGAGAGTGGGGGCGAGGGCCCGGGCGAGGACGCGGTCACGAGCGTGCGCCCCCATGGCTCCGGGGGGTGCGGGGCCGGCGGGGGTCATCTCCCGACTCCGCCTCGAGTTCCTCGCGTAATTTGAGGAACGACTCGAAGCGGCGCATGGCGATCGTCCCGCTCGTCGCCGCGCCGCGGATCGCGCAGCCGGGTTCCTCGACGTGACGGCAGTCCGCGAAGCGACACTCCCCCAGGAACGGGCGGAATTCCGGATAGGCGTGGTCGAGCTCGCGCGCTCCGATGCCCCAGAGCCCGAAGCCGCGCACACCCGGCGTGTCGATCAGCTCGAGCCCGGCCTCGGGTCGCACGAGCCAGGCCGCCGTCGTCGTGTGGCGGCCCTTGCCCGTCTTCTTGTTCACCTCGCCGGCGCGCAACTCGAGGTCGGGGAACAGGGCGTTGAGCAGCGTGCTCTTCCCCACGCCGGAGTGCCCGACGAACAGCGTGCGCCGCGCCCGGCACGAGTGCCTGAGGTGCTCGATCTCGGCGCCCTCGCGCGCACTGACGAACAGGCCCGCACAGCCGGCGCGGGCGTAGTCGCCGAGGACCGCGCGCGCCTCGTCGCCGCCGCCGAGATCGGCCTTGTTGAGCACGAGCACCGCCGCGATGCCCTGGTGCGACGCCTGGGCCAGCACGCGGTCGACGAAGCCCGCCTTGAACTCGGGGTCGCGCACGGTCGCCACGAGGACGATCTGATCGAGGTTGGCCGCGACCACCTGCTCCTCGGCCCGCTCCCCGGCGGCGCGCCGCGAGAACAGGTTGCGGCGCGGCGCCACTCCGCCGATCACGATCCGCTCGCCCTCGCGCGTCCACTCGGCGAGGTCGCCCACGACGACGGTGTTGCCGAGCGCCTTGCGCCGGCCCATCACCCTCGCGCGCACCGTGGCGTCGAGCAGCTCCCCCGCCTCGTCCATCAGCGTGCAGGCGCCGAAGTCCACGCGCACGACGAGGGCGCTGCCGGACGCGACCGCCATGCCTCCGGCGTCGCCGGCGCCGCCCGCGTCGTTCACCACGTGCCGGGCCCCTGGAACGGCAGGGTGATGGTGAAGCAGGCGCCGCGGCCGGGCGGGCTCTCGGCGACGATGCGGCCCTTGTGGTTCTCGATGATGCGGTACGACGTCGAGAGGCCGAAGCCGTGGCCGGTCGGCTTGGTGGTGAAGTGCGGCTCGAAGACGCGCGACAGGTTGGACGCGGGAATCCCCGGGCCGGTGTCGCTGACGACGATGGTGACGAGCCGCGCGCCCTCGTCGCGCGAGGTCTGGACGGCGATCTCTCTCGCGCGCGCGTCGTGCTCCTTCAGCTCCTTCATCGCATCGGCCGCGTTCATGAACAGGTTGATGAGCACCTGCTGCAGCTGGCCGGGGTCGGCGCGCAGCTCGGGGTTCGTTTCGGACAGCCGGAGGTCCCACGCCACGCCGTCGAAGCGGTTCTGGGTGCGCATCAACTCGACGGTGCGCTGGATCAGGCCGTTCAGGTCGACGCGCTCGATCGACAGCTCGGCGCGCGAGAAGTCCATCAGGCCCCGCGACATCGTCTCCATGCGCTTCGACTGCTCGAGGATCACCTGCGTATTGCGCTCGACGTTGGCGTAGACGCCGCGGTCCGAGTCCTTGGCGATCATCTGGGCGCGCGCGCTGATCGCGCTCAGGATGTTGCGCAGCTCGTGGCCGATCTCGGCCGCCATCTCGCCCTTCGCCGCCATGCGCTCCGTGTGGATGATGATGCGCTGCGCGCGCTGCAGCTCCAGGTAACGCCGGTGCGATTCGTTGAACATGCGCAGCGGCGCGTAGAACAGCAGTGCTCCCACGTAGCCGATGGCCTTGAAGGACAGCACCATGAGCGGGCTCAGCAGGAACGCCGCGGCGTCCTCGACCAGGCGCTCGACGTAGAACCAGTCCTCGCGCAGCACGCGAAGATAGGGCCGTTCCGTCGACCACGACACGGCGACCGCGACGAACAGGCGGTTCAGGATGAGATAGACGACGAACAGCCCGAGCACTGGGACCGCGAGGCGAAGCGCGCCCAGCTCGCCCGCGGGCAGCCGCCGTACGTGCTCGAGCCCGCCGATCGGGCCGCCGAGCAACGCGAACACGGCGCCGGCGAACCACGTCGTGATGGCGATCTGGCCGGCGTTGAAGCTCGCGCGCACCCATGGCTTCTTGAGCCACACCAGTTCCGCGATCACCGTGCTCAGGGCGGCGATCCAGGTGGCGGGCGCCTGTCCCCACAGCACCATCGACGCGAGCCCTGCGCTCGACGCCATCGTCACGGTTCCGGCGCCCGACAGCGCGGGGAGCCATAGCGTCTCGGACACGACGCAGATGCCGATCCACGCGAGGTAATGGCCCCAGCGCAGCGCCAGGTCGTCCGGCACCGACACCGCGAGCACCACGGCCGCGGTGGCGAGGACGGCGATGACGTAGAGCCGGAGCCTCAGGCTCACGTGACGCGCTCGACGCCGAGCCCCGGCCGCCCCGACAGCGTAATGTCGCCGCGCTCGCCCGGCGCGCCTCGGAAAGGATCCTTCGCCAGCAGCCAGTGGCCGTCGAGATCGAGGTAGTCGGCGAGTGGCGCCAGCTGGGCCGCCGCCGACAGCGCGAGGCTCGACTCGACCATCGAGCCGAGCATGACCTGCAGCCCATGCGCGCGGGCGGCGTGGATCGTGCGCAGCATCTCGCCGAGCCCGCCCGACTTCATGATCTTGAGATTCACGCCGTCGACCCGCCCGGCCAGGTTCGCGATGTCGGCGGCCGCGTGCAGGCTCTCGTCGGCAAACACCGGGATGCCGCTGCGCTCGCGCACCCAGCGCAGCCCGTCCAGATCCTCGCGCGGCACGGGCTGCTCGACGAGCTCGAGGTCGAGCCGCTCGACGCGGCGCAGCACGCGCACCGCGTCGGCCGGCGACCACGCCGCGTTCGCGTCGACGCGAATGCGCCCCGTGTACTGCGCGCGGATGCGTTCAAGATTTTCGACGTCGCCGGGCCCGCCGAGCTTCACCTTGAGTATCGGAAAGTCGCGCACCGTCGCGAGCTTGCGGTCCATCTCCTCGGGTGCGGCCATGCCGAGCGTCACGCACGACTTCGGGGCGCGCGCGGCGTCGAGGCCGAGCAGCTTCCACACCGGCTGGCCCAGCCGCTTGCCGATCCAGTCACGCACCGCCATGTCGACGGCGGCGCGCGCCGCCGAGTGCCCCTGCAGGACGCGGTCCATCCGCTCGTGCATCGCGTCGAGGGCGAACGGATCGTCGCCGAGCACGCCGGCCCACGCGTCGAGCGCGTGCTCGACCATGGCGCGATCCTCGCCGTAGTAGTGGGACGGCGACGCCTCGCCCCAGCCCTCCACCCCGTCGTGCTCGACGCGAACGAACGTGTTCGCGTGGCCCGACTTCACGCCGTGCGCGATGCGGAACTCGAACGCGGTCTGGACGTCGAGCGGTTCATGCGTGAGACGCACGCGGACCTCCGGTGGGTTGTGGAACGAACGGCGTCGCCGCCGCGTGCGGCACGCTCACATGAACGGCGAGTGCCCGCGCGACGGCGTCCGCGATCGGCTCGGCACCGAAGCGCACCGCGTCCGTCGCCGGGATGCCGAGCGCGCGGGCGGCATCATCGCACGCCGCGCGCGCCGCGGCGTCGTCCAGCGCCTGGGTGTTCACGGCCGCCGCGATCACGCGCGCCGGGCGCACCCAGCCGGCGGCGCGCTCGTGCGCCTCGCGCGAGGCCGCGAGCGACGGCAGCGGCGGCGCGAGCTCGGCATCGGGGCCGCCCATGCGCATGCGCTCGCGGCCCGGCTGGTGGCACAGCACCATGGCTGCCGGGCAGGCGCCATGCAGCAGGCCGAGCGTCACGCCCGAGAACGCCGGATGGTGCAGGCTCCCCTGGCCTTCGACGATGACGACGTCCGGCGACTCCGGGCCCGCGCACGCGTCGAGCACGAGCCGCTCGGCCGCCCCCGCGACGAAGTCGGCCGGCACCGCGTCGACCGCGATGCCCGACCCGGCGACGAGTATGCCGGTCTGCCCCGTGGCGACGAAGCGCGCTCGCACGCCGCGCGCGACCAGCGCTCGCTCCAGCTCGAGTGCCACGGTCATCTTGCCCACATTGCAGTCGGTGCCGACGGTGAGCACGACGAGCGGGGCCACCCGCGCCGCCCGCGCGAGTCCCACGTCCAGGCGCGCGGGCGGGCGGCGGAGATCGTGGAGCGCCACACCGTGCCGCGCGGCGAGCGCGGCGAATTCGGCGTCGTCGCCGAGGAACGCGTGGAGCCCCGAGACGACGTCCCAGCCGCGCGCGAGCGCGTTGCGCACGATCGCGCGCCACGGCTCGGGCAGGCGGCCGCCGGCGGGCGCGATGCCGATGAGCAGCCGCCGGGCGCCGAGGCCCGCGGCTTCGGCGAGCGTGGCGACGACGGGGACGTCACCGCCCGCGCCGACGCACGCCTCGCACGTGCGGCCGGCGCGCGTCGAGTCGAGCACCGCGGCGACCTCGGCGGCGCGATAGCGGAGGACTCCGATCGCCGTCTTCGCCTCGGTCGGCGCGAACAGCCCCTCCGCCACGATCGCCAGCCGGCCGCTTCCCGCGGTCATGGGACGCACCCGAATGGAGGGCTCACTAGCGGAGCGAGTCGTACACCTTCACGTAGCGCTCCACCATCTCGTCGGGATCGAAGCGATCGATCGCCACGCGGCGCGCGCGGCGCCCCATCGTGCGGCGCAGCGTCTCGTTGCCGAGCAGCTTGAGCACGGAGGCGACGAAGCCCGTCGTGTGGTCGGGGTCGTGGAGGAAACCGGTGACGCCGTGGTCGACAACCTCGGGCAGGCCGCCCACCGACGAGGCGACGACCGGCACCTCGGCGCTCATCGCCTCGAGCGCCACGAGGCCGAAGCTCTCCGACTTGCTCGGCAGCAGGAACACGTCGGCCAGCGGAAGCAGCTCCTCCATGACCTCCTGGTTGCCGAGGAACAGCACGTCGCGCTCGATCCCCAGTTCGCGAACCAGGGCCTCGGCCGGCGCCTTCTCGGGGCCGTCGCCGATCATGACGAGCTTGGCGCGGACGTGCCGGCGGACCTCGGCGAATACGTGAATCACGACCGGGATGTTCTTGACATCCCTGAAGTTGGAGGCGTGCATCAGGATCCGGGAGTCGGGCGGCGCGAGCCGCGGCGAGTTGCGCTTGCCGGGCGCGAACACCTTCGGGTCGACGAAGTTGTAGATGACCTCGATCGGGCGCGTGATGCCGAACGTCTCCTCGGCGCGCTCCTTGAGGAAGCGGCTCACGGCGGTGATGCGATCGCTCGACTGGATGCTGAACTGCGTGACGCGGAAGAACGCGGGCTCGAGCCCGACGACCGTGATGTCGGTGCCGTGCAGCGTCGTGACGATGCCGACGGTGCGCGGCAGCAGGAGCTGGCGCGCGAGTTAGGCGCTCGCGGCGAACGGCATGGCGTAGTGCACGTGGAGCAGGTCGAGCGAGTAGTGCTCGACCACCTCGACCATCTTGGTCGTCAGCGCCAGGTTGCTCGGCGACTGGTCGAATACCGGGTAGTTCGCGCTCGCGACTTCGTGGAAGAACACGTTCGAGGCGAACGAGCGCAGCCGGAACGGCAGCCGGTGCGCGATGAAGTGCACCTCGAAGCCGCGCCGCGCCAGCTCTCGCCCGAGTTCGGTCGCGACGACACCGCTGCCGCCGAAATGCGAGTAGCAGGTGATGCCGATGCGCGGCTTGCGCCGTGCCCGCGACGCGCGCTTCTTCGTCCCGGCGCCCGGGTCGGTCAGCGCGGCCCGGGTGGCGCGGAGCTTCACCGGCGCGGCCCGGGCGGCGCGGAGTTTCGCCGCGGCGCGCGGCACGACCGGCGTGGCACGGGCGGCGCGGGGTTTCCGAATGCGCGCCGTCACGCCGTGCCTCCGTGACCCGTCGCGAGCAGCGCGCGGGCGTCGTACACGCCGACCGGGCCGCGGCCCTCGTACGCCTCGCCGTAGGCCGCGCCGATCAACGCTCCCCAGGCGCGCGCGCGCGCCTCGACCTCGGACCGGAATCCCGGCCGCGTCAGGTACGTCTCGGGGCCGCGGGCCGGATCGAGCTGGCTCGCGTGGCAATCGAGCGCGCGCATGCGCGTCTCCCACACGGCCGTGATGTCCACGATGAGCTGGGGCCGGCGCGAGGTGCGGTACAGCGCGTGCAACAACCTCGCGGGCCGGTACCGCTCGCCCGTGCCGAACCGCGCGAGCCCCGACGCGTAGCAGGCGCGCGCGATCAGCCGCGCGGCCTCCAGGTGATCCGGGTGCGCGTCGTCGGCGTGCGGCGAGACGACGAGCGCCGGCCGGTGGCGCCGGATGCAGGCGACAACGGCCTCCAGCTGCTCGCGGCTCGAGCGGTCGATCCCGAGATCCGGCAGCGCGAGCGTCTCGCGCGTCGCAACGCCGAGCACGCGGGCCGCGGCCGCGGCTTCACGCCCCCGCTCCTCAACCGTGCCGCGGCTCGCGCATTCGCCGCGGGTCAGGTCCACGATCGCCACGGCATGGCCGTGACCGGCGAGCGTGGCGGCGAGGCCCGCCGACGTCAGCTCGACGTCGTCGGGATGCGCGCCGAAGAACAGGGCGTCCATGCTAGAGCGTGAGCAGCAGGTGGTCGTGCGCGCCGCCGACGAGGCGCCGCGCCTCGTCCGCCGCGATCGTGCACAGCTCGCCGGCGACGCCGAGGCCGCCGCGCGCCACGGGCTCGAGACTCGCGAGCCGTCGCTCCTGCAGCTTGTCACCGGGCAGGACGTAGTAGCGGAGCCGGGCCCACTCGGGGTGCTGGCGCTCGAGACGGTGCCGGACCTTCCCCGTCAGCGTCTCGAGCAGGCGCGCGAACTGGAAGTCGATCTTGCCACGCGCGGAATCGACGACCTGCGGCAGGCTGGTGTCGACGCGCGTGGAGGATTGCGCGAATCGTTCGAGCGCGGCGAACACGTCGCCGCGCGCCGACTCGAGCTCGTCGCGCAGCTCGGCCGGCACGGTGCGCTCGGCGTGCTCCTTGAGGACGCGATCCGTCGCCGTGACGACATCCCAGGCCGACGCGCCGGTCGCCTCCATCATCTCCGTCGCGGCGGGCGGCAGCCACGTCGCCGTGAGACGCGGCACCGGTGCGGCGGCGGGCACGCCGAGGCCCTCGAACACCTCGCGCAACTGGGCCAGGTAGGCGATCTCGGCCGAGCCACACGCCATCGCGACCGTCGGGAACACGGCGTCCTGCACCGCCGGGCGCAGCGCCACGCTCGGGCTCAGCACCGCCGCCGCCTCGAGCGCCCGCGCCTCGGCGATGCCGCGCTTGTGGCGCGATCCGCCGGCGACCTCGAACACGAACGACTCGAGCGAGGCGTCGTTGAGCGCGCGGTGCCCGAGCGCCGACTCGAGCCGGGCCCCCGCGTCGCGCGCGGCCGCCGACAGCGCCTCGGCCTGTTCGAGATAGCGATCGAACACCGGGCGCGCCGCGGCGCGGAACGCCGGCAGCCGGGGGTCGACGACGATGAGACCGCGCGCCCCGAACAGCTCGAGCATCAGCGCGACGCACGCCTCGCCGAGATCGCGCGCACGCGACTCGATACGCCCGAGCAGCCCCGCGACATCCGCATGACCCGGCAGTCCCTCCCACGCCGCGAGTGCCGCCGCGTGGGGGCCGTGGGGGCCTGAGAGCGCCTCGATCCCGATCGAGCCGACGAGGCCGCCTTCGGCGTGCGAGCCGGGCGCCAGGCTCGTCTCGCGAATCTGCAGCCCCAAGTCGGCGAACGTGGCGCCCCGAATCTCGGCGAAGTCGGAATCCTCGCCGTGCATCCAGAACAGCGGCACGCACGGCACGCCGGTGCGCTCGGTCACGACCTCCGCGAGCCCGACGGCACAGGCGGTCTTGTGCAGCGAGTACAGCGGGCCCCCGAGCGGTGCGGGCTGCTGGCCCGCGACCGAGCACACGACCTCGCCCCGGGCGAGCCGCTCGAGCGAGGCGATCGACGCGTCGGGAGCGCCGAGACGCCGGTGCTGCTCGAGCATCGCCTCGGCCAGGCCAGGGTCCAGCCGCTTGCGCTTCGTTTCGGCGAGCGTCTTGAGCGCGGCGGTATTCCCCCACAGCGTCGCGAAGCGCTCGCGGCTCAGCTTGCCGAGACGCAGCACATCTTCGACCAGCGGGTCGTGCAGCCGGTCGAAGGGCGGCTCCGGACGCGGAGTCACCCGATCGAGAATCCTCGGCTCGCGGCTCACCAGGGGCGCCATCGCGAACCGCCGGGAGGCACTCCGCGGGACCGGTGGGATCGGGTGGCCACGCAGGGGGTTAGGACCATGTCAGGCAGCATCCTAGGGAGCGCTTCCGCGAGGGTCAACCGCGACCGCCGAACGCCGCGCGCCACGCGCGCACGGAATCCATCGCTCGAGGCGCGCGCGTGAGACGGCGGCCGCGCGACCGGGCACGGCGTTTCTTGACCGGGTCATGGGTGTTGGACAGTATCGCGCGATGATCGGCTGGCTCGTGTTCGGCGTGCTCGTCCTGGGGCTGCTCTCCCTCGACCTGCTGGTCTTCCACCGCAAGAGCCACGAAATCGGCGTGCGTGAGGCGCTGGCGTGGAGCGGCGTGTGGATCGGGCTCGCACTCGCCTTCGCGGTCGGCGTGTACTTCGCGAAGGGTCACGTCGCGGCGACCGAGTTCATCACCGCCTACCTGATCGAGGAATCGCTCAGCGTCGACAACCTGTTCGTGTTCCTCGTGCTGTTCTCGCACTTCGCCGTGCCCGCCCCGTACCGGCACAAGGTGCTGTTCTGGGGCATCCTCGGCGCGCTCATCATGCGCTTCGCGTTCATCGCCGCCGGCGTCTCGCTGATCGAGCGCTTTCAGTGGGTGCTCTACGTGTTCGGCGCGATCCTCCTGGTGTCGGGTTTCAACCTGCTGCGCGAGCGCGAGAAGGAGGTGCACCCGGAGCGGAACTGGGTATTGCGCGGGTTCCGCCGCGTGTTCCCGGTGACGACGGATTACGAGGGCGACCGCTTCTTCGTGCGGCGCGCGGGCCGGCTGTTCGCCACACCGCTGTTCATCGTGCTGCTCGCCGTCGAGACGACGGACCTCGTGTTCGCCGTGGACTCGATCCCGGCCGCACTGGGCATCAGCCGCGACCCGTTCATCGTCTACACGTCGAACGTGTTCGCGATCCTCGGCCTGCGCTCGCTGTTCTTCGCGATCGTCCGGCTGCTCGACGTGTTCCACCTGCTCCACTACGGCCTGGCGCTGATCCTCATGTTCGTGGGCGTCAAGATGCTGATCGAGGCGTGGATCCACGTCCCGACGATCGTGGCGCTCGGCGTGGTCATCGGCACACTCGCGGTCTCGATCGCCGCCTCGATGATCTGGCCGGCGAAGGCCCCTGCGACGAAACCCTAGCGCGGGCCGATGCCCAGCCGGCGGGCGAGCGATCGCGCGAGATCGTCGACGACGGCGCGCTCCTCGACGCGGAACAGCCGCATGCCGACGTAGGTGAGCCCGATCGCGACGACGAGCCCCGCCATCACCGTGATCGCCTCGGGCACGAGACCGCGGTGCCAGCTGCCGCGCGAGGCCATCAGGCCCGCCAGGCAGACGCCCGCGGCGAGGCCGCCGGCGGCGGTGATGCGCACGAACGTCGAGGCGATGCGCCGCCCCTCGAACGGCCCGATCCGCCGCCTCAAGTACCACGCGAGCTGGATCAGGTTCGTGATCGAGGTGACCGCCGTCGCGAGGGCGAGGCCCAGGTGCCCGAGCGGGCGCATCAGTGCGATGTTGAGCGCCAGGTTCATCGCCACCGAGACGAAGCTCGCCTGCACCGGCGTGCGGGTGTCGCCCAGCGCGTAGAAGCACCGCGTGAACACACCGACCGCGGCGAACGCCGGGAGTCCCAGGCAGTACATGATGAGCGCGCCCGCCGTGCGCGTGGTGTCGATGGCGTGGAAGTGGCCGTGCTCGTAGAGCAGCGCGATGAGCGGCTCGCTCATCACCGCGAGCCACAGGGCCGCGGGCACGGTGAGCACGAACACGAGCCGCACCGTGGCCGACAGCGTGCGCGTGAGCGCCGGGCGGTCGTTCGCCACCGCCGCGCGCGCCAGCGCCGGCAGGCTCACCGTGGCGAGCGCCACGCCGAACACGCCGATCGGCAGCTGCATGATGCGGAACGCGTACCACAGCCACGACACGCTGCCCTGCTGGAGCATGCTCGCGATGAGCGTGCTGAAGAACAGGTTGAGCTGCGTCGCGGCGAGCCCGATGGTCGCCGGCAGCATCATCCACGCGACGCGGCGCACGCCGGGGTGTCCCGCCGGCCGCTCCCATCGCCAGCGGAACCCGAGCCTGAACAGGGCCGGCAGCTGCACCGCGAACTGGAGCAGGCCGCCGACGAGCACGCCGATCGCCATGGCGAGGATCGGCGGCGCGCCGAACGACCGGCACACCGGGATCAGCCCGACGCCGACGACGATCATGCCGAGGTTCAGCAGCGTGGGCGCGAGCGCCGGGATCGCGAACTGCCCGCGCGCGTTGAGCATGCCCATGCACGCCGCGGCGAGCGCCACCGCGGGCAGGAACGGCAGCATCACGCGCGTGAGCATGATCGTGAGGTCCAGCTTGCCGGGGAAGGCGCCGAACCCGGGCGCGAACGCCGTCACGAGCCACGGCGCGCCAACGTAGCCGATCACGCACAGCGCGAGCAGCACCAGCGCCAGCGTGATCATGAGCTGGCGGCCGAGCGCCCAGGCGGCCTCCTCGCCCTGCTTGTGCAGCGTCTCGGTGAAGGTCGGCACGAACGACGACGACATCGCTCCCTCGGCGAACAGATCGCGCAGCAGGTTCGGGATGCGGAACGCCACGTTGAACGCGTCCGTCGCGAATCCCGCGCCGAAGAACCCCGCCATCACCTGCTCGCGCACGAGGCCGAGGACGCGCGACAGGAACGTCGCGGCGCCGACGGCGCCGGCGCTGCGCGCGACCCCGCGCTCTTCGCTCACGCGCGCGCGCCCGCGCGTTGCCGCGTGCCGGAACGCATGCTAGCGTGCGCCGCATGACGATTCCGCAGGCCCTGGTGCTGGGCGCGGTGCAGGGTCTGACGGAATTCCTGCCAGTGTCGAGCAGCGCGCATCTGTACATCGTGCCGAAGCTGCTGGGCTGGAACTATTCGGGCCTCGGCTTCGACGTGGCGCTCCATTGGGGCACGCTGGTCGCGCTCATCGTCTCGTTCGCACCGGTGTGGGCGAAGCTCGCTCGCGAGGCGTTCGCCGCGGACGGCGCGACGCGCGCGGGCGCGCGCGACACGTGGCTCAAGCTCGCGGCCGCCTCGGTGCCGACCGCCCTCGCCGGATTCCTGCTGCGCGACTTCGCCGACACCGCGCTCCGCAACCTGGCGCTGCAGGCGGTCATGCTCGTCGTGTTCGGCGCGCTGCTGTGGTGGGTCGACCGCGTGCGCCCCGAGACGCACCACGGACTCACGCCCGGCTGGGCGACCAGCCTGTGGATCGGCGTCGCGCAGACGCTGTCGCTGGTGCCGGGCGTGTCGCGCTCCGGGATCACGATCACCGCCGGGCGCGCCTCGCGCCTGAGCCGCGTGTCGGCGGCGCGGTTCTCGTTCCTGCTCGCCACGCCCATCACGCTCGGCGCCGGTCTCGTCGAAATGCACCGGCTGCCGGCCGACATACCGGTCGTGGTCGTAGCCGCGGGCGTCGTTTCGAGTGCGGCCGTGGGCTGGCTCGCCATCCATGGGCTGATGCGCTTCCTCGGTCACGCGGGCTTCGGAGCGTTCTTCCTCTACCGGACGGCGCTCGCGCTGCTCATCGTCGTGCACCTCGCGCAGGCCGCCCCGGCCTCAGTTCGGTCGGTCCTTCCGCGACAGCCGGTCCGCGAAGTAGCGGTTCAGGCGGTCGCGCAGGAGGATCCGCGCGCGATGCAGGCGCGACTTGACCGCGGCGACCGACAACTCGAGCACGTCGGCCACCTCGGCGTTCGATAGCCCCTGAACGTCGCGCAGCACGAACACCGTCCGCAGCTCCTCGGGCAGTTTCTCGATGCCCTCGTTCATCACCTCGCGCGTCTCGGTGTTCAGCAGCTCCGACAGCGGCTGCTGCGACCAGTCCGGGATCTGCAGCGGCTCGCCGCTGCCGTCCGGGCTCTGCGACTGCTCGAGCGACACGTGGCCCTCGCGGCGCTTGCGGTACTTCATCAGGCTCGCGTTCGTCGTGATGCGATACAGCCAGGTCGAGAACGTGGACTCGGCCTTGAAGTTCTTGAGCCCGCGGTAGGCCGACAGGAACGCGTCCTGCAGGGCCTCGGCGGCGTCGTCCTCGTGGCGCAGGATCTTGAACGACAAACGGTAGACCTTGTCGCGGTAGCGGCGCACGAGTTCGTCGAACGCGCGACGGTCGCCGTCCTGCGCGAACGTCACCAGCTCGGCGTCGGCGCGCTCGGTGTGCGGGGTGCCGGTCACGCGGCACCTCGCAGCGCGGCGGGCTCGCGGGACTCGGCGGCGCCCGCGGCCTCGTGCACGACCCGCCCGCCGACGACGGTGATGGCCGGTCGAGCAACGCGCAGCCGCTCCGGCGCGAGCGCATGCAAGTCGTCGCGCCACACGACGAGGTCGGCGTGGCTGCCGGCGGCGAGCGAGCCGAGCCGCGGCCACGCCCCCGCGAGCCGGGCGCCGCCCTCGGTGTACGCGCTCAACGCCTCGTCGAGGGTGACGCGCTGCGCGGGGACGAAGGCGCGCGAGGCGCCGGGGGCGCCAGGAACTTGCCGCGTGATCGCGGCGAACAGCCCCGCGGACGGATCGGGCGGCTCGACCGGCGCGTCGGAACCGAACGCCAGCACGGCGCCCCGGTCGCGGAACGAGCGCCACGGATACGAGTGCGTGACGCGGGCGCCCCAGTGACGCTCGGCGGTCACGGCGTCCGACGTGGCGTGCGACGGCTGCATGCTGGCGCCTAGCCCAAGCCGCGCGATGCGCGCCTGGTCGGTTTCGGTGACGAGTTGCAGGTGCTCGATGCGCGGCGGCAGGGCGAGGCGCGGGATCGCGTGCGCCGACGCCTCGAACGCGTCGATGGCGTTCCGCGCCGCGCGATCGCCGATGGCGTGGATGGCGACCGACAGCCTGCCCTCGAACGCGCGGCGCACGAGCTCTCGCAGCTCGGCGGGCGGGATCACCTCGATGCCGAGATCGGACGTGCCCTCGAACGGTTCGAGCATCGCCGCCGTCCGCGAGCCGAGCGTGCCGTCGGCGAACAGCTTGATGGCGCCGATGCGGAACGTGTCATCGCCGGTGCCGCTCGCGAGCCCGAGCGCCAGCGCGGCGTCGAGGCCGGCGTGCGCCAGGTGCATGAGCACGCGCAGCCGCGGCGGACCCTGGTCGAGCGCCTCGCGGATCAGCCGCTGCGCGTAGGGCCCCTCGAAGTCGTGCACCGCCGTGACGCCGAATCCGGCGAGCCGGCCGATCGCGACGTCGAGGGCCGCGCGATCCGTCTCGGTATCGTCCGCGAGCAGCGGCGCGCAGAACCGCGTCGCCGTCTCGAGCAGCACGCCGGTCGCCTCGCCCGACGCATCGCGCACGATGCGTCCGCCGGCGGGATCCCGCGTGTCGCGTGTGACGCCCGCGCGCGCGAGCGCCGCGCCGTTCAGCCACACCGCGTGCGTATCCTTGCTGCGCAGCAGCACGGGCCGCGCACCGGAGACGCGGTCGAGAGCATCGTGATGCGGCGCGTCGGGCCAGCCGTTCGGATCCCATCCAAGCCCCACGACGCCGCCGTCGCCCGGATGCGCGGCGATGTGCGCGGCCACGCGCGCCACGGCGGCCGCGGCGGAATTGCAGTCGGCGAGCGAGATCTCGCGCAGCGCTTGCGCCCAGCCGAGCAGGTGCAGGTGCGCGTCACAGATCCCCGGCGTCACCGTCGCACCGCCGGCGTCAATCACGCGCGTGCGCGAGCCGACGAGCGGCGCGAGGCCCTCGAAGCGACCCCGCGCGACGATCCGGCCGTCCGCCACCGCGAGCGCGTCCTCGCCCACGCGCACGGCGCCATCGGTCCACACACGCGCGCCGCGCACGACGAAGTCAGCGTGTGAGGTCACCGGGGTCCTCCAAGGGCGGCGCGTCGCGGCTTGCGGGGGTCGAACGCCCGGGAAGGCTCCGACCGGTGAAACGTATCGGAGCCACCGGCCGGTGTCCATCGACGGCGCCCCGCATGCGCTTCGGCGGGTCGGGCCTGGGTCGCGCCCGGACTCAGGAAGACTGGGGAAGAGTCGGGATCAGGGCAAAAAAAGAGAGGAGGTCCCCCATCGCAACCGTGTGGGAAGCCACCTGAACCCCCAGAGCGACGGCTTGTCCGCTTCGCTAATCTGGCTTCAGGGGGCAAGAGCACGGACTGCACAGGCAACCTCGCTCCGCTGCCCATGATTTTACGTAATCGGGACCACACGCCGTCAAGTCAAATCAGCTGATCGCGAGGCTGCCACGACCCGCATGGAACGCGGCCCGGACGGTCGCCGGCGGGAATCCGCTGGAGCGCTGGAGCGCGCGTTCCGATAACTGCGCGGTATTCATGCGCACCAGGCATGCCATGCTCGTCACGCTGAATTGACCGCCCCCAACCCCTCTGATAGGTTGCCGCCGCTCATGTCTCCCAAGGTGCAATCCCATCGCTCGGCCGTGGCCGAGAAGCTCATAGCGAAGATCGAGAATCACAAGGCCGAGCTCGGGGTGATCGGGCTCGGATACGTCGGTCTCCCCCTCGCGGTCGAACTGGGGCACGCCGGGTTCCGCGTGACCGGCTTCGACATCGACGAGAAGCGGGTCGCCAGGCTCAACCGCGGCCAGTCCTACATCCAGGACGTCCCGACCGACCAGCTCCGCTCGCTCGTCCGCTCGGGGCACTTCTCCGCCACCACCGACTTCAGCAAGCTCCGGAAGATGGACGCGGTCAACGTCTGCGTGCCGACGCCGCTGTCCAAGATGCGCGATCCCGACGTGTCCTACGTCGTGGCCGCGTTCGACCAGGTGGCGAAGTACCTCCACCCCGGCCAGCTGCTGATCCTCGAGAGCACCACCTACCCGGGAACGACGGACGAGCTGATCCTGCCCGTGCTCGCGAAGAGCGGGCTCCAGGTCGGCAAGGACTTCTTCCTCGCCTTCTCGCCCGAGCGCGTGGACCCGGGCAACCCGCAGTTCAACACCAAGAACATCCCGAAGGTGGTCGGCGGCGTGACGGCGACGTGCACCGACGTCGCCGTGCGGCTGTATCGCCAGCGCCTCGACACGGTGATCCCCGTGTCCTCGCCGTCCGTGGCCGAAATGGTCAAGCTGCTCGAGAACACGTTTCGCAGCGTGAACATCGGGCTCGTGAACGAGCTGGCGCTGATGTGCGACCGGCTCAAGGTGGACGTGTGGGAAGTCATCGAGGCCGCGGCCACCAAGCCGTTCGGCTTCATGCCCTTCTACCCCGGCCCCGGCCTCGGCGGGCACTGTATCCCGATCGACCCGTTCTACCTGTCGTGGAAGGCGCGCGCGAGCGGCTTCGAGGCGCGCTTCATCGAACTGGCCGGCCAGGTCAACGGGCACATGCCCGAGCACGTCGTGAACCGCGTGGCCGAGAACCTGAATTCACGCGGCAAGGCCGTGATGGGCTCCAAGGTGCTCCTGCTCGGCGTCGCCTATAAGGCCGACATCGACGACGTGCGCGAGAGCCCGTCGCTCGACATCATGGAGACGCTGCGCGAGCGCGGCGCCAAGGTCGACTACAGCGACCCGTACGTGGCGAGCCTCATGCTCGTGGGCAAGAAGATGAAGCACGTCCCGCTGACGCCCGCGAACCTCAAGAAGTACGACTGCACCGTGATCGCGACCGCGCACAAGGAGTTCAACTACTCCATGATCCTGCGCAACAGCCGCGGCGTCGTCGACACCCGCAACGCCCTGAAGGGCAAGAAGAGCCCCAAGATCACGCGGCTGTAGCACGCGGACGGCACGAAAGACGAACGAGGCGGCGGGGTCTCCCCCGGCCGCCTCGATTCGTTTGCGAGAAGTGTGGATTACTTCGGGTCGCTGTTCTCGACCGTGTACTCCGCGTCCACGGCGCCCGGGCTGCTCTTCGAGCCCGCTGCTCCCGGTGATCCTTCCGGCTCGGCCGC
The DNA here is from genome assembly GCA_031364505.1 of Candidatus Eiseniibacteriota bacterium. Classification (GTDB taxonomy): domain Bacteria; phylum Eisenbacteria; class RBG-16-71-46; order RBG-16-71-46; family RBG-16-71-46; genus JANLWK01. Next base: position 3,402 of record JANLWK010000172.1, on the reverse strand, counting down.
GCCGCCGGTGGGCGCGCCCTGCTCCGGGGTGCCCTGCGCGCCGGCCGCCTGGTACATCGCCGCGGCGGCCTCGGACCAGAGTTTCTCCAGCTCTTCGCGTGACGATTCGATCGCCGTGGCGTCTTCGCCCTTCAGCGCCTCCTCGACCCGCTTCGCCGCGTCCTCGATCCGGTCCTTCAGGCCGGCGTCGATCTTGTCGCCGTAGTCCTTGAGGCCCTTCCTGACTTCGTAGACCTTGGCGTCGGCGCGGTTGCGTCCTTCCGCGGCGTCCTTGCGCTTCTTGTCCTCGCTCGAGTGCTCCTCGGCGTCCTTCACCATGCGCTGGATGTCGGACTCCGAGATGCCGCTCGAGGCCTCGATGCGGATGCTCTGCTCCTTGCCCGTGGCCTGATCCTTCGCGGACACGTGCAGGATGCCGTTGGCGTCGATGTCGAACGCCACCTCGATCTTCGGGATCCCGCGCGGCGCCGGCGGAATGCCGTCCAGGTGGAAGCGGCCGATCGTCTTGTTGTCGTGCGCCATGGGCCGCTCGCCCTGGAGCACCACGACCTCGACGCTCGGCTGCGCGTCCGCCGCGGTGGAGAACGTTTCGCTCTTCCGCGTGGGCACGGTCGTGTTGCGCGTGATCAGGGGCGTCATGACGCCACCCAGCGTCTCGATGCCGAGCGACAGCGGCGTGACGTCGAGCAGCACGACGTCGCGCACCTCGCCCGACAGCACCGCGCCCTGGATCGCCGCGCCGATCGCCACGACCTCGTCCGGATTGACGCCCTTGTGGGGCTCCTTGCCGAAGATGGCCTTCACCAGCTCCTGCACCTTGGGCATGCGCGTCGAGCCGCCGACGAGCACGACCTCGTCGATCTGCGACGGCGTCAGGCCGGCGTCCTTGAGCGCCTGCATGACCGGCCCGCGGCAGCGCTCGACCAGCTCGTCGACCAACTGCTCGAGCTTGGCGCGCGTGATCTTGATGTTCAGGTGCTTGGGACCGTTCTGGTCGGCCGTGATGAACGGCAGGTTCACCTCGGTCTCGAGCGTGCCCGACAGCTCGGACTTGGCCTTCTCGGCCGCTTCCTTGAGCCGCTGGAGCGCCATCGGGTCCTTGCGGAGGTCGATGCCCTCCTGCTTCTTGAACTCGTCGGCGAGGAAGTCGATGACGCGCTGGTCGAAGTCGTCGCCGCCCAGGTGCGTATCCCCGTTGGTCGAGCGGACCTCGAACACGCCGTCGCCGATCTCGAGGATCGAGATGTCGAACGTGCCGCCGCCCAGGTCGAACACGGCGATCTTCTCGTCCTTCTTCTTGTCGAGGCCGTAGGCGAGTGCCGCCGCCGTGGGCTCGTTGATGATGCGCTTGACGTCGAGACCCGCCACGCGTCCGGCGTCCTTGGTCGCCTGGCGCTGGCTGTCGTTGAAGTACGCGGGGACGGTGACGACCGCCTCGGTGACCTTCTCGCCGAGATAGTCCTCCGCCGTCTGCCGCATCTTCTGGAGGATCATCGCGGAGATCTCGGGCGGCGACATCTCCGAGTCAGCGCCCTTCACGCGCGCGTCGCCGTTCGGGCCCTTGACGACCTCGTACGGCACGAGCTTGAGTTCGCTGCCGACCTCGTCGTACTTGCGGCCCATGAACCGCTTGATCGAATAGATGGTGTTGCGCGGGTTGGTCACGGCCTGACGGCGCGCCACCAGTCCCACCAGCCGCTCGCCGGTCTTCGAGAACGCGACGACCGAGGGCGTCGTACGGAACCCTTCGGCGTTCGCGATCACCTTGGGCTCGCCGCCCTCCATGACCGCCACGCACGAATTGGTGGTTCCCAAGTCGATGCCGATGACCTTACCCATGTGGTCCTTCCTTCCTATGCGGCGACGCCACGCCCGGGTGTTTCCCGCGGGCGTGGCGCACCGTTACCCGGACGGTCGTGAATTACGAACCGGCCTGAACGTTGATGTCCCGCGTCTTCGCTTCCTCGGCCTTCGGCACGCGCACTTCGAGCACGCCGTCACGCACGGTGGCGGTGACGCCGTCGCCACGAACCGGCACTCCGAGGCGGAACGAGCGCTCGAAACTACCATACCCGCGCTCCGCGCGGTGCACCCGGTGGTCCGCCTGGACCTCCGCCTGCTTCCGCTCGCCACGGATCGTCAGGGCGTCGCCGAGCAGGCTGACCCTGACGTCGTTCTGACTCACGCCCGGAACGTCGACGCGAATCACGAACCCGTCCTTGGACTCTTCGATGTCGAGCGACGGGGTGAACACGTTGTACCAGTCGCGCGAGATCCGCGAGCCGTCGATCAGCGAGTCGAACAGCTGATCCACCTCGTCACGGGTGGCGACCGACTTGGGATAGGCCCAGCGAATGAGAGACGTCATGATACGGACCTCCTGAAGTTCACGGCCTCGGGTGATGTTCGCGGCACCGTCTCACGGGCGCCACTGCCTTCGAACGCCGTCCTTCCAATGCAGCCGCCGTACCACTCCCGCGGCTCTTCGCGAACACGCGTTCTCGCATGGAGCTGCGGGAGACGTTGGAGCTTCGTCACGTCCATCCGTTGCAGGAGTGATCACATCGCCGTTTCAGCGTGTGACACATCGGCGGAGATTTCGTTTCAGGGCGAAACGATTGGGAGCGCGGGCCCGGTCTGCTAGCGTGCCGGGCCGATGAAGATCGCGACCTTCCTGCCGCACGTCGGCGTGTTCGGCGGCGTCCGCCGCTACCTCGAGCTGGGTAACGCCTGGCGAGCCGCCGGCCACGACGTCACGCTCTACCACCCGTCCGGCGAGCCCCCGGCGTGGCTGCCGTACACGGGCCGCGTCGCGCCGATCGCGACCGCCGCCGGCGATACGAGCGACCTGGCCTTCTGCTCGGACGCCCATACCTACGACGCTTTCCGCGGGCACCGCGCCGCGCGGCACGTCTACTACTGCGTGCTCGAGAAGGACGAGGGCGTTCGCCGGGCGATCGCCGACACGGGCGTCCGACTGGCCGCCAATTCGACGCCGCTGCGCCGCGCCCTGGAGCGCACGGCCGGGCGGCCGGTGCTGGACGGCGCCGGCGGCATCAACGCGCACCAGTTCCACCCGGATCCGTCCACGCGTCCGACGGCGCCGTTGCGCGTCATGCTGAACGGGCGCCGGTCACGCCCCAAGAAGGGAACCGATCTCATCCTGCGTGCGCTGGCAGGACTCGTCGGTCGCGTGCCCGCGTTCGAGATCGCGCTCGTCGACTCACCCGACCCCGGCACCCGCGACCCGCGCGACGGCGCGCCGCTGCCCCCGAACGCCCGCTACGTGATCGGCCCCACGCAGGATGAGCTGGCCGCCCTCTACCGCGGCGCCCACATGTTCATCGCCGCCGAGCGCAAGGCCGGCTGGTGCAACACCGCGCTCGAGGCCATGGCGAGCGG
>JANLWK010000116.1:0-1939 GCA_031364505.1 Candidatus Eiseniibacteriota bacterium | reverse complement strand
GGTCATTTCAGCATCACGAGCGCATCGACGACGCGGTTCGAGAAACCCCACTCGTTGTCGTACCACGACAGCACCTTCACCATGTCGCCCTGCATGACGTTCGTGATCGGCAACCCTCACAGCAGCGTGTTCGATTCGCTGCTCACGAACGTCATGCAGGGCGACATGGTGAAGGTGCTGTCGTGGTACGACAACGAGTGGGGTTTCTCGAACCGCGTCGTCGATGCGCTCGTGATGCTGAAATGACCGCGCCCGCCACGTACCACAAGCGCGGGCTCGAGTCGGTCGAGCCGAAGGGCCGGAGGGCGCTCGTGCGCGTCGACTTCAACGTGCCGATCAAGGACGGCAAGGTCACCGACGATTCGCGGATCACCGGAGCGCTGCCGACGATCCGCGAGCTGGCCGACCGCGGCGCGCGCGTCGTGCTGATGTCGCACCTGGGCCGGCCCCAGAGCGGCAAGGGCGGCCCCGACACGAAATACACCATGAAGCCCGTCGCCGACCGGCTCGCCGAGCTGCTCGGACGCCCCATCGCGTTCTGTTCCGACTGCGTGGGCGCGGAAGCCGAGCGGATGAGCTCGGCGCTGAAGGACGGCGAGGTGTTGCTGCTCGAAAATCTCAGGTTCCACGCCGAGGAGGAAGCGAACGATCCAGGCTTCGCCAAGTCGCTCGCGAAGCTGGGCGACTTCTACGTGAACGACGCCTTCGGCACCGCGCATCGCGCGCACGCGTCCACGGAGGGCGTGGCGCACCTGTTGCACCCTGCCGTTGCCGGCCACCTGATGCTGCGCGAGCTCGAGTACTTGGGGCACGCGCTGGACCAGCCGGCGCGCCCGTTCGCGGCGGTGCTCGGGGGCGCCAAGATCTCGGGCAAGATCGACGTCATCACCGCACTGCTCGGCCGCGTCGACCGGCTGCTGATCGGCGGCGCGATGATGTTCACGTTCCTCAAGGTGCAGGGACGTCCGACCGGCCGCTCGCTCGTCGAAGACGACCGCGTCGACACGGCGCGCCGGGTGCTCGACGAGGCCGCGAAGCGCAACGTCGAGCTGATCCTGCCGACCGACTGCATCGCCTCGAAAGCGCCCGACGGCACGGCACCCGGCCGCGCCACGGCGCTCGACGGCCTCGCCGCCGACGAGATGGGCGTCGACATCGGCCCGCGGTCGATCGCGCACTTCGCCGAGCGGCTGCGTGACGCGCGGACCGTGCTGTGGAACGGCCCGATGGGCATCTTCGAAGTGCCCGCGTTCGCCGAGGGCACGCTGGGCGTCGCCCGCGCGCTCGCCGACGCGGGCGCGCACGGGGCCACCGTGGTCGTCGGCGGCGGCGACTCGGTCGCCGCGGTCCAGCAGTCCGGGCTCGCCGGGAAGTTCACGCACCTGTCGACCGGCGGCGGCGCCTCGCTCGAGTTCCTCGAAGGCAAGGTGCTGCCCGGCATCGCCGCCCTCGACGACGCGGAGGACGCGTGAGCCCGGCCCAGACGCCATGGCCGAGGCGCCCGCGCCTCGTCGCGGGCAACTGGAAGATGCACAAGACGTCCGCCGAGGGCGCGGCACTCGCGCGCGAGCTGAAGGAACTGCTCCACGCGCGTCCCGCGACCGAGATCGCCGTGTGCCCGCCGTTCCCGGCGCTCGAGGCCGTCGGCGTCGCACTGCGTGACTCGGGCATTCACCTGGGCGGACAGAACATGCATTGGGAGCCGCAGGGCGCGTTCACGGGCGAGGTGTCGGGAGCGATGCTCAAGGCCTCCGGCTGCCGCTTCGCCATCGTCGGCCACTCCGAACGGCGTCACGGCCTCGGCGAGGACGACGCGATGGTCGCGCGCAAGGCGCGCGCCGCGCTACGAGACGGACTCACGCCGATCGTGTGCGTGGGAGAGACGCTCGAGCAACGCGACGCCAACGCCACGGCCGAGGTGCTCGTCCGCCAGACGCAG
>JANLWK010000049.1:0-2776 GCA_031364505.1 Candidatus Eiseniibacteriota bacterium | reverse complement strand
CTCCGCCAGCGTTCCCCAGGGCGCGTGCCACCGCAGCCGGCCGTATCCCTCCCGCGCGATCATGCGCGTGCTCACGGCGAAGGTGCCGAGGCCCGCGATCAGCGGTCCGCACACGAGTGCCACCGAGGCGATCGCGACCGAGGCGGGATTCGCGCCGTCGATGCGCGAGAATCCGAGCCCGAGCGCCGTGAGCGCCCCCACGACCGAAACGAGGCTGACCGCGACGAACCGGCCCGCGGCCTGCAGCTGCCAGCCCGCGTTGAGCAGGGCCGCGAGCGGCAGGGCGACGAGAATGACGATCTGCGCCGGAGTGACGCGCGCCCCGGTCGCGAGCGTGATGCCCAACGCGACGGCCGTGATGCCGAGCACCACGCCCCACAGGACGAGCTTCGCCGAGGCGATGCGCGAGACGACATCGCCCGCGCGCTCGCCGGGCTGTGGTTGCATCAGCTGGCGCGGTCCCGTCAGTTGGAACGCGTACTGGACGGTGAGAGCGCCGTACGTCGCGATCGACAGCGCCAGCGCCAGCGTGCCGAACTGCGCGAGTCCGATCGCGCGCACGACGTGAGGCACGAGCAACACCGAGACGAGCGCCGAGACCGCGTACTGAATCAGCAGGACGACGTTGTTGACGACGAACCGGTGCATCAGACGCGGCGTCCGATGGAGATGCCGCCGGGCCCGCGGGCGCCGCGCTCCCGGGCCGGCGCCAGGCTGCCGGTGCTCACGTGGTCCTCTGCGGTTCGAAGGAAAAGACGCCGCGCGAGACGCGACGTGACCTGCACTGGTTTTCGGAGAAAACACCCGAAAACTTGATGGAAAACCCCGCTGGGGCCGGGGGTGCGAAGAAGCGATCGTTCACGCGGAGCGTCACGCTAGCGCCGGCGCACGCGTGGCGCAAGATCGCGGGGGTCGCGACTTTGACCCCGTGCCCGCAGGCTGCGAAGGTCCAGGCCGATCGAGCGGGTTTGGAGGCTGCCCACTTCTACGGTAAGGACCTGTGGCATCGTGAGACGACCCGTCGTCCTGGCTATTTGGCTGATTCCATTCGTCCTGGCCGCACTTCACGCGCTCACGTACGGCGACCGTCTCATCGACGATGCCTTCATCACCTTCACCTACGCCAAGAATCTGACGCACGGGGTTGGCGCGGTCTTCTCCGGGGGTCAACGCGTAGAGGCTACGTCGTCGATGCTCTGGGCGTTGGTCTTGAGCCCCTTCGAGTCCCTCGGGATTGGCGCGCCGGTTGGCTCCAAGCTGCTCGGACTTCTTGCCTTTCTGGCGTGCGTCTTCCTGAGCGCCCGGCTGACGTCGCTGATCGCCCGCGAGGTCGCAGTCCGAGAAGACACGAGCCGTTACGCTTATCTGACGGCGACGCTCGTCGCCCTCGCTTCGCCCTTGGCGCTGTGGTCGTACTACGGCATGGAGAATGGCCTCGTCGCTCTGCTCCTGCTTGCGTCGACCTACGCCTTCCTGCTCGAGGTTGGCGGCCGAGGCGGCTTTCTCTCCGCTGTTCCGGTTGCCCTCCTGGAAGCAGCTCGCCCGGAAGGCTTCGTCTTCGTAGCTATCTTCGTCCTGGCGCGGATCGCGGCATATTCCCGCGGGCACCAGTCCAGAGGTTGGTTGGTTGGTTGGCGATCGCACTCGTGCCGGTGCTTGCCTACGAGATCTGGGGACGCGTCCACTTCGGGCACTGGTTGCCTAATACCGTTGCCGCCAAGATTACCGGTTCGGCCTGGATCCGCGTGCTCGTTGGCCTGCGCTACCTGACGCTGCCCGCATCTCGCGTGTGGATGGCGGGGCTCGTCATGGCGATGGCCGTCATCGCTGACGGCATCTCGAGGGATCACTCCCGACTGACATCGCGACTCGCTTCCTGGGGCCCGGTCCTGCTGGTGCTGACGATTTGCCTCGCTCAGTTGGGGCTGACCGTTGCCAGCGGCGGCGACTGGATGCCGGATGCGCGCTTCATCAGCCATGTGACACCGCTGATCGCGGTTCTGATGGTCACATCCATCCCGTATCTGCGTCAGCTCCTGGCCGAGTGGCCCAAACGGATGGTCCGAGTTCTCGCGATGGGAGCCGTCGTGTACTTCGTCGCGTCGAACGTCACGTCGACGCGGGACGCTCGCAAGTACGTCGAGATGCTGGCGGCCTCGGAGCAGCGCGCCCTGTACGGCATGGCGGATTACTTGAACCATCACGCCACGGCGGACGATGCCGTGGCCTGCAGCGATGTCGGCCGCGTGAGCTACTACTTTCATGGCCGGGTCATCGACTGGTGGGGTCTCGCCGACGAGGAGATCGCGCGGACACATCAATCCATCGGGCACCTGCGACCGGAGACGATCCTGTCCCGGCGGCCGCGGTTCATCGTGCTCTACTCGACCCGACCCACGCTCGACGCGACGAGCATGGAGAGCAACATGGCCGTGTATTCACGGCCGTTCTGGGCTTCTCCGGAATTCCATCGATCCTACCGGCACGTGCTCTCGCTCTTCTTCTGGCCTGATCGCTACCATGTGCTCTTCGAACGCGCGGAGCCGCGCTCGGACTGATCGGACGACCCTGGCCGCTTGACGGGGTCGCTCGAACCGGCGCGTGCAGTTAACCGTTGTGGCACGGGCTGGCGCATTCTAGACTTGGTGCGGGCCGTCGGCCTCACATGACGGCCGTCCGCTTTGCCCCTCGACGGAGATGGTCGCCCATGCGAACTCGATGGCTCCCGTGGCTATTGCTTTTCCTCGCCCTCGTCACCCCGCGACCCGCCGCGGCG
>JANLWK010000013.1:0-2074 GCA_031364505.1 Candidatus Eiseniibacteriota bacterium | reverse complement strand
GCCGCCCGCCGCGGCGTCGCCAGCCGGGGCGCCAGCGCCCGCGCGCCCTGTGGCGCCGCCCACCGCGCCCCCTCCGCGCCGGCGCGTGCGCGCGTTCGCGGTGCTCATCGTCGTCGCGATCGTGGCGTTCGGCACCGGGCTCGCCGTGTTCAACAACGTCGTGATGCCGCGGCTCGTCCATCGCGTGAACGAGCTGCGCGTGCCGGACCTCACGAACCTCACCGTGACGCAGGCGGAGCAGGCCCTGAAGAGCCGCGGGCTCGTGCTGTCGCGCGCCGGCGAGCGGTTCGATCCGTCGGTGCCGCGCGACTTCATCCTGTCGCAGGATCCGCAGGCCGAGACGCCGATCCGTGGGCGCAGGCGCGTCGCCGTGGTCGTGAGCCTCGGCGAGGAGTTCAGCTCCGTGCCCGAACTGTTCGGCGAGTCGATCCGCACCTCGGCCTACCTGCTCACGCGCGCGGGGCTCCGGCTCGGCGGCATCACGCGTGCCCCGTCGGGTGACGTGGGCGACGGGCTGATCGCCGCGACCGATCCGCCGGCCGAGCAGGTGCTCGCGCGCGAGACGCCGGTGAGCGTGCTCGTGTCGACGGGCGGCGCCGAGGAGAGCTTCGTCATGCCGGACCTGCTGGGCCGCGAGATCGGCGGCGCCCGGCGCCAGCTCGAGGCCTACGGCTTCCGCGTGTTCACGCCGCCGGCGGCGCCGTCGATCGGCACCATCGTGTTCCAGGATCCGCCGGCCGGATCGCGGATCACGCGCAAGACCCAGATCCTCGTCCAGGCGACGGGGCGGCTGATCCGATGATCTCGTCCGAGGGCGCCCGCGACCCGATCCTCGCGCCGTCGATCCTGTCGGCGGACCTGGGACGGCTCGCCGACGATCTCGCCTTCATCGATCCGCGCCGCGACTGGGTGCACTGCGACATCATGGATCACCGCTTCGTGCCGAACCTCACGTTCGGCTCGGGATTGGTCGCCGCCGTCGACCGGCTCACCCATGCGTTTCTCGACGTGCACCTGATGGTCGAGCACCCCGAGGCGATGGTGCGCGGGTTCCGGGACGCCGGCGCGGACCAGATCACGCTCCACCTCGAGGCGTGCGCGAACCCCGGGGCCGCCCTCGCCTGCATCCGCTCGAGTGGCGCGCGCGCGGGCCTGGCGCTCAAGCCCGCGACCCCGCTCGAAGCGGCCGCGCCCTGGCTCGACGCGATCGACCTGCTGCTCGTGATGACCGTGGAGCCCGGGTTCGGCGGCCAGCGCTTCATGCCCCGCATGCTCGACAAGGTGCGCGCGGCGCACGACCTGCGCCGCGCGGCCGGCGGGACGTTCCGCATCGAGGTCGACGGCGGCATCGCGCCCGACACGGCGCCGCTCGCGCGCGCCGCGGGCGCGGACGTGTTCGTCGCCGGCAACGCGGTGTTCGGCCAGCCGAGCCCGGCGGTGGCGCTCGAGGCGTTGAGGACGTCCGTCACCGCGTAGCGGCGGCTGCTTCGCATCGGACGCATCCGCACCTGCCCGCGCAGAGTTCAGCCCGATCAACCAAAACTGTCCCCGGGGACAGTTGCGTTCGTTCGCGCTGACGTCACCTGCGCCGGGGCAGGTAACGCCGTGGTCGCTCGGTGTCAATGTCGTGGACGAGCGCGCTCTCACATCAGAAATCTGATCACATGCGCCGACGCATGTTCGCGCGGTGGAAGTGCAACTGTCCCCGGGGACAGTTTCGTTCGATCGCGGTGAACGTTGCGTGCCCCCGCGAGCTGAAACTCTAGCGAGCTGCGCAGTTCGCCGCGCCACGTGCGCCCGCGGCCGACTTCTCACGCACCAAGGCTCGCGAGCCGCCGGCAGCCCGCCCCGCGACGCGCGTCTACGGCGTTCGCGGTTCCGTGCGCGGCGCGAAGCTCATCTCGGGGCGGCGGATCATGCCGGTGCGCGTGCGGAACGGGCCCTGGCTCTGGAAGACGGGCATGCGCGCCTCGTAGTCGCGCGAGACCTCGTCCCAGAGCCAGTCGTTGTTGTCGAGCAGCACCGTGCTCCAGCGGTGCTCGGCGAGTGCGGTGAGCAGCTGGCCCGATAGCCG
>JANLWK010000468.1:0-4833 GCA_031364505.1 Candidatus Eiseniibacteriota bacterium | reverse complement strand
GTGTGCATGTTCGCCTTCGTCGAGCCTTCCTTCGCGCGGTTCTGCATCGCGATGAAGTTCGGGATCGCGATCGCGGCCAGGATACCGATGATGACCACGACGATCATGAGCTCGATCAGGGTGAAGCCCTTCTCACGCTTGTTCATGGTGCTCCTCCAGTGAAGGGGTGGTGTGCGACCGCGATGCCGTCGGCCGCGTCTGCCGGGAGGTAGCGCAAGCGTCGTGCCGTTCGTAATCACATGAAATCTCGTACGCGCATGGCACCCGGCGCCGCTCATCCCGCACGATCGGCCGTCCGCGTCGTGCGCCGCGCACGCGCGAACTCCCGCGCGTGGCAGCCTGCACGCGTGTTGGGGCAGAGTTCGCGGCCTGCACGACGGTGCGGGCGGGCGGCGGGGCACGATCGCGAGACCTGAGTCAGGCCAACTAGTGCCGGGCGCCACGCAACTACGCGCCACGCGGGCGGGCGGGCACGTCGTCCGCCGGCTGCGCTTTCGATCGCAGAAGAGGCTACTTCGCTCCGCCGGCGAACGACATGCCCGCCCACCTGCATTCTGTGCGTGGAACCGGGCGCGACGAACAACGGCCCGCACTTCAAGTGACTTCTCAACTGGAAGCAGATCCAGTTGCGCTTGGGGTGATCAACGCGCTCCAGAGCAGGTGATATTCAGCGACATGAAACGAAACTGTCCTCAAGGACAGTTGTGTTCGATGCGACTGATCTCCTGCGTCAACGACGTTCACAGTCGCTGTCCACGTCGTTCCCTGCCCCGGGGCAGGTTCGTTCGATACACGTGAACGCCGTCAGGACACCTCGGCCGTTAGCCGTTACAGCGGTTCAAGCGGGTGGGCATGTCGTTCGCGGGCGAGCGACGAGTAGCCTCCTCTGCGATCGAGGCGCCGCCGGCGGACGACGTGCCCACCCGCGGGTTCAAGCACGACGCCGACTTGATCAACGTGCCTTGCAGCCAGGCCGACGGTTGTCCCTGCGGCGCGCCGGGGCCCGTTGGGCGCTGGCCACCTCGGAATCGCCCCGCCTTCCGTGCTAGCGTGCGCCGTCTCACGAGCGGAGCGAGGGCGTCTCACGTGCGGCGGCCTCGGCCTTGCGGCGCTCGGCGTCGATCAGGCGCGGTGGTCCGAGCTCGGGGACTTCGTAGCCCTTCGGGTGCGTGCGGTTGCGGTCGTCGGTGAAGAAGTGCGGCGCCCGGCGCGGCGGCAGCCAGCGTACGAGGCCGCCGCGCAGTCGCAGGGCCCCGCGCAGCAACGGCCGCGTGAGCGGCAGCGGCCGTGGGAAGCCGAACGCCTCGAGCATCGCGGTGTCGAGCGCGGCGTACACGCCGTAGCGCACGACCGGCGCCGCGAAGCGCGGCACCCACGAGGCGAACAGGTCGCGCGTGGCCGCCCCCACGCGCTGGTTCGTCTCCTCGAAGCGGAACTGCGCGCGCTCGTAGTCTCGCGACCACATCTCGAACGCCTCGTACGATCCCGGAATGTCGCGGATGCCCATCCGGCCGCCGATGCCCCGCCAGAACCAGTAGTAGGCGAGCTTCTCGTTCCGGCACGTCGCGCGCCACGCGAACGCGTCGATCCAGCGGATCGGCTCGAAGATGAACGTCGACAGCACGTAGAGGAAGTCGTCGTTCGCGATCGTGTAGTGCCCGTGCGCCCAGTTCATGCGCTCGAGCGCCTGGCGCCCGCGTCCCTCTTCATAGCCCCACTCGCACATCTCGGCGATGAGGATGGCCGTGTCGTCGTAGCGGCGCTGCGTGTGGGCGTAGAACTCGCCGGTGCGGTCGAGCAGCGCGGAGATGCTCGGCACGCAGTACGTGCGGTAGAGAGCGATCTCCAGCGCGCGCACCGAGTCCCAGCAGAACTCGTAGCCGAACGACAGGTGCATGATCCGGGCGTGGTCACGCTCGGGGTCCAGTCGCTCGATCTCGTGCAGGATGTCGAAGCGTCCCATGCGTCCTCGTTTCGCGCGCGCCCCTTCCGGATCCCGTGCCCGCGGGCCCCTCGGCGGCGGCCTCAGGCCTCGGGCTGGACCTGCGGCACCACCGGCACCGCGGGCCTCGACTCCGGAGGGTGCACGAACACGTGGGGTGGCAGCAACGTCACGACGATCAGCGCGCCCAAGGCGAGCGCCGCCGACACCACGAATGCGGCGCCGGGAAAATGGATCGCGCCATCCGGCCGGGTGAAGTGGGCGAGCGTGCTCGTCGCCATGAGCGGACCAATGATCGCGCTGATGCTCTGGAGACTTGCCACGCCACCCTGCAGCTCGCCCTGCGCGTTTCCCGCCACGCGCCGCGACAGCGTCGCGTTCATGGACGGAAACACGAGCGCCTGGAGCGAGGACGCGACGAGCACCACGTAGATCATCCACCCCTGCGGCACGAGCGCGTTGCTGAGGAATCCCGCGGCGCCCATGGTGAGTCCGATCATGATCGCGCGCCGCTCGCCGAGCCGCGGGATCACGCGGGGCGTCACGAAGATCTGCACCATCGCGATCATGAAACCCATGTACGCCAGCGACGCGCCCACGGCGAGGTCGCTCCAGCCGAACTTCAGCTTCGTGAAGAACGCCCACGTGGCCGGGTAGCCCATGTGCGCGATCATCCACAGGAACCACGCGGCGAGCAGCGCCTTGGCGCCGCGATAACGACCGAGCGCGACGAACGTGCCGAACGGATTCGCGCGCGCGATGTGGAACGGGCGACGGCGGTCGAGCGGCAGGGACTCGGGCAGGTACTTCAAGCCGAGCGCCGCGTTCGTGAGCGCCAGGATGGCGGCGGCGAAGAACGGCGCACGGTCGCCGAGCCCGCCGAGCAGGCCGCCGATCGCCGGGCCGATCGTGAAGCCGATTCCGAACACGGCGCCGATCAGCGAGAAGTTGCGCGCGCGGCGCGCCGGCGGCGTGATGTCCGCGATGTAGGCCGTGGCCGGCGCGAAGGTGGCGCCGGCGATGCCCGCGAACGCGCGGCTCACGAACAGCCAGGTGAACGTCGGCGCCAGCCCCATGACGATGTAGTCGAGCCCGAACGCGACCATGCTGATGAGCAGCACCGGCCGGCGGCCGAACCGGTCGCCGAGCCCGCCCATCACCGGACCGAAGAGGAACTGCATCGCCGCGAACGAGCCCATCAACCAGCCGGAGTAGCGCGCGGCCTCGCCGAGGGTCGTGTGCGTCAGGTGCACGATGAGATCCGGCATCACCGGCATGACGATGCCGAGGCCGATCACGTCGATGAGGAGCGCGCCGAGCACGATGGCGAGCGCGCGGCGCTCGCCCGTCGGAGTGGTGGACATGGATTCCGAGTGAGAGAGGTGAGCGGAAGGCGGCACCGCGGTCGAGCCGGGCAGACTAGCGTGCGGCTCGCCCGCGTGCCAACCTCGCCGGACTCGAGAGGAGGATCGAATGGACGCTCCGCTGCCCCCACCGCGGCTGGTCGCGACGACCGTGCACGGCCGCTACTTCGCGCGAGCGCCCGAGGGCGGCGGGCCGTGGCGATGGTTCGTCGGGTTTCACGGCTATGCCCAGGAGGCCGGCGGATTCTTCCGCTGCCTGACCGGCGTACCGGAAGCCTCCGGGTGGCTCGTCGCGTCGGTGCAGGCGCTCCACCCCTTCTATGCGCGGCGCTCGACCGAGATCGTCGCGAACTGGATGACGCGGCAGGATCGCATCGAGGCGATCGCCGACAACATCGCCTACGTCGACGCCGTGCTCGACGCGATGGAGCGCGAACACGGCGCTCCGCGGGCCCTGGTGTTCGCGGGCTTCTCGCAGGGCGTCGCGATGGCGTACCGCGCCGCGGTGCGTGGACGCCGCGCGGCGAACGCGGTGATCGCCGTCGCCGGCGACGTGCCGCCCGAGCTCGGCTCGGACCGATCGGACGGGCCTGGCTCGAGCGGATCGGACGACGGCCGCACGCGCCGGTGGCCGCGCGTGCGGGTCGTCGCCGGCGACCGGGACCCCGCCTACTCCGCCGAGATCGAGGCGCGCGATCTCGCGCGGCTCGTGGCCGCGGGCGCCACGGCCGAGTGCGTGCGCGTCCCCGGCGGGCACGAGTGGACGGCGGAGGTGTCGGCGGCCGCGGGCGGCGTGCTGGCCGACATTGGGCGGGATCACTCGATTTCGTGAAGCGCCGTGCGGCTCGCGCTGTGCGGAATTACCCGGCGACGCGTTCCGCGGCGACACGGCGCCCGATCGTGCGCGCCGCTGCGCGCGGGCCCCGCGCGCAGCCGCCCGGCGGCTTCCGCTCGTCCCGGACGCGCGCCGCGCCGATGCCACGAATACGCGCCGGCATGGACGAATCGGCGAGGAGCACGCATCCCGATCCGGTTTCATCCCGACGTCCCCCAGAGGTACCCCCTGAGGTTCCAATGACGCGGCGGTTGCTTCGTCTCACCCTGTGGCTCGCCTCGAGCCTCGTCGTCCTCGGCTTCTTCGCCCTGTCGGTGCGCATCCTCCGCGACCCGCAATCGGGCGCCCCCACGGAACCGGCGATCCTCGCCCAGGCCGAACACCTGGCGAATTTCCGCACGCCCTACCCGGAGGCCACCGCTGGATCGGGCGTGGCGCTCATGCCCGGGTTCTCCGTGGCCGTCGCGGGCCTCGTGCTGATGTTCGGCGCTCAGCCGTGGGAGCCTCGTCTGGTCGGGCTGCTGTGCACGCTGCTCGTCGCGATCGTCGCCGGTATCGTCGTCCACCGCGAGACCAAGACGCCCACCCTCGGCATCACCAGCGTGGCGATGCTGCTGATGGGCCAGGGCTTCGACGTGCACGCACCGGCCGGCGGCGGCCCCGTGTCGCTGCTGCTGCTGCTCGTGCTGATC
>JANLWK010000467.1:0-3375 GCA_031364505.1 Candidatus Eiseniibacteriota bacterium | reverse complement strand
GCCTGGGGGCGGGCTTCTTCCGGGTATTTCTCGACACCCTCAATACGCACCACTCGATCTCGAACTTCGTGATCCAGTCCGTCATCGATCCATTGCTGCGCGCGGGAGACCCGGTCGCGGTGAGTGCGGGCGCCGACGACGCAATCCTTCGCCCGCTCGAGCTGCGGATCCGGCCGAACCCATCATCCGGCGCGACGGCGATCGTCTACCAGCTTCCGGAGTCGGTCGCGGAGGGGAAGCTCCTGCTCGACGTGTACGACCTGGGCGGACGCCTGGTCCGGCGGTTGAGCCCCTGGGATCGCACGGCGGGAACCCACACCGCGCTCTGGGACGGCCGGGACCGCGGCGGACGCCTCGTCGCGCCGGGGGTCTACCTCTGCCGGCTCGATCTGGGGGGCAGGACGGCCACCACGCGCATCGTCGTGACGCACTAGCGGCGCGAACGTCCGAGCCGCGCCTTACGTCCTCTGGTAGACCCCGAGGAGGTGCGGCGTGCCGGGGTTGCCGCGAAGCATCCGCCGCGCGAGGCGGATCATGTGCGCGAGCGGACCCTGCGTTCCGAAGTCGACGGCCTGGACGCGCCGCGGCGCGAAGCCGTGCGGCCGCATCCGCTCCGTGAGCGTCTGCGCGCTCCAGCGGCGCACGTGCTGCCACTCGTGAAAGATAGCGCCGCACTCGGGGCAGATCTTCGTCGCCTTCGACAGGTCCTCTTCGTTCGGTGTCGTGATCACCGTGACGCCGCCCCGCTTCAGCAGCCGCGCCGCCTCCGCGAGCGTGCCGTCCAGGTATTCGTCCTTGAGGTGCTCGACGACCTCGATCAGGAGCACGACGTCGAACTGGCCCGGCGCCAGGCTCACCGGCAGGCGGCTGACATAGTGCGCGTCCACGAACCGGGGGTTGCCCTGCGCCTTGTTCCGCACCAGCGCGACCGAGTCGGACGAGAAGTCGAGCCCCGTGTAGCGCCACGCCGAGTCCATCGCGCGCAGGTGATCCCACAGGAATCCCGGGCCGCAGCCGAAGTCCAGGACCTCGAGGGGCGCCTCGAGGGGAAGGCCGGTGCGCCGCAGGATGCGGTCGCCGAAGACCTTCGAGAAATACATCTCGGAGTAGGGCGGAGTGCGCGAGTAGTAGTCCCAGAGTCGCGAGACCTTGGCGTCATCCCATTCGATCGGATGTTCGGCGAAGCCCATGGCGCCCCTTGGGTCGATGTCGTTCGAACGGCGATGGCGTGTGCGGCCGCCGACAGTATCCATGGGCTCACGGCGCGGCAAGGCACTCGTCGCTGCGTGGAACGTGGAGCGCGGTGAACCCGCGTGCTACATCCGCAGGTCGAGCGCGACGTCGCCGCGCTTCGGGATCTCCACGTCCTTCGTGATGGGTCGCTTCGACGGGTGCCAGACGTGAAGGCGATAGCGTCCGGCGGGGAGCTTGGGCAGCTCGAACAGGCCGTCGGCGCCCGGGGTCGTCCAGGCGTGATTCGGCACCACGACGATGTAGCCGCTCTCGCCCGGGTCGATGTCACAGAACAACGACACGGTGCCGGGGCGGTTGAACACGACGCGGCGGCTCTGCCGCGGCGCGTACTTGCCGATGTCGAATTTGCGCGTCGGCGAGACGCTGAAGGCGTTGTGATAGACGCGGTCGTGGTTCTCGAACACCACGGTGTCACCGGCCGGGACCGCCGCCACCTTGGGAATGAATTCGCCGTACGCCTGGCCGATCGTGACGGACCCGGCCGACTTGGCGAGCTTCTTCTCGACCTTCTCGGGGATCGAGTCCAGGTAGATGATGGCGCCGCTTCCCGGATTGAGCTGGCGCGCGACGGCGGCCGGCACACGGCCGCGCGCGGTCGAAGCGGCGGACGCGACCCGCGCCCCCTTGATGCGCAGCACGCCGCGAATGACGCCGGCCCCCGCGGTCGAGGAAGCCAGGCACAGGGCGACGCACAGGCAGCAGAGCGCGGTGACGGGCTTCATCGAGCCTCGCGATTCGGGTGGGCCGGCCGGGGATCGGGCGTCCACTGGGAATTTCGGCACACCCGCGCGGGGCCTTGAGAGGGGATTTCGGCGGCCGTCAGGCGCCCGAAGGCGCCCGTCACGCGCTTTCCGTGGCCTCGTGGCCCTCGGGCAGCGGGTGCGGCCCCAAGTGGATCGCGGGGCGTTCGTCACCGACGAGCGATTCGAACTGGTCGCGGAACTCCTGCAGCGAGAGTCCCGCCGTCGCGGCGAATTTCGCCAGTTCGTGCTCGTCATCGAAGTCGTCGCGGCGGAGCCGGATCATGTAGCGCCGCGCGATCGCGTAGCGCGTCGAGGCGATGTCGACCATCCGGACGCGCGTGCGGTTCGTCGTCGCATCGAACAGGTGCTCGAACGGGATGGGTTCGAAGTGACCGCCCTGCATCGACACCACGGCGGCGTTACCGCCCTCGAGCAGGAACTTCGCGGCGCAGTAGCCGAGGTCTCGGGTGTATTCCATGTCGTAGGGGATCGGATCGGCGCAACGCAGCTCGTAGCCGATGTTCTTCGCGACGACGGTGGCCTTGAGATCGAAGTCGCGCAGCCGGTCCTGCACGGCACGCTTGATGATCTCGCCGATGTTGACCTCGGCGATGCGCACGTGGCCGTGGGCGTCGCGCTCGACGTCCTCGAGCGCCGCGAGGTCGCGCGGGTCGATGTCGAGGACGACGCCCTCGGCGATCACCGCCACGCCGTCGCGGCGGCCGAAGCTGAGCCGCTTGATGATCGCGCCGACCAGCGTGTCGACGATGGTCTTGAGGCGGATCGGACGCCCCGAGAACTCCTCCGGGATCAGCGTCAGCGTCGCGCCGCCGGCCTTGCCGATGCCGAGCGCGAGGTGGCCGGCCTTGCGCCCCATCGAGATGACGAAGTACCAGCGCGACGTGGTCTTGGCGTCGACCATCAGGTTCTTGAGGATGTCGACGCCGAGGTGGCGCGCCGTCTGGAAGCCGAACGTGTCGACGCTCGGCGGCAGGTCGAGGTCGTTGTCGATCGACTTCGGCACGTGGACCACGCGAATCCGCCCGGCGGCCTTGCGCTCGAGCATCATCGCGGAGTACGCGGTGTCGTCGCCTCCGATCGTGATCAGCTCGAACACGTTGAGCCGGAGCAGCGAGATGACCGCGTTCTCGAGCAGCTCGGGATCGTGGGTCGGGTTCGCGCGCGAGATGCCGATGTGCGAGCCGCCGCGGAAGTGGATGCGGCTCACGTTGTCGATCGTGAGCGGGCGCACGTGATCCACGTTGCCGTGCATGATCCACTCGAAGCCGTCCTCGATGCCGACGACCTCGACGCCCTCGACGGCCGCGCGGATCGTCGCGGCGCCGATCACGCTGTTGATCCCCGGCGCGGGCCCGCC
>JANLWK010000443.1:0-11619 GCA_031364505.1 Candidatus Eiseniibacteriota bacterium | reverse complement strand
CTGGCCTGAGAGCATCGCGCGCACGGTGGCCCGCGGTTCGTGCGCGGACATCTCGACCCAGGCGTCGAGCAGCGTTTCCTCGCGCGCGCCCGGGGCGAAGTTCGCGACGACACGGCGCTCCGCGCCGCTCTCGCCCGCGCGCAGCCAGTGGCGCGAGAGATCCAGCGCGGCGGGGCCGGTGTAGCCGAAGTGGGCGAACAGCAGCGGGCCCTCGACCTCGGCCAGCATCTTCTTGCCGGCGAACAGCCGCAGCTCGACGTCCGCGGTGAGCCCCTGCAGATCCTTGCACCACGGATCCTCGGCGGCGAGCGGCGTCAGCGCGGGCACGGGCGGCACGAGCGTGTGGCCCAGCGCGGTCAGTAGCGCGTAGCCGGTGCCGTCGCTGCCGGTGCGCGGGAAGGAGAGCCCGCCGCTCGCGACGATCACGCGATCGGCGTCCATCCATCGATCGGGCTCGTTCGCGGACAGCGGCCATTCGGCCTGGCCGCTCTTCGCCACTCCCCCGCCGCCGAGTGCGGCGCTGTCGCGCACCGACTGGATGCCGAGCCGGTGGCCGCCGCCCGCGCGCGGCTCGAGCCGCACCACGCGCGCGCCGCTCTCGACGCTCACGCCGGCGCCCTCGACGGCACCGAGCAGCGCGTCCAGCACGGTCTGCGCGTCGTCGCTCTCGGGGAAGTACTTGCCGGTGGGCTCGAGTTTGAGTGCCACGCCCATCGCGGCGAACCACGCGAGCGTGGCCTCGACGTCGAACTCGCTCAGCACGCGCCGGATGAACGGGCGCGAGCCGCCGTTGAAGTCGCGCTCGGTCACCCTCGCGTGTGTGACGTTGCAGCGCGTCCCGCCGGACATGAGGATCTTCAGGCCGATCTTCGGATGCGCGTTGAGCAGCGTCACTTTTGCGCCGGCCTCGGCGGCGCGCAGGGCGGCCGTAAGCCCTGCGGCGCCTGCTCCTACGACTGCGACATGGGTGGGCATGGGGGGCGCCAAGGCTACGCCTTTTCCGTTAGGGCCGTCGCGGCAGACCCCTTGCCGCGGCGGCCTTCGTACCCCATCCGCGAGGAGGCCGAGAGCCGCCCGAGTTTGGTCACACCAAACAAAACCGCCCGTCTGTCACGGAAGGGCCAAGAATGGTGTTGAACCGTTACGTGCCCTGCCGCGATAGTCTTTGGGCTCACTTTGTCCGGCCGCCCCGGCTTGTCGTCCCTTCGATCGGGAGTGTCGTCGTGAAATCCAATCGCTACAACCTCTTTGCGTTACTCCGCACGGCCGGGGCGCTCGCGCTCGGCATCTCGTTCGCCGCATCCGCCTTCGCGGCGGTGCGGCAGGAATTCGACTTCTCCTCGGGCTTCGCGCCGTACAAGGTTCCGCTCGAGCACCTTCGCGCGATGCAGAACGATCCGTCGCTGCGGGCGCTCGCGACGGTGAGCCAGACCGACGAGCGCTTCGGCGTGCCGACGTTCGTGTGGGGCTCGCGCTCGTCGCTGCAGGCGTCCTCGGCGGTCACCGGGCGCCGCTCGCCCGCCTCGCTCGCGCAGAGCGCGCGCACGTACGCCGAGAAGCTGGCGCCGCTCTACCGCCTCGCGGAGAGCGACGTCGCCGGCGCGCTCGTGCAGAACATCCACGACACCGGCCGCGGCGGCATCATCGTGTCGTTCCGCCAGTCGGTCGGCGGCGTCGAGGTGTTCCGTGACGAGATGAAGATCATGATGGACCGCAATCTCAACCTGGTGGCCTCCGCGGGCTACATCGCGAGTGTCGCCGAGGCGAAGCGCGCGGGCCTGCGCGACTTCACGTTCACCGAGGCCCAGGCCGTCGCGAAGGCGCTCGCCGACTACGCGGGCGGCCCCGTCGGGTCCGCGTTCCTCGCCGGCGACGCCGAGGGCGGCTACCGCAACTACGACGCCTACAGCTCGCTCATGAACGTGGATCCCGAAGAGCGGATGACCCGCCTCGTGCGCGCGCACCAGACGCTGTTCCACGTGCCCGGCGAGCTGATCCCGGCCTACTACATCGAGCTGATGAACGAGACGGAAGGCTATGCGTACGTCGTCTCGGCCATCGACGGCATGATCCTGTTCCGCCACCGCATCACCGAGACCGATTCGTTCACGTACCGCGTGTGGGCCGACAACACCGCTCTCAACACGCCGTACGACGGGCCGCAGGGCAACGACCCGACGCCGCATCCGACGGGCACGCCGAACAACTACAACCCGCCGTACGTCGCCCCGGTGCTCAGGACGCTGCAGAACGGGCCGATCTCGACGAACGACCCGTGGCTGCCGCCGGGCGCCACGGAGACGAACGGCAACAATGTCGACGCCTACGCGGACATCACCGCGCCGGACGGCCTGACGGCCGGCGACTTCCGCGCCTCGACGACGTCGGCCAGCACGTTCGACCGCACCTACAACGTGAACCAGGCGCCGAACGTCAGCCAGGCGCAGCAGATGGCGTCGGTCACGCAGCACTTCTACGTCAACAACTGGCTGCACGACTGGTTCTACGACGCCGGCTTCAACGAGGCGTCGGGCAACGCGCAGGCGAACAACCTCGGCCGCGGCGGCGTGCAGGGCGACGTGCTCCATGCCGAGGCCCAGGACAACAGCGGCACGAACAACGCGAACATGAGCACGCCAGCCGACGGCGGCTCACCGCGTCAGCAGATGTACGTGTTCACGACGACGGGCGGCCAGACCGCGAACCTGATCGTGAACCCGCCGTCGAGTGCGGCAGGCACGTACGCGGTGGGCACCTCCACGACGTTCGGCCCGCAGACGTTCGACGTGACGGCGGACGTGGTGCTCGTCATCGACCCGACGGCGCCCGTCAACGACGGCTGCGAAACGCCGTTCACGAACGCGGCATCGCTGCCCGGCAAGATCGCGCTGATCGACCGCTCGGCGACCTGCACCTATCCGGTCAAGGTGAAGAACGCCCAGAACGCCGGCGCGGTGGGCGTAATCATCGCCAACACCTCGCTCGGCACGATCAACATGACGGGCACGGACGCGACGATCACGATCCCGGTGCTCAGCATCTCGGTCTCAAACGGCAACACGATCAAGTCCGCGCTCACCTCGGGGCCCGTGAACGCGCGCCTGGTTCGCGCGATCGCGGTGAACCACGACGGCACGATCGACAACCAGATCGTGGCGCACGAGTGGGGCCACTACATCAGCAACCGCCTCATCGGCAACGCGTCCGGCCTGATCGCGGGCCAGTCGCGCGGCATGGGCGAGGGCTGGGGCGACTTCACGGCGATGATAATGACGGTGAAGCCCGAGGACGCGGTGGTGCCCTCGAACCCCAACTACAACGGCGTCTACGCGCTGGCGGCCTACGCGGTGATCAACAACTTGGTGCCCGACAACTCGTACTACTACGGCATCCGCCGGCTGCCGTACTCGTCGGACTTCGCGAAGAACGCGCTCACCTTCAAGCACGTCACGAACGGCGTGGCGCTGCCGGTCGGGCCGCCCACGGCGTTCGGCGCGAGCGGCGCGAACAACGCCGAAGTGCACAATGCCGGCGAGGTGTGGTGCTCGATGCTGTGGGAGTGCTACTCGTCGCTGCTGCGCGACACCGGCCGCCTGACGTTCGACCAGGCGCGGACCCGCATGCGCGACTACCTGGTCGCCAGCTACAAAATGACGCAACCCACCGCCCCGACGTTCACCGAGGGGCGTGACGCCGTCCTGGCCGCGGCATACGCGGGGGACTTCGCGGACTACACCCTGTTCTGCGCCGCGTTCGCCAAGCGCGGCTGCGGTATCGGCGCGGTATCGCCGGATCGCTTCTCGACCACCAACGCCGGCGCCACCGAGAGCTTCGTGTGCGGCGGCGATATCGCGCTCACGGATGCCTCGCTGGTCGACGACGTGCTCTCGTGCGATACGGACGGCTACCTCGACTCGGGCGAGATCGGCACGTTGTCGGTCACGCTCAAGAACGTCGGGTCGACGACGCTGTCGGCCACCACGGGCACCGTCTCGAGCACGAACGGGAACGTGAGCTTCCCGGCCGGCAACACCATCAACTTCGCGTCGTCGACCCCCTACTCCAGCGTCTCGGGGTCGGTGCAGGTCCAGCTCGCGGGCGCCGGCCAGCAGGTCATCGATCTCAAAATCGACTACAACGATCCGGGCCTGCTGATCGCGGGACCGCGGACGTTCACGCAGAATTCGTACGGCAACGTGGATGACGCTCCGTCGGCGTCCGACGACTTCGAGGAGCGGTCGCCGAACTGGACCTACAGCGGCAACACGCCGGTGACGGCCGACCGCGTGTGGCGGCGGCTGGAGCTGACCGGCACGTCGCACGTGCTGTACGGGCCGGACGCGGGCTCGCCGTCGGACATGTTCGCGATCTCACCCCCGATGCTGGTCGGCCCCGGCACGTTCAGCTTCACGTTCCAGCACGCCTTCCAGTTCGAGGACGCGACGACGTCCTTCGACGGCGGCGTGATCGAGATCACGAACAACGGCGGTGGAATCTGGACGGACATCGGCGCCTCGGCCGTGCCGACGTACAACGGAACGGTCAGCGCGAACCCGAACAACCCGCTCACGGGCCGGCCGGCCTTCGTGCGGACCAGCTCGGGATACCCGACGCTGAACCTCTGCACGGTGAGCCTCGGTGGCACGTACGCGAACCAGACGGTGCAGGTCCGCTTCCGCATCGGGACCGACGACCTGCTGGGGCTGGCGGGCTGGCGCGTCGATAACTTCGTGCCGACGGGCATCACGAACACGCCGTTCCTCGCACTCGGCCCCGAGTCTGGACCGGTGGCGAGCAGCGTGTCGGTCGTGGCGAGCCCCGACCCGGTGGTCGTGGGTCAGAACGTCACGTACACCGCGACGGTGACGCCGTCGACGTCGGTCGGCTCCGTGAACTTCGCGGACCAGTTCGGGGCGCTGGGCTCGGCTCCGGTCGTGAGCGGCACGGCGCAGCTCGTGCTCCCGGCGGCGGGCGTGGGAACGCACAACGTCACGGCGAGCTACCCGGCGAACGCGTGCTTCACGGCGAGCAGCTCGTCGCCGTACGACCTCGACGTCGTCGCGGACCAGCCGCCCTCGGTGACGGTGACGGCCCCGAACGGCGGCGAGGACATCATCGTCGGCAGCTCGACCAACCTGACGTGGACGGCCTCGGACGACGTCGGTGTGGCGTCGGTCACGCTCGAAATCTCGCGTGACAACGGCTCGAACTACGCTCCGATCGCGACGGACATCCCGAACTCCGGCACGTACAACTGGACGGTGACGGGACCCGGCACGAACACCAACGCCACGCCGGTCTTCACGGCCCTGTTCAAGGTCCGGGCGAAGGACACGGCGAACCAGACGACGGAGGACGTGAGCGACGCGGCGTTCTCGATCTTCGACCCGGGTGTCTCCGCTGTGGACGGCCCCACGCCGTCGGAGTTCGCGCTTGCGCGCGTGTGGCCGAATCCGACCACGGGCTCGTTCGGCGCCGAGTTCGCGGTGGCACGCATGGCGAACATCCGGCTGTCGCTGGTGGACCTCCAGGGCCGCGAAGTGCGCGTCCTGGCGTCGGGCAGCTACCCCGCCGGCCGGTACCACGCGGGATGGAACGGACGTCTGGCGAGTGGCGGCATCGCGCCCACGGGGATGTACTTCGTGCGGTTCCACACGCCGGAGAAGGACTTCGTGACGCGGGTCATCGTGACGCGGTAGTCCAGACAGATCGATTCACGCGACGGCCGCCGGGGCGACACGCTCCGGCGGCCGTTGGCGTTTGAGGTGGCGGCGGATGGGGCTCCGGCGCGAGCAGGGAGTACCGTGGACAGGGCTCGCTCGCCTTCGCTCCTGCTCCGGCTCGCTACCTCTGGCGCGCTTCGCCATCCTGGCTACGCACGCCATTCACATGCCCTGACCACGGCACTCCCTGCTCACGCCACGACGGCGATCATCCCAATCCCATGCGCTCGAGCGCCGCGGTAAAGCGAGGGTCCCCGCGCAGCGGGTCGACACGTGGGTGGACCTTGATCCACACGAGCGACGAGTCACGCTGCTCGACGCCGCGCTCGATCCAGCCGAGCGCCTCGTCCACGTCGCCGAGGGCGGCGTGGATCGTGGCGACGGAGAGCGACGACACGTAGCGCTCGCGGCCGCGCTCGCGCAGCGCAGCCAGCACGGCGCGGGCCTCGTCGGTTCGGCCCGCCTGCGCCAGCGCGCGGCCCATGCCCGCCGACGAGCGCGGGTCGCCGCCGCCGCGGCGGCCGGCGTCGTCGAAGCAGGCGCAGGCGTCCTCGAACCGTCCGACCTCGGCATACGCGCGGCCCAGGTCGTTCAGGGCGTGCAGGAACGCGGGCTCGGTGTCGACGATGGCGCGCAGGGCCGCGATGGCCTCGTCGTAGCGGCGCGAGAAGTACAGCACGTCGCCGACGGTGGTGCCCATCACGAAGGCGAGCGGGTCGAGCGCCTGGGCCTCGCGCGCCTCGACGATCGCCGCATCGAAGTGCCCGAGCTGGGCGAGGTACTCGGCGTACCACTGGTGCGCCGTCGCGTAACCGGGGTTGAGCCGCAGCGCGTGGCGGTAGGCCTGCTCGGCGCCGGCCCAGTCCCACTCGTAGAACATGCGGTTGAAGCCGAGCGACGTGTGCGCCTCGGCCAGCTCGGGCTCGAACTCGAGCGCGCGCCGCGTGGCCGCGCGCGCGAGCGGACCGGCCTCGGCGGGCGACAGCACGTGCTGGTCACCCAGGATGTTGTAGCAGTCCGCGAGCCCGGAGTACGCGAGCGCGAACGTCGGATCGGCGGCGATCGCGGCGTTGAAGTGCTCGACCGCCTTGCGCACGTCGGCGGTGCCGCGCTGGTTCCAGAAGTAACGCCCGCGCAGGTAGGCCTCGAACGCCTTCGGGTCGACGCTGCGGCCGGCCACGAGGCGCTCGCGCTCCTGCGGCGTGAGCTGGGCGCGCACCTCGCCGGCGATGGCCTGGACGACCTCGGACTGGAGCGCCAGCACGTCGACGACGTCGCGCTCGTAGCTCTGGGCCCACAGGTGCCGGTCGTTCGCCGCGTCGATCAACTGCGCGGTGATGCGCACGCGGTCGCCGGAGCGCAGCACCGAACCCTCGACCACGGCCTCGACGCCGAGCGTGCGCGCGATCTCGGGCAGCGGCTTTCGCGCGTGCTTGTACTGCATCACCGTGGTGCTCGAGATGACGCGCAGCGATGACAGCCGCGCCAGGGCCGTGATCAGCGCCTCGGTGATGCCGTCGGCGAAGTACTCCTGCGCGGGATCACCTGACAGGTCGCGCAGCGGCAGCACGGCGAGCGACCGGATGCCGGAAGCCGGCGGGGCGACTGCCACGCCGACTGGGACGGCCGCGGCGTTCGTCCCCGCGGCGTACGCGCCCCCGGCCGTGCGCAGCGCCTCACACATTTCGCGCGCCGAACCGAAGCGCCCATCGGGCGACTTGTCGAGCGCGCGCACGATGAGCGCCTCGAGCGCCGGCGACACGCCCGCGAGCGAGCGTGGCGATGGCGGCGGCGTGTTGACGATGGCGTACATGAGCGCCGCCGGCTGCGGCTGCTCGAACGGGCGCCGGCCGGTGACCATCTCGTAGAGCACGACGCCGAGCGCGTAGAGATCGGTGCGCGGGTCGGGATCGCCGCCGGCGATCTGCTCGGGCGACATGTACGGCAGCGTCCCGGCGAGCGCCGCGGAGTCGGACGCCATCGAGGTCGTCACCCAGCCCCCCTCGCGCTGGAGGATGCGGGCGAGGCCGAAGTCCAGCACCTTGACCCGGCCGCGCGGCGACACGTGGATGTTGCCGGGCTTCAGGTCGAGATGAATCACGCCCATCTCGTGCGAGGCCTCGAGCGCGTCGGCCACCTGGGTCGCGAGGTCGATCGCCTCGGGCTCGCCGAGCGGCCCGCGCGCGAGACGGGCGTCGAGCGGCTCGCCGGGCAGGTATTCGAGCACCAGGAAGTCGGTGCCGGCCTCGGTGTCGAAGTCGTGGATGGTGGCGATGCCCGGGTGCGTCAGCCGCGAGATCGCGAGCGCCTCGCGCCGGAACCGACGCCGCGCGGCGTCGCTGGCCAGGGTGCCGTGCGGCAGCACCTTGATCGCCACGTCGCGCTCGAGCCGCTCGTCGCGGGCCCGGTAGACGACGCCCATGCCACCCACGCCGATCCGCTCCAGCACGTGGTAGTGCGACAGGGTGGTGCCGATCATCGGACCGCTCGGCTGGCCCTTGAGACCGCTCGGCTGGCTCGCGGGGTGGCTCGTTGGGCGCGAGACAACGCTCGGCGGGCTCGCGGGGCGACATGGCGCGGCACCGTTGAGTCCGAATGAACCATGAACGCAGTTTAACATCGGTGGGCGGGGGGCTATGCTCATCGGTCAACGAGGCGCCTCCGTGCCGCGTTGGGCCGTTCCCCTGGGAGCCACCCGATGTCCCTCGGCCGTATCGCCGAGTACGAGCTGATCGAACCGCTGGGCCGCGGCGGCATGGGCGTCGTGTTCAAGGCGCGGGATTCGCGCCTCGACCGCGTGGTCGCGCTCAAGGTGCTGCCCGAGCACCTGAGTGCCAGCCGCGAGCACCGGACGCGCTTCCTGCGCGAAGCGCGCGCCGAAGCGGGGCTGAGCCACGCCTCGATCGCGGCCTGCTACGACGTCGGCGAGGCCCCCGCGGAACCGGCCGACGTGCTCGAACCAGGCTCGCCGGGGCCGCATCCCGACCGGCTGCTCTACCTGGCGATGGAGTACGTGCCGGGCCAGGACTTGCAGGAGATCATCGACGGGCCTCCGATGCGCATCGAGCAGGTGCTCGATCTCGCGATCCAGATCGCGGCGGGGCTCGAGGCGGCGCACGACGCCGGCATCGTCCACCGCGACCTGAAGCCCACGAACGTCCGCGTCACCCCCGACGGCCGCATCAAGGTGCTCGACTTCGGGCTCGCGCGCGTGCTGGAGACCGCGCCGCCCGGCATGCGGCCGTCGTCGGGGCTCACCTCCGAGGGGCGCGTGCTCGGCACCGCGGCGTACATGGCGCCCGAGCAGGCGAACGGCAAGCCGGCCGACCGCCGCAGCGACCTGTTCTCGTTCGGTGTGCTGCTCTACCAGATGATCACCGGGCACCTGCCGTTCAACGGCGCCACGGACATGGAGGTGTTCTACGCCGCGGCGAACGAGGAGCCCACACCCCTCACCCGCTACGCCGCGAACGTGCCGGACGAGCTGCAGCGCATCGTGCGCAAGCTGCTGGCCAAGGACCCGGGCCGCCGCTACCAGTCGGCGCATGAAGTGGGCACGGATCTCGAGCGGTTGCGGCGCGACCCCGCGCCCCCGATCCGCCGCCGACCATCGCCCGCCCGCGCCGCCCTCGCCATGGGGCTCGTCATCGCGGCGACCGTCGCGGGCGTGTGGGCGTGGCAGCACCTGTCGTCCGGGCCGCGCGCCTCGCTCGCGGTGATGCCGTTCCGCAACCGCACGGGCGACCCGGGCATGGACGATCTCGGCGAAGGCATCGCGGCCGACGTGCTGGGCAACCTCGTCCGCGGCAGTCGCATCAACGTCGCGAGCATGTCGTCGGCGATGGCCGCCCCCGGCAACGGCTCGCCCGAGACCGTGGCGCGCGAGCTGGGCGTCAAGTCGGTGCTCGAGGGCACGCTGCGCCGCGAGGGACCGCGCGTGCTGCTCGACGTGGCGCTGGTGCAGAACGGCGTCGTGCGCTGGACCAAGCGCTACGACTATTCGCTGTCCGGGTTGCTCGAGATCGAGCGCGACATCTCGGACCAGGTGGCGCGCAGCCTCGCCGGCGGCCTCGCCCCTCGCGCGGTGGCGCAACCGCACACCGAGCCCCGGGCGCTGTCGGCGTACACGCTCTACCTGCGCGCGGGAGCGGCGCTCGAGGACGCGGACGATCCGCGCGCCGGCGACCGGGCGCTCGAGCTGTACCAGAAGGCGCTCGACCAGGACCCCGACTTCGCGCTCGCGTGGGCAGGACGCAGCCTGGCGCTCGTCAAGGTCTGGGCCCGTGACAAGACGCCGGAGACGCTGCGCCAGGCCGAGGAGGCCGCGAACCGCGCGGTGCGCCTGAGCCCGCAGCTGCTCGAGGCGCGCGTGGCACGCGCGCAGGTCTACCGCGCGACGAGCCGCTACGCCGAGTCGATCCGCGAGCTGGAGGCGGTGCTGCAGGTCAATCCGAACTGGGACGAGGCGCTGCTCCAGCTCGCGTGGAGCCAGCGCGACGCGGGCAACCTGAACGCGGCCGAGGCGGCGCTGCGCAAGGCCGTCCAGCTGCGGCCGGACTACTGGCGCAACTGGAACGCGCTCGGCGCGCTGCGCTTCCGTCGCGCGGACTACCGCGGTGCGGCCGACGCGTTTCGCCAGATCGTGCGCATCTTCCCCGAGAAGAATCGCGGCTACGAGCAACTGGCGGCCGTCCAGCTCGCCCAGGGCGACTACGCCGGCGCCGCCGCCACGTACGAGCGCCTGCCGCGGCCGGTACAGGACGCCATCCTAGCCTCGAACATCGGTAGCGCGTACTTCTACCTGAAGCGTTTCGGCGAAGCCGAACGCTACTACCATCTCGCGGTTTCACTCGAGCCGCGCGAGCCGACGCTGCGCATCAACCTCGGGGATCTCCTGCTGCACATGGGCGCGGCGGACTCGGCACGCGCGGCGTACCGCGACGCGGTGGCGCTCGACGAGGCGCTGCTGCACGACGATCCGCAGAATCCCGCGCGGCGGCTGCACTACGCGGTGGCGCTCGCCAAGGCGGGCGATTGCGCGGGGGCCCGGACGAGCCTCGCATCGGCGCGACCCGGCCTGCCGGCCGACGACGCCGAGAGCGCCCACATCGTCGCGCGCGTCGAGGCGCTGTGCGGGCGCAGGGCCGATGCGATCGCGGCGCTCCGACGGGCGCTGAAGCTCGGCGTATCGCCGCGCATGGTGCGCGCGGAGGACGAGTTCCGGGCACTCACGATCGACCCGGAGATCCAGGCGCTGATGGCGGGGAGGTGAACGTGGCCGCGGCGTTGCCGCCACGGCCCGGAAGTTCATCGCGCCCGCTCGAGACGCGCCGGCTGGCTAGGGATCATCCTTGATGATGATCATCGGATCCAGCTGGGCGACCGGCGGCATCGGCTCGGCGGTCGTCGCGTACAAGGTGATCGAGTAGTCCCAGTACAGCTCGGTCTTGCCGGGGTCCGGGCCGCGCGTCGTGTCGCCACTGTTGATCGTGTTGTCCGGCGCGTCGATCACGAAGCGCGTGCCGTCGAACGTATCGTCCCCGTAATTGGACGGGCTCGCCTTCTTCTCGATCACGAGCCGCTGGCCCGCGGTCATTCCAGCGACGACCCAGCGTACCTGCCGCGGCTTCCACGGCGAGGCGAGCCCCGGCGTCTTCGAGTGGAAGACCGTCGTGTCGTTCTTGCGCTTCGGATAGACTTCGATCTCGGTCTTGTTGTTCTTGACCGTGATCCAGATCTGGATGAGTTCCGTCTGGTCCAGGTCCATGCGACCCGGAGCGGATGGTCGAGCGGTGAGCTGAGTCATGGCGCGGCTCCTTCATGAGGCGGGCGTCCTGCGCGGTTCCGGACCGAGGTCGTGCGGATGGGTCCCGGGCGCGCGACGCCGTGTTCCACC
>JANLWK010000439.1:0-3998 GCA_031364505.1 Candidatus Eiseniibacteriota bacterium | reverse complement strand
GGCCGCCGCGGCACGTATTCGAGGCGAGGAACTCGGCCGCGATGCGCGCCTGGATCGCGAGCGCCTCGGCGAGCGGGGCCTCGGTCGACTGGCGCACGCATGCCACGATGCAGGCGCGTGCGGCCTCGGTGAGCGGCCCGTCCGCCTCGGGGAGTCCGGCCAGGTCCGCCGCCACGTTCGGCAACGCGCCCGTCGCGAGCGGCCGCCGCGCCGGTGCCGCGCCCGCGCCGGCGCCGCTCGCGAGCCGCCAGGCACAAGCGATCGCGTCATTCATCGGGGCGGCGTGATCGATCAGCCACCCCACCGCATCGGGCGCCTTCACGAACTCGCCGGTCAGCAGCATGCGCAGCAGCCGCCCCCATTGCTCGCGGGTGCTGCGGCGGAACGGCCAGTGGCAGCCCTCCATGCCCGGCACCACCGGCAGCGTGACCTCGGGCCAGCCGAACCGCGCGTCGTCGACGGCGACGACGTAGTGGCAGTGCATCAGCAGCTCGAGCATCCCGGCGAGGCAGCGCTTGCCGCCCACGAACGCGACCGACACGTCGAAGTCATCGTTCAGGCGGCGCGCCGTCTTCGACCAGCCGTTCGTGATCGCGAGCCCGGCGTCGATACGCTCGAGCGCGGGGAAGAAGTCGGCCGTGTCGGCGCCGACCATCTGGGTCGAGAGGTGGAAGTCGCCGGAGACGATCACGCGGCGGATGCCCTCGGCCTTCAACCAGTCGAGCGCCCGGTTCAGCTCGGCGTCGACATCCCAGCCGTAGCTCTCCCGGCTCAGCGTCACGACGCCAACGGTGCCGTCGTGCTCGGCGTTGACGTAGAGCTGCCGCCACTCGGGCGTATCCATGCCGGCGAGCGCGTCGGGATGCCAAGCGCGCTTCGCCGCCTCGGGATCCAGCCGGTGGTACGCCTCGACCGTCTTCACCACTTCCGCGGCGCCGAGGGCGCGCATCTCGGCAATCGCGCCGCGCCGGAACTGCGCGCACAGCTCGCCGATGGCGTTGAGATACGTGAGGTGCGCCCGGCGCTCGTGCAGCATGAGGCACGTCATCTGGAATAGCGGCCCGAGCAGCCGAATGCGGAACGCCTCGCGTTCCGCATCGGACATCGTCCAGTCGACGAGCGGGCGGAAGTGGTCGGGCGGGTACCACGCTTGGCCGGTCTCCTTGCGCTCGATCAGCTCCGGTGTCGGCTGGAACAATGGGCCGTACTGCTCGCTCAGGTGGTGGAGGCACGACCAGGTGAGGAAGTCCGCGCCCTTTGAGCCGATGGCGTCGTGGGCGCGGAACGGATTCGCGCCGATCAGCCGTCGCGTGAGCTTGTCGATCTTCCAGAACGGCATGTTCGTCGCGCGGTGCGCCTTGAGCCCCGCCAGCGTGACGCCGCAGAACAGCACGTCGAGCACGAACGACCAGTCGTCGCTCACCGGCATCGGCACGAGCCCGAGCGCCCACAGCATCTGCGTCACGGCGGAGGGGGCGGGCTCCACGACTTCCCACACCTTGTTGATCTCGTGCGGGAACGCCGGGTGCGCGATGCCGACGCCGAGTTCCTTGCTCGGGAAGCCCGAGGTCACCGAGCGGATCTCGAGGCCGGGGAACGCGTCGCGGAACAGGCGGTAGTGCGCGGTCTTCAGCTCGAGCACTTCCGGAATCGCTTCGAGCAGGAAGCGGGGCTTGAGGCTCGCGAGCTCCGCCGGCAGGCGCTTGCCGTCGTAGGTGAGGCGCACGATGTTGCCCATGATGCGATCCGCGGCCTCGCGGCCGAACGCCTGGGTGAGCCCGGCGTAGTGGCGGCCGAGGCCGTCCGGGCTGCCGGGGAAATCGAGCGCCACGACCCGCACGCCGAACGGCTCGAGCCGCGATCCGAGCTGCATCGCCTTCCCCGCGCCGACGATGCCGTTCGCACCGGTGATGACGAGCGAGCCGCGCTCGCCCGCGGGACCGAACACGCGATCCACGAGGGTGGCCGCGTCGGCGGGGAGCGCCCCGCGCCGGAACACGTCGATCACGGTGCCGAGACCCAGCGTCTCGAGCGTCGAGGCGCGCATCGCGCGCGTCGTCGTGCGGGCTTCGGAGGTCGTCATCTCACGCCACCTCGAACAGGGCCGCGATGCCGACGTCGCCTGCCGCGCAGCCGAACACGAGCACGCGCCCGCCACCGAGATCGACGGCCTCCTCGAGCGCTTCGATCAGCACCCGCGTGAGCGTGGGCCCCTGCGGATGGCCCCACACGAGCGAACAGCCGGTGGTGTTCAGCTTCCGCCAGTCGTAGCCCAGCACCTTCGTGAACACGACGTCGTTCAACGCGAATGGATTGTGGTTCTTCGCCACGGCGACGTCGTCCATCGTGAGCCCGGTGCGCCGCAGCAGCTCGCGCACCGCGAGCGCCGGCGCCTCGGGCATCAGGCTCGGCTCGGCACGCACCTCCGCCTTGGCGATGAAGCGGATGTCGATCTCGGGCCGGCGGCTCAGCTCCCTCGCGCGCTCCGTGCGCGCGACGAGCAGCGTCGCCATACCGTCCGACGCGTGCGTCTGCGTGCCGCTCGTGACGCACGTGTCGAGGTCGCGCTGCGCGTTCAGCTCGCCGCGCGTCAGGCGGCGGACGCCGACGTCCTCGGCGACGCGGCCGAGCGGGCGGCCCGCGACGTTCAGCAGGTCGAGCGGCACGAGCACGCGATCGAGGAAGCCGGACTCCTTCGCCTGGAAGTACTGCTCGTGGCGCGTGTAGGCGACGTCGTCGACCTCGCGGCGGTCGACCTTGTACTTGCGCGCGGTGATGCCGGCCGCGGTGATCATCGCGTTCCCGGTCGCCGGGTCGAAGCCGAAGTTGTCCCACACGTCCGCGATCGCGTGCGTGCGCTGGTGCGCGCGGCGCTCGGGGAACACGCCGACCGGCGAATCGCTCGTGCGGTCGAAGGTGAGCACGCCGACCGCGTCCTTGCCGCCCGACTGCACTTCCGACCCGCCGAGCAACACGGCCTGGAGCCCCGTCGCGCACGCCTGCTCGACGTGATAACCGGGCAACCGCTGCCCCATGCAGCTCGCGACGAGCGGGGCGGTCCAGAACTTCCAGTGCCACGGGATCGTGGAGCCGATCACGAGGTAGTCGAGGCTGCTCTTCGGCACGCCCCGGAGGCCGAGGATCCGCCCCATCGCCTCGCCGGCGAACTGGCCGATGTTCACCTCGGCGAGCGGGCTCGACTGCCAGGCCGGAAAGTAGCTGCTCCCCCACGTGCCGTAGGGAATCCGGGCATCGGGGAACATGCTCGTCACGCGGGTCATGTGGGAGCCTCCAGGACCCTCGGGGGGCCTCGTTCCATCTCGTTCGGCCGGAGCATGGCCGGGACGCGGCGCGCGGCGCGCCGGGACGCGAGAAGATCGTTCATCGCCGCGCCGGCTTCAAGTCGGCGGGCGGCGCCCGTTCCGCCTTGCGCCGGCCCCAATTGCCCCTATCCTGCCCGCGCACCGGAGACCCACCCATGCCCCGCACGACGCGCCCGGACTCGCCATGGCGCTCGCTTCTCCATCTGTTGTGGCTCCAGCCCCTGTGGGCTGTTCCCTTCGCGCTGTTCTTCGGCACGCTGTACGGGGCGAAGCGCGAGGGCTACGTGGGCGCCTACGTCGCGTCGCTCTACTTCGCGTACGGCATCGCGCTGTCGATCTGGTCGCTCGAGCACTTCATCCTGTCGAGGCTACCGGGCACCGACGAGATGGGCAGCCGGCGCATGATCCTGCGCATCTCGTCGTACGCGGTGGCGAGCCTGATCGGCGCCTTCACGGCGTCGCTGGCGCTCCACTTCACGGTGGCGCCGAGCTTCCTCGGCAACGCGCGCGACGTCGTCGTGATCGCCATGTTCACGCTGCTGTTCATGGCCCTGTTCCTCGGGATCGCGATGGCGACCGTGTTCTACCGCCGCGCCGTCGAGCGCGCCGGGACCGAGCGCGAGCTGCAGCTCGCGCGCCGGATCCAGCGCTCGTTCCTGCTCACGGATTTCCCGC
>JANLWK010000408.1:0-3080 GCA_031364505.1 Candidatus Eiseniibacteriota bacterium | reverse complement strand
GCGATCTGGATCTGCGGGTCGTTCGCGCCCTGGCGCTGAGCCTGCTGGGCGCTGGCGTATCCGAACAGCACGAGGCCAGACACGAGTGCCGCCGCGGCGAGCATGCGGAGGCCGCGGATGATTGGCGCGTTCACGAGGGCGGCTTGAACGCGCGCGTCGCGTGGATGAGCACCTCCATGTGACGCAGGTAGCGCTCGAGCGCCTTGCGGCCGGCCGCGACGAGCCGGAACTCCGTCCGCGGCACGCGGCCGGCGAACGACTTGGTACACGTGATGTACCCGGCATCCTCGAGCTTGCGCGCGTGGACGCTCAAGTTGCCGTCGGTGGTGTCGAGCAGCTGCTTCAGCTCGACGAACGACAATCGCTCGTTGACCGCGAGCGCCGACAGCATGCCGAGCCGCGTGCGATCGTGGACGACGCGGTCGAGCGCCAGCGCCTCGCGGCCGGCCGACTCCCCGACCGCGCTCATCGCGCGGCGCCCCCGCGCGCCCCGCTGCCCGCCCACGGTGGGGTCCTCGTCGGGGTCGCGGCGACGCGATGACGTGCGCGCCGTCGCCCGCGCGGCGCTCCCTCTAGCCACCGTGACGCCTCGCGATCCACGCGCCGAAGCCCACGTGCAGCGCGCCGAAGCTCACGGCCATCAGCGCGTCGCGCCAACCGGGCGGCGTGAACAGCGCCACGATGCCGGTGAGCATGAACGCGTAGCCCATGACGCGGACCGGCGCGACCGAGAAGGCGCCGGCCGTGCGGATGCCGACGCCGTAGAGCAGCATCCACAGGCCGGGCAGCAGATCGGTCTCGTGGGCCCTGGCCAGCGCAACGGTCAGCACGAGGCCGGCGGCGAGCGCCAGCGAGAAGCTGAGCGCGAAGCGCCTCCAGCCCGGCGAGAACGGCGCCGAGCCCATGCGGCGCGCCTTGAACGCCATCGCCGCCGTGCCGACCCCGACCGCGAGCACGGCCTCGGCGAGCCAGGTCTGGATCCACGCGGCCGACGACGGGGCGCGCGCGGCGAGCGCCGCGACGGTCGCGGCGGTCACGCCGATCACCACGAGGCCCCAGCCCGGGAACGCCGTCCACGAGGTGGCGCGCTCCATGGTGTCGCGGATGAAGCGGATCTCCTCGAGCGCGTGCTGCTCGAGGGGCGCGGGCGGCCGGCGGCGGAGACTCGGGAGTGCGTTCATGGGTCCGAGTATCGGCCCCGCGGTGGTCGATCGTCAAGTACTTTGTAATGCAAAGTCTTGGCTCAAACGAACGCGCCGGGCTGTCGCCATCCGCCCGGCGCCGCTATCTCCCGTGCTTGCTCTGCTTCTCGAGTTCCTTCTCGCGCTTCTCCTGCTCGCGCTCGCGCTGTTCTTCGCGCGCCCGCTGTTGCTCCTCGCGCGCGCGCTGGCGCGCCTCTCGGACCTCCTGGCGCTCGTCGTCGCCGGAGTTGTCGGGCTCGCCACGGCGCAGGTTGATCGTGCCCATGAACGACTCGAGGTCGACCGACGCCTTGCCCGTCCCCAGCGTGAAGCGGAAGTTGCGCCCCGGCTGAGCATCGGTGAAGCGCATCGGGAACGCGGACTCGAAGCCGCCCGAGAACGTGGAGACGTTCACCGTGGCATCGCCGGCCTGGGGCAGCTGCACGTCCAGGTCTCCGTTGTGCGTCGAGAAGCGGTAGCGCCCCGCGGCGTCGACCCAGCCGGTGAACTGGATGTCGCCGTTCACCGACGACGCCTCGAGCAGCGTCGAGCGCACCCGGTCGAGCATGACGTCGCCGATCACCGCCTCGGCGCTGATCTCGCCCGTCGCGTCGTGCACCTCGATGCCGTCCTCGACCGTGCTCAACTGCAGCCGGCCGCGGGCCCGCTCGACCTTCACCTCGCCCGTCACCGAGCTGAGCCGGATCAGCCCCTCGCCGCCCGTCAGGGCCACGTTGCCGTTCACGGTCTCGACGACCACGTCGCTCTTCCAGCCTTCGATGTCGATGTCGCCGTGCACGCCTTCGACGTCGAGCGCCATCCACGGCGGCGCGGTGATCATGTAGTCCACCGATTCCGGACGCCGCGGGCCGCGCGCGCGCACGTCGTACGACGTGCCCTCGCGGTTCACCACGATCCGGGCGCGCGCGCCGTGCTCGGCGATGATCCGCACCTGGTTCTTCCCCCAGGGCCGGACGACGATGTCGCCCTGGAAGTTGTGCACCGCGAGCTGGGAGCCCGTGGGCACCGCGAAGCTCGTATCGGTATGCGTGCCGCCGGCGGCCACCACGAGCAACATCGGGATCAGGTTCATCAGCATTGCACGGTCCTACCTTCCTCCATCGTCACGAATTCGCGCCCGTGAAGTCCGCGGTCACCGCGTCCGTGGCGCGCTGCAAGACACGAATCTTGCGCTTCATCTGCTCGGCAAGATGACTGCCCAGGTACGGATTCGCCGGATCGGCCGCCAGCGCCTTGCGCGCCTCGGAGATCGCGGCGTCGATGACCGCGAGGTTCGCCTGCACCGCCTGCACCGTCTTGGGGTCCAGCTGCCCGCGATGGTTCTGCAGCACGTCCTGCAACTCCGACACCGCCTGGTCGTACTGCCGCGAGTCGAACCCGGCCGGCGTCGCCTGGACGGCGGCCCGCGCCGACAGCGTCGGCGCCGCGACCGGAGCCAGCGACACGGGGCGCCGCATCGTCCACCACACGCCGCCACCCGACAGCACCGCCACGACCGCTGCCGCGGCGGCGAGCTGCGGCAGCGACAGGTCGAACCGCCACGCGCGCCGCGCCGGCAGCACCACCACGCTCGGGGTCGCGCCGATGCGCTCGGCGATGCCCGGCCACAGGTCGGTCTCCGGGGCGCGCGACTCGAGTGCCGCGGCCTCAACGGTGATCGCGCGCAGGTCGTCGAGCAGCGCCGAACACTCCGGGCATCCGGCCAGGTGCGCCTCGATCTCCCCGCGCGCACGAGCGTCCAGCCCGCCATCGAGGAATTCGGACAGCTCGGCCTCGGGATGCCTCGTCAGGTCGCTCATCGCATCGTCCTCAGTTCTTGCCCAGCACGCGGCGCATCAGCATCCGTGCGCGGTGGAGCTGGGCCTTCGACGTTCCCGC
>JANLWK010000394.1:0-3356 GCA_031364505.1 Candidatus Eiseniibacteriota bacterium | reverse complement strand
CCACGTGCGCGCCGAGGTCGCCCCAGCCATATCCGGCAATGGTGTTGTGCGCCATGGAGAGCTGCACCCACGCGAGCGCATGCCCGGGGTCCATTTCGACCGCCTGCTTGAGGTACTCGACGCCCCTCGTCATGTCCTCCGCGGACAGGCGTTCCGTGAAGAAGCGGCCCTGGAGATAGAGGCGCTGGGCGTCCGCGTTCTGGCCGCGGCCCTTCGCCGCCAACGCCACCTCGGCCTTCACCTCGCCACTCGCCTTCGAGTCGGGTTCGGTGCCGAGCAGGGTCGTGCGCAGCTCCTTGACCACGGACTGGGCGATGTCGTCCTGCACCGCGAAGATGTCCTCGAGCGTCCGGTCGTAGGTCTCGGACCACAACGGGTAGCCGTCCGCGACCTTCACGAGCTGCACGGCGATGCGCACGCGGTTGCCGGACTTGCGTACGCTGCCCTCGAGCACGGTCGCGACGTTCAGGGCGGCGCCCACCTCGGCGATCGTCACCGACTTTCCCTTGAACGTGGACGACGAGGTCCGCGCCGCGACGCGCAGGCCGCGAATCTTCGCGAGCACGTTCAGCAACTCGTCGGCGAGCCCGTCGGAGAAGTACTCGTCGTCCTCGTCGCGGCTGCGGTTCGCGAACGGCAGCACCGCGATCGAGGGGACGTCCGCCGGCGCTGGCGTCTTCGGCACCGCGGCCGGCGCCGGCGCGAGATTCGCCGCGCTGTGCCCGCGCACCAGCTCCAGTTCGTTGCGAACGTCCTTTGCCGTCTGGAAGCGCCGGTCGCAATCCTTCTCCAGGCAGCGCCCGATGATGCGGTCGAGATCCCGCGGCAGCTCGCTGCGCACCGTCTGAAGCGGGGGAGGCGCGTCGCGGAGGATCGCCGAGCTGACGTCGGCGAACGTCTTGCCGCCGAACGGCCGGCGCCCGGTCACCAGCTCGTAGACGATGATGCCGAACGAGAACAGGTCGGCGCGGGCATCCACGGTCTCGCCGCGCACCTGTTCGGGCGCCATGTACGGGGCGGTGCCCATGACCTGGCCGGCGGAGGTGATCGGCGACTCGACGGTCATCGCCTGGGTTGCCGCGAGTTCCGTGGCCTGGCCCACCAGCTTCGCGAGTCCGAAGTCGAGCACCTTCACGCGGCCGTCGGGCGTGACCATGACGTTCGACGGTTTGAGGTCGCGGTGAACGATCCCCTTCTCGTGCGCGGCGGCCAGCGCGTCGGCGAGCGCGATGCACAGGTCGAGCGCGCGCGGGAGCGGCAGCCCACTCGGACCGAGCACGCGATCGAGGCTCTGGCCCTCGACGAGCTCCATCGTCAGGAAGCGAACGGGGCCCGCTTCCTCGATCGAGTGGATCGTCACGATGCCGGGGTGATTGAGCGCCGCGACCGTCCGCGCCTCGCGCTCGAACCGGGCGCGCCGGTCAGGGTCCGACGTCACCGCGCCGGGGAGCACCTTGAGCGCCACGTCGCGCCCGAGACGCGAATCGTGCGCCCGATACACCTCGCCCATGCCGCCCGCGCCCAGCGGGGCGACGATCTCGTAAGAACCGATTTTCGAGCCGGATGAAAGCGTCGACATGGAATGGACCACTTTAAGCTAGGGCTCGAGCCCGACCAAGCCCGTGGCGTTTCCTCTTGATCCGCGCCGCGGTCGGGGCGCCTAATTCCCCCTTCGCGTCGAACTCCCGCGTGTCCCTCGGTCACATCCGATTCGGTCCCTCCGGAGGGGAACATGAGCCGCCCAACTCAGCATTTCACCAGAGCCGCAATCGGCACCGCCGCCATCGCCGTCCTGCTCGGAACACTCGCATGGACGCGCATTGCGCCCGCACTCACACACGCACCCGCACATACCGCCGCCGAGCACGCCGCGGGCATGGGACACGGCGGCACCCTGCACATGACCGATCGCCAGATGGAGGAGTTGACCCTGCGCTGGTTCGAGAGTCACCCGATCCGGCTCGGCGCGGGCGGCGGCGTCGGCGACGGTGAGGACGTCGTGTCGCTCGGACCGACGTACGCCGACACGTTCTTCGCCGCGGGAGGAACGTTCGACACGAACGGCAACACCGCGGGTCCCGCCGACACCGCGAAGATCCTCGTCGGTGAGTCGATCCTGTGGCTTTGGGAGTCGGGCATCCACACCGTCACAAACGGCAACAACTCGTCGGACCCGAACTCGGGCACGCTGTTCAACGTTCCGCACGACTGCGCGCACACCCAGTTCGAGTACCAGTTCGACACGCCCGGCCTGTATCCGTTCTATTGCGTGCCTCACGAATTCATCGCGATGAAGGGCTACGTGAAGGTCTCCGCCGCACTCGGCGTCATGCCCGTGCCGGGCGTGAAGGACCGCGTCGGCTTCATCATTCCGCCCTCCCCGAACCCCGGCGGCGGCGCGATCTCCTTCCGGTTCGGGATCGCGACGGGAGGCCACGTCCGCGGCGATGTCTTCGATGCCGCGGGACGCACGGTGGCAACGCTCTTCAATCACGATCTCGAGGCGGGCGCATACGCGGCGGGGTGGGATGGGCGCACGGGTGACGGCGCGGCGCCGACCGGCGTCTACTACATCCGGCTGCAGGGCCCCGGGCTCGACGATTCGCGTCGCGTGGTCATCGAACGCTAGCGCCTTCGCGCGACGCGACAGACCCGGCACGTGTGCGGCCACCCCTCGGGGTGGCCGCGGCGCTTCGGGCCGGTCCGGTCTACCGCAGGCGTGTCAGGCGCGCCACCCGTGTCTCGGTGCCGGCGGCGAGACGCAGCCAGTACACGCCGGCACGGAGCGAATCGGCGGGATCGACCGGCACCTCGTGGCGGCCCGCCGCGAGCGATCGGCGGATCGGGTCGGCCGCGCGGCGGCCCTGGGCGTCGATCAGCTCGATCACGGCCTCGATGGCGCGCGGCGTCTCGATGATCGCGCGCAGCGGACCACGACCCGGGATGCCACCCGCCGCGGCGAGCGTGAGCGCGGCCGGTGCGGATGCCCCGGGCGCTGGCCGACCGTCGTCGATGGTCGCGGTCGCGGCATCTTCGACGAGCTCGATGCGGCGGTCCGCCGCGTCGGCGCCGAACGCCGTCCGCACGCCGCTGGGCCATTCGACGACGAGCGAGTCGTAGCTCCCGGCATCCGCAAGGCCGACGTGCGCCTCGAGCGCATCGTGCCCGCCATAGCCGGTCCCGGCCTGGATGACGCGGAGCTGCCAGCGCGGCTGGCCGCCGAGCGTGGCGAGCACGCGCACGCGCGCGCCGATGCCGGAGCGGTTCGACAGCATGCCGGTGAGCGCGATCTCGAGCCAGTGGGCACCGGGCGCCGTGTCGTTACGCCACAGCACGCTCGGCCCCTCGCTACGCGC
>JANLWK010000296.1:0-2618 GCA_031364505.1 Candidatus Eiseniibacteriota bacterium | reverse complement strand
TCGCGGATCGTGTAGTGGAAACCCGTGACGAGTAGGGCGTTGTCGAGCGTGGCTACGTCGGAGACGTGGATGGGGGCTCCGTTGAGCGTCGCTCCGGCACCCTTGGCTGCTGCGAACGTCTCGTCTCGCACCGGATCGTGGACGACGCCTGCCGTCAGCTCGCCGTCTACTTCTACTCCTATGGAGACGCAGAAGAAGGGGTAGTTGTGGGCGTAGTTCGTGGTGCCGTCTAGCGGGTCGATGATCCATCTGGTGTTGCCGGTGCCCGCTCTGGCGCCGGATTCCTCCGCGAGAATCGCATCGTTTGGGAAGCGGGCTTTGATGCGGTCGACGATCAGTTTCTCGGATCTTCTGTCGTATTCGGTGACCAGGTCGATGCGGCCTTTGAGTTCGGGCTGGTGGGCTTTGCCGTAGCCTTCGCGTAGGAGTGCGCCTGCCTCCTTCGCTACCTGGATCGCGAAGTCGCGCAGTTCTTCGGGTCTCACAGGTCGCTGCCTCTGGCGGCGCTGTGGATGCAGAATCTTGAGTAGGGGCAGTAGCCGCAGCTCCTCACGTCGGGCATGGGGGGGAACTTTGCGGCTCTGATGCCGGCGGCGGCTTCGCTCGCGCGTTCGCGCGCTCGCTCGAGATGCTTCGTTTTGACGCGTGCGGTTCCTGCGAGGCCGGTGCCCACGAACTGCAGCTCCACGGTCGCGGGCGGCGTTCCGTACATCTGCTCGTACGCGAGAGCGTACAGGCCTAGCTGGCCGTTTCTCAGGCTTTCGATGGCGCGCTGGGTGGCCCTGGTCGGGTCGTCGACTTGGCTTGTCTTGTAGTCGATGAGGACGATGCCGTCCGCTCTCTCGTCGATGCGGTCCCAGCGGCCTCTTATGACGTCTCTTGGGGTGAGCTTGAAGTTGAACTCGCGTTCTACGGCTAGCGGCGGCTTTGCGTTCTGTTCGCGCTGGACGAAGCGGCGCAGGGTTTCGCGGCCTTCTTCGAGGCGCAGCTCCTCGTGCTCGCGGGAGTAGAAGCCCTCGCTGCTCCAGGCGCCCTCGAATGCGTTGATCACGGCTTCGGCGTCGATGGGGTGGGCCTTCATGCGGTGCTGGTGGTAGACGCGGATGGCGTGGTGGATGGCCATGCCGTACATCGCGTGCGGGTCGCTTCCTAGCGGGACCTGGGCGATGTGGGCGTAGCGGTACTTGAGTGGGCAGGTGAGGAAGTCGTCGATCTTGCCGTGCGAGATCTCGAGCGTCTGGTCCTCGGGGATCGGCGCGGGTGCGCTCGGCTCGGCCTCGGCGGAGGGCGCGTATCTCGCGATCGATTCGAGCGCGCTCGCGGACGCGGCGGCCTTGGGCGGGCTCGGCAGGTCCAAGGCCTCGATCAGGAACTGGCTCGGCTTGGCGGCGCGCTTGCCGCCGTAGTCGCTGGCGTGCGACAGCACGAGACGGTCGCGCGCGCGCGTCATCGCGACGTAGAACAGGCGGCGCTCCTCGCGCAGGTGGTCCTCGCGCGGGTTCACGCCGCCGCGCACCAGCTCGGGCGGCAGCGTGAGCGCGTCGCTGCGCGCGGCGCCGGGGAAGCGTGACTGGATCAGCTGCACGACGTACACGACGGGGAACTCGAGGCCCTTGGCGTTGTGGACGGTGAGCAGCGTGACCGAGTCCTCGTCGAACTCGACTTCGGCGGCGGCGGGGTCGTCGCCCATCTCGATCAATAGATCGAGGTGCTGGATGAACGGGCCGACGCGGTCGTGGCGCAGCAGGGGGCCGACGCGTGAAACGGTCTTGAACAGCTTGTTCAGGTTCTGGACGCGCTCGACGGCCTCGGGCGATTCGTCGGAGGCGAGGCGGCCGAGCAGGCCGCTGTCGCTCACCAGCTCGTAGAGCACGTCCGAGGTGGGGCGGCGCGATGCGCTCTCGCACAGGCGGCGGTGGAGGTCGAGGAAGCGGGCGATGGCCTCGCGCGACACATCGCCGACTTCGCCCGCGGCCGCGGCGTCGGCCGCGATC
This sequence comes from Candidatus Eiseniibacteriota bacterium, assembly GCA_031364505.1. Lineage (GTDB taxonomy): Bacteria > Eisenbacteria > RBG-16-71-46 > RBG-16-71-46 > RBG-16-71-46 > JANLWK01. The sequence goes on along the minus strand of JANLWK010000296.1, from coordinate 624 downwards.
CGGAGCAATGGGCGATTCGTGCGGCGCGACCTGGCACCCAGCTCGGCCAGCTCGGTGGGATCGGCGCCGAACAGCGGGTCGGCGAGCGCGTACCAGGCCGAGGCCGAGTCGGCGGGGTCGGCGACGGCGCGCAGGAGGTTCAGGCACAGCATGACCTCGGGCCTGCTGTAGAGCCCGCGCTGGCTGACGCGGCGGAAGCGGACGCCGCGGCCCCGGAGCGCCATCGCCACGGGGTCGAGCCCCGTGTGCGAACGCGCGAGCACGGCGATGTCGCGTGGCGCGTGTCGGCCGGTGGCGATGCCGTCGGCGATCTCGGCGGCGATCGTCTCGGCCTCGTCGCTCGACGTCGCGAACGCGCGGTGCTCGACCGCCCCGGCAACGTTGCGTTCGGAGACCAGGTGTTTGTCGAACCCGGCGCGCGCCTCGAGCCGGTCGGGATCGTTGTAGCGGATCAGGCGGTGCGCGGTGTCGAGGATGGCCTGCCCGGAGCGGTAGTTGCGGCGCAGCACGATCGTGGTGGCGCCCTTGAACGCGTCGAGGAAGCCGAGCAGGTTCTCGACCTTGGCGCCGCGGAAGCGGTAGATGCTCTGGTCGTCGTCGCCGACCACGGTGAGGTTCGGCGGG
>JANLWK010000292.1:0-10510 GCA_031364505.1 Candidatus Eiseniibacteriota bacterium | reverse complement strand
GATTGAGCCGGCGAGGGGAGAGATGAGCGCGGCGGTGCCGAAGCTGAGGCCGTAGGCGCCCTGGTAGCGGCCGCGCATGTCGTGCTTCGCGACGTCGGCGACCACGACGTTGCCGATGGGCAGCACGCAGATCTCGCCGATCGTCCATACGGTGACGCCGATGCCGTAGACGAGTGCGTCGTGCGCGAAGGCGTTGATGCCGAAGCCCAGTCCGACGAGCAGCGCGCCCGCGGCGATCACGCGCGAGTGGTCGAAGCGGGCGAGCCACGGCGCCATGAAGGGCTGGACGAGCACGATCACGATGCCGTTCAGCGCTAGCACGATGCCGATGCTGGTGGGCGAGACGCCCGACAGCGCCATCGCCATGGGGAGCGTCGTCAGGTGCTGCATGAACACGAGCAGCATGGCGATGCTGAGCAGCACGAACAGCAGGAATGGCCGGTCGGCGTACGGCGCGAAGAAGCCGCCCGTCGACTTCGAAGCCGCCGCGCCGGCGGCGTGCGCGGGCTTCGTCTCGGGCACCATGCGCCACACGATGAGTCCGAAGATGAGGCTCGTGACGCCGTCGACGACGAACAGCCACAGGAACGACCGGGTCGCGAGCCAGCCGCCGAGCGACAGGCCGATCGACACGCCGAAGTTGATCACCCAGTAGACGAGTCCGAAGGCGCGGACGCGGTCGGCGGGTGGGATGATGTCCGTCACCGCGGCCTGCATGGCGGGGCGATAGGCTTCGGCGACGAGTGCGATCAGGAAACACGCCGGTGCGATCACCCGGATGTCACGCACGAAGCCCAGCGCGATCACGCCGAGGCCGCCGATTACGAGTGCCGCCACCATGGTGAACCGCCGCCCCACGTGATCGGCGAGGTAGCCGCCGACGGCGCTCGAGATGGCGGCACCCGCCCCATAGCACGCGACGACCACGCCGGCGGTCGCCATCGAGGCGCCGCGCACCTGCGTGAGATACAGCGACATGAACGGCAGCACGAGCATGCCGATGCGGTTGATGAGCAGGCCCGTCCACAGCACCCAGAAGGTGCGTGGCAGACCGGCCGCGGCCGCGCGCGCGTTGCCGCTCGGCCAGCTCATCGTTGTGTGATCGCGTGGCGCATGAACAGCTCCCGGACGCCCTTCCGCGAGTGTCCGAGTGCGAGGGCGACGGCGGCCTCCTCGGCGAGCTGGTACCGCGTGACCTTGGGTCGCGCGGGGCCGACCGGGAAGTCGGGATCCTTGATCGCGTGCTCGAGCGACGCGAGCGCCCACAGCGCGGGCCACAGGCAGAACTGGCGGTAGCGCACGAATCGCGTCGGGATCGTCTCGAGATACTCGGGCAGCGACTTGAACGCCGCGCGCGCGAGCTTCTCGAGCTGCCCGACGACGGCCAGCACCTGTGGCGTCCGCTCGCCGGTGAGATCCTGGAGCGTGAGGCCGTGGGTGCGGAGCCATTCCGCGGGAATGTGGCATCGCCCCGCGCGAATGTCGGCCGGCCAGTCGAGCAGGATGTTCGTGAGCTGGAGCCCTTCGCCGACGGCGGGAGCGAGGGTCAGCCGGCGCGCTTCCCCCGGCGTGGCGCCGGCGCGCCACGAGAAGACGCGCGTCAGCATGACGCCGATGCAGCCCGCGACGACCCAGCAGTATTCGTACAGCTCGGCTTCGTCGTCGATGTAGGGGACGAGCCGCTGCGTGGGCCCGGCGCCCTGCCGGCGGTCGGCCGCGCGTGCCGCGAACTTGCACATGCCGGCCGTCATCACGCGCAGGGCGTCGGCGATGGCGGCCCGGTCCGGCTCGCGCAGTGCGGCGTAGGCGCGCAGCACGGATGGCAGCCGATGCATCAGCGTCACGTGCGGCTCGCTCACGCGGCCGCGCAGGCACGCGCTCGCGTCCACCAGGTCATCCGCGGCCGCGGCATCCGCCTCGATCGCCGCCATGAGCTGGCCGAAGCGCCGCTCCAGCTCGGGCCGCTCGCCGGGCCACGCGTCCTCGATCGTGTCGGCGATGCGGGCGAGCAGGTAGGCGATCCGCACGGACTCGCTCATCGAGCCGCCGAGCAGCCGGATGTTGAGCGCGAAGGTTCGCGACACCGCGGGCAGCGCGGCGCGGCAATAGGCGCGATCCGCGGCGAGACCGGCGGCGCCGGGCGCAGGCGGGACGCGCTCCCCCGGCACGTCGGCTCCCGCGGCGACGGTCACGCCTCCCCGATCTCCCCGATTCCCCCGATTTCTACGATCTCCGCGGTCCAGGTCACGTTCACGCTGCCCTTGAGCGTCGCGGCGGTGGGGCACTTCTCCTGATGCTTGGCCAGCGCGCGGTCCACGGTCTCGCGTGTCCCCGCGGGAATCCGCAGGTGGTAGGTGAGGCGGATGTCCGTGAGCACGGGTATTCCCTCGCGTGAGGAGTGCAGGCCCTCGGCCTCGACACGCAGATCGGCGGGACTCAGCCTGACTTGCCGCACATCCAGTGCGGCTTTGAGGGTGCCGAGCATTCAGCCGGCCGCGGCCGCGACGATGTAGTCGACCGGAAGCGGGAACTCGTGGTCCGGGCTCAGCCGGAACATCTGCGCCACGGGGCCGTGGACGCCGAACTCGGCCGTGTATCCCAGCGCGATGTGTGCCCGGCGGTGCAGCCCGTCGACGACCTCGACCTGCGACCGGGACGTGTACACGGATTCATCCATGACGCGCGGCGCTCCTTATGATGAGGACGTGGTCCGGTCCGGGGTCCATTGGGCCGGTTTCCCGGAGCCCGGGGAGCCCATCGCCGCGATCGTCGCGGCGGCTCCCGTGACCGGCGTGGCTATGATAGCTTTCCTCGCCTGAATTTCCCTGTCGGTCCCGGCGCGAACCGCATCCGCCGGCCGTAATCACCGTTCGTGTCACCACCCGAGGTGTCCTTCTGCCCCCGCCGCGCGCCTTTTCGATCGTCTCCCGGCTCGCCATCGCCACCGTGGGCCTGATGTTCGGGCTGATTGTCGTGGGATCCATCGTGCGCACCACCGGCTCGGGCCTGTCGTGCCCGGACTGGCCGCTGTGCGAGGGGCGGCTGATTCCGCGCATGGAGCCGCACGTCCTGATCGAGTGGACGCACCGGCTCCTCGCGCTCGGCGTCAGCGTGTTGCTGTTCGCCACGGTGCTCGCCACGTTGGCGCACCGCGAGGTCCGCGCCCGCCTGTTCGGGCTCGCGGTGCTGGCGATCGTGCTGCTCGTGGTGCAGATCGCGCTCGGGGCGCTCACCGTGCTCAAGCTGCTGAGCCCGGCGATCGTCAGCGCGCACCTCGCGACCGCGCTGCTGCTGTTCGGCACGCTGCTCGTGATCGGGCTCGTCGCGGGCGCCGAGGCGGACCCCGCGCGCGAGCCGCTGCCAGCGCGGCCGCCGGGGCTGCTCGCGTGGTTCAGCGTTGCGACGCTCGCGCTGTTCGCGCAGATCGTCCTCGGCGGCGTCGTGAGCACCACCGGCGCCAGTCTCGCGTGCCCCGACTGGCCGCTGTGCCGCGGCGAGTGGCTTCCACCTCTGGAAGGGCTCGTCGCGATCCAGGTCGCGCACCGCTGGGGCGCCTACCTACTCACCGCACTGCTGCTGCTCGTGACGCTGCGCGCCCGCGCCGCGGCGGACACGGTCGTCGCCCAGGCCGGCTCGATGCTGTTGAGCCTCGCGATCGGCCAGATGGCGCTCGGCGTCGTCAACGTGTTCCTCGGCATCCAGGTGTGGCTCTCGGCGCTGCATCTCGCGAACGCCGCGGGCATGCTGGCGATGGCGATCGCGGTGACGTTCCGGCTCGCGGTCTCGCCGGGCGCCGCGCGCGCGGTCGTCGCGGAGGCCACCACGTGACCGTCACGACCTCGGTGGCGCAGGCGCCCGCGCGGGCGTGGTCGGCGTGGCTCGAGCTGACGAAGCCGCGCATCGTGCTGCTCGTCGTGTTCACGGGGCTCCCGGCGCTGCTGCTGGCCGGGCCGGGCATGCCGTCGGCGCGCGTGTTCTGGGGCGCGATCGTGGGCATCGCCCTCTCCGCCGCGTCGGGCGCGGCGTTCAACCACTACTACGACCGCGACATCGACGCCCTGATGGTGCGCACGCGCACGCGGCCGCTGCCCTCGGGCGCCCTGCCGCCGGCGAGTGCGGCGGCGCTCGGGCTCGGGCTCGCGTGGCTGTCGTGGACGGTGCTGTGCGTCGCGTGCAACCCGCTCTCCGCGCTGATCGCGATGACCTCGATCTTCTACTACGCCGTCGTCTACACGGTGTGGCTCAAGCGCAGGACGCCGCAGAATATCGTCATCGGGGGCGCCGCGGGCGCCTCGGCGCCGCTCATCGCGTGGTGTGCCGTCACGGGCCACATCGGCATGCCGGCCGCGCTCATGGCGATGATCGTCTTCCTGTGGACGCCGCCGCACTTCTGGGCGCTGTCGCTCTACCGCCGCGAGGACTACCTGCGCTCGGGGCTGCCGATGCTGCCCGTCACACACGGCGAGCCGGCCACGCGCCGCGCGATCCTCAACTATTCGCTCGTGCTCGTCGCCACGACGCTCGTGATCGGCCCGCTCGCCGGGCTCGGCCCCCTTTACATGGCCGCGGCCGGCCTGCTCGGCGTGGTGTTCGTCTACGAGGCGCTCCACCTGCTGCGCACGCCGAGCACGAGCCGCGCGATCCGGCTGTTTCGCTACTCGATTCTCTACCTGTTCCTGCTGTTCCTGGTCATGCTCGTCGACGCCGTGATGCAGGTCCGTGCGCTCTAGCCGCGACACCGCGCCCACACCCCGCATTCGGCTTGTCGGTCTGGATGTCGTTCGGCTTGTCGCTCACTTGCGATTCGTGTATAAGCGCTTGTTCTCAAACGTCATGCCTGAGCGAGGCGGCGCGCAGCCGGCCCCTTTCCGGGGGCGCCTCGGCGCTCGTCCCGCCTCTCCCGACCATTCGGTAGCGGAGGCTTCATTGTCTCGCAAGGCCTATGTCGGCGTGATCCTCGCGGCACTGCTGCCCGCCATGATCGCGGGGTGTGGCGGCGCCCCGACGCCCGCCGAGCGCGGCCAGCAGGTGTTCAAGACGTGCGTGCCCTGCCATGGGCCCAAGGGCCACGGCGACCTGGCGCTGCGCGCGCCCTCCATCGCGGGCCTGCCGGCGTGGTACGTGACCGCCGAGCTGAAGAAGTTCAAGGATGACATCCGCGGCGCGCATCCCGACGACGGCGAGGGGGCGCGGATGCGCCCGATGGCCCGCACGCTGTACCACGAGGGCGACATCGATGCCGTCGCGAACCACCTCGCCGCGATGCCGGCGACGTGGATCCCGCCCGTCGTGACGGGCGGCGACGTCGAAGCGGGGAAGAAGCAGTACACCTCGGTGTGCATCGCCTGCCACGGCGCCGACGCCAACGGCACGCAGGCGATGAACGCGCCGCCGCTCCACGGCCAGGCGGACTGGTACCTGATCGCCCAGCTCAAGAAGTTCAAGACCGGCATGCGCGGCGCGCACCCGCAGGACGGCACCGGCGCACAGATGCGGGCGATGTCCACGACGCTCGTCGACACGGTCGCCATGCACAACGTCGTCGCGTACATCAAGTCCCTGCCGCACTGAACCGGAGGCCGCAGATGGGTGGCTCACACGACGACGAGCGCGATCCCGAGTGGGGCAACTGGGTCGCGCGCTGGACGTTCAATTCGACGCTGGTGCTCGCCATTCTGTTCGTCGGCACCGTGTTCTACTACTGCATGCGCTAGCCGGGGACGACCGACTCCATGTTCAATCACCTCGTACCCAACGCCGCCAGTTACTCGGGCGAGGTCGACTGGCTGTTCTGGCTGATCACCGTGATCGTCGGCGTGTGGTTCATCGCCGCCGAGGCGATGTTCCTGTGGCTGATCTTCCGCTTCCGCGCGCGCCCCGGTGTGCCCGCCCAGTACGTCACCGGCAAGGAGCCGCACCTCAAGCGCTGGATCAACATCCCGCACTTCCTGATCCTGATCTGCGACGTGATCATCATCATCGCGGCCGTGCGGGTGTGGGTGCACATCAAGCAGACGCTGCCGCCGCCCGACCTGATCGTGAGGGTGACGGGCGAGCAGTGGTCGTGGACGTTCGCGGATCCGGGCCCGGACGGCCTGATCGACACCGCCGACGACGTGCGCACGACCGATGAGCTGCACCTGATGGTCGGCAAGACGTACCACTTCAAACTCGAGTCCAAGGACGTCCTGCACAGCTTCTTCGTGCCGGCGTTCCGACTGAAGCAGGACGCGATCCCCGGGCGCACGTACACGGGATGGTTCAAGACCCAGCAGAAGGGTACCTTCGACATCCTATGCGCCGAGATCTGCGGCCTGGGCCACGGCGTGATGGGCGCCAAGCTCGTCGTCGAGGACCCCCCGCAGCACGCCGCATGGCTGCAGGCGCACGCGCACGACGCCGACATGGCGGCGATGAACAATCCTCCGGCGGACAGCACCTCGACGCCCGCGACCCCGGCCGCCGCCGGGGCGCGCTGATGGAGACCGGAATGTCCCAGCCGACGACCACGCACGATCACCACGGACCGGCGGCCGCGCACGGCGCGCACCATGAGCCGAACTGGTTCCTGAAGTACTTCTATTCCACGGATCACAAGATCATCGCGTTCCAGTACATGTTCACCGGCATGGCGCTCGCGCTGGTGGGCGCGTTCATGGCCTACGTGTTCCGGATGCAGCTCGCCTTCCCGGGTGCGTCGGTGCCGGGCTTCGGCGTGGTGTCGCCGGGGCAGTACAACGCGCTGATCACGAACCACGGCAGCATCATGATCTTCTGGGTCGCCATGCCGGTGCTGATCGCCGGGTTCGGCAACTACCTGATCCCGCTGATGATCGGCGCGGACGACATGGTGTTCCCGAAGATCAACCGGCTGAGCTACCAGCTGTTCTTCCTGAGCGCGGTCGTGCTCATCGCGTCGCTGTTCGTCCAGAACGGCGGCTTCGGCGGCGCGTGGACGGCCTACCCGCCGCTGTCGGCGAACAAGGCGTACAACCTGACGCCGTGGGGCGCCTCGATGTGGGTGCTCGCCGTGGCGCTCGAGTTCGTGGCGTTCCTGCTCGGCGGCATCAACTTCATCGTCACGTCGATGAACTCGCGCACCAAGGGCATGAAGGCGTTCGACGTGCCGATCGTGATCTGGAACATCGTCATCGCCAGCATCCTGTTCATGGCGTCCGTCGGGCCGCTGATCGCCGGCGCCGTGATGCTGCTGTTCGACCAGCTCCTCGGCACCAGCTTCTTCAATCCGAACCGCGGCGGCGACCCGATCCTCTGGCAGCACCTGTTCTGGTTCTTCGGCCACCCCGAGGTCTACGTCGTGATGCTGCCGGCGATCGGCATCGTGGCCGAGGTGATCACCGTGTTCTCGCGGAAGAAGCTGTTCGCCTACCGGACCGTGATCTACACGATCATCGCGACGGGCGTGCTGAGCTTCTTCGTATGGGCGCACCACCAGTTCGTCGCCGGCATCGATCCGCGCATGGCGAACGTATTCACGGTGACGACGGTGCTGATCTCGATCCCGATCGCCGAGATGCTCTTCGTCTACATCGCCACGCTCTACGGCGGATCGATCACGTTCACGACGCCGATGCTGTGGGCGCTCGCGTTCATCGCCGAGTTCCTGATCGGCGGCGTCACCGGCATCTACCTGGGTGCCTCCGGGCTCGACATCTACTTCCACGACACCTACTTCGTCGTGGCGCATTTCCACTACACGTTCTTCCCGATCGCGATCATCGCCGTGTTCTCGGGCGTCACGTACTGGTTCCCGAAGATGTTCGGCCGGATGATGAACGAGACGTGGGGCAAGATTCACTTCTGGGGCACGATCGTCACCTTCAACGCGATCTTCATCCCGCTGTTCTATCTGGGTGCCGCGGGCGAGCACCGGCGCATCTTCGACTACCACTCGTTCCCGTCGCTCGCCACACCCGAGCTGCAGGCGATCCGCATCGTCGCCACCGTGTCGCTGCTCGTGATGCTCGCGTTCCAGCCGATCTTCCTCGTCAACTTCATCGGCAGCATGTTCCGGGGCAAGAAGGCCGGCAAGAACCCGTGGAAGGCGAACACGCTCGAGTGGACGGCCGACTCGCCGCCGCCGCACGGAAACTGGCCGCTCGATCAGATGCCCGAGGTGCACCGCGGCCCGTACGAATACAGCGTTCCCGGGCGCGAGAAGGACTACTGGCCCCAAAATGAACCGGCGTAACGAAGCCGCCCAGCGAATCCGCAAATCGACGAGAGGACCCGCGTGAGCTCCAGCACCAAGACCATCGCAACCACCCGCAGCGCCATGGGATTGCCCACCGGCCGGCTGGCCGTGTGGTGGGTGCTCGTGTCGGAAATCGTCATCTTCGGCGGCGTTCTCGTGTCGTACATCATGAACCGCGTCGGCCATGCGGAGTGGGCCGAGGAGGCGTCGCACACGAACACGTGGGCCGGCGCGTTCAACACGCTGGTGCTGCTGTCGTCGAGCCTGAGCGCGGTGCTCGCGCACAAGGCCGCGAGCCAGGGCAACGGGAAGAAGGCGGCCGGGCTGCTGCGGCTCACGTGCGTCGGCGGCCTGATCTTCCTGATCGTCAAGTCGTTCGAGTGGACGCACGAGATCCGGGAAGGCTTCACCATCCAGGCCGGTGGGTTCTGGTCGTACTACTACACCGCCGCCGGGCTGCACGCGTTCCACGTCATCGCCGGCATGATGGTGATGCTGTGGGTCGCGAACACCGCCGCGAAGAACGAGGATCTGCACCGCGTCGAGAACGTGGGCATCTACTGGCACTTCGTCGACCTGGTCTGGATCTTCCTGTTCCCGCTGCTGTACATCGCCAAGTAGCCCCAGGTAGTCCGGAGGCCAGCAATGTCCGATCACGCACCCGCCGACGCCGGCGCCCACGCGCATGACGAGGCGCACCACCATCCGAATTACGTGAAGGTGTGGGCGATCCTGTGCGTCCTGCTCGTGGTGAGCGTCGTCGGCCCGATGTTCGGCATCCGCGTGGTGACGCTGATCGCCGCCTTCGGCATCGCGCTCGTCAAGGCCTACCTGGTCGCGAAGAACTTCATGCACCTGAACATCGAGAAGCCGATCGTCCACTGGGCGCTCGGGGCCGCGCTGATCATCATGACGCTGCTCTACGCCGGCGTCGCTCCCGACGTGCAGAAGTCGTCGGGCCAGCGGTGGGAGAAGAGCCCCGGCTTCCACTACGTGAGCGAAGCGGCCCGCGGCCACGCCGAGCACGAGAAGGCCAAGGACCACGAGCAGGGCAAGGACGAAGAGCATGTACGGGACCCCGCCCACCCGTAACCTGAGCGGCCACCCGTCGCGCGGCGCCAACGCGCGTTTCGGCATGGGCCTGTTCGTTTTCACCGAGGTGATGCTGTTCTGCGGCTTCATCTCGGCGTTCGTGATCATCCAGGCCGGCGTCCCGCAGGGCGCATGGCCCCCGCCCGACCAGCCGCGGCTCCCGATCGAACGCACCGCGCTGAACACGCTCGCGCTGCTGCTGAGCGGCGTCGCGCTCTTCATCGCCGGCCGCCGCTTCAACGGCCCGTACCCCGACCGCGCGCTGCCGTGGATGGGAGGCGCCCTGGCCCTCGGCGCCTACTTCGTGGTGGCGCAGGGCCTCGAGTGGATGGCACTGTTGAAGAGCGGCCTGACGATGACGAGCAGCCAGCTGGGCTCGTTCTTCTACCTCATCGTCGGCTTCCACGCGCTGCACGCCGTCGCCGCGATCATCGCGCTCGGCATCGCATGGCTTGCCCTGCATCGCGACCGGCTCACGCACGCACGCATGGGCGCGGTCCAGTTGTTCTGGTACTTCGTGGTCCTGATCTGGCCGGTGCTGTACTGGAAGGTCTACCTGTGAGGCCGAAGAAGAGGTTCCGAGTGATCGCGCCCAACGTTCGCATGCGCATGCCGAAGTTCTCGATGGGCCGGTCGAAGGCGTTCGCGCCGGTCTCCGTGTTCGTGCTGGGCACCCTGCTGCCCGCCATCGCGACCGCCTGCCCGATGTGCTTCTCCGGCAACCCCCGCATCCGCGCCGCGTTCTTCAGCACAACGGTCCTGCTCTCGCTCCTCCCGCTCGGCATGATCGGCTGCGGCCTGGTCTGGCTCCACCGCACCGGCAAGCTCAGCTTCCGCGACGAGTTCATCGAGAGCGACGAGCTGCCGAAGGCGCCGGCCCCGGCGCAGGCGAGCACGACGCAGGAGTAGCGGCCGCGGCGCGAGTAGGCGGCGGCGCGGAGGTGTCCGCGCAGACACCTCATGTGTTGCCGGCCGCGCCCCACGCTCAGAGGTGCCTGCACAGACACATCGTGCAACTGGTTCTGGAACCAGTGAAATTCAGTGGGAGTGAACGAAACAGGATCCGGATCCTGTTGAGGTGTGCGCGCGGACACCTGTCTTTCCGCCCCAGACATGAGCGTCGAGGGGGGTGGGCAGGCCCCACACGGTTACCGGCCGCTACGCGGGGTGTCGGCGCAGACCCCCCCCCGCACCGCGGATAGA
>JANLWK010000271.1:0-8969 GCA_031364505.1 Candidatus Eiseniibacteriota bacterium | reverse complement strand
CAGCCCGAACCATCGGGCGTCGGGCCGGCCCGTCCGCCGCCGTTTCAGTGCCCGGGCGTGGGCCCCGTGCCGGGCCACGGTCCCCGGCGCTCGAGGTGGCGCTCGAATTCGGCGTCGAGCACGGGCCGCCGTTCGCGCCAGATCGCGCGCATGGCCCACTCGTCGGCGACGTGGTCGTAGCCCGGGGACACCAGCGGCAGCGCCCGCTCGACCGCGATCCGCACCACGCAGGCCACCGGATACTCGGCGCCTTCCTCACGGGTGATCCGCCCCACGGCCTCGCGGTACACCGTGTCGTCGCGATGCGGGGTGGCCCGCCCCAGGAACCGATAGCCGCGGCGCGACGTGGTGTCGACGATATTGAGCTCGATGTACGGATTGCGCTCGAGGTTGGCGCGCGTCCCGGGCGAGGCGATGTCGCAGAAGAACAGGTGATGGTCGTCGAGCGCCCGCACCGTTCCCTTGGGTGACAGGTTGGGCCGTCCGTCGGGCGTCACGGTGGCGGCGAAACACAACCGCTGGGCGGCGATGACCGCGAGCATGTCGTCATCCAGGCGTACGAGCGGCATCGACCGCCTTACCGCACGCGCTCGGCGAGGTGCTTCTCGACGCACTCCTTCGCGAAGCGATCGAGCTCGCGGGTCACGCGCTCGTTCACGCGCTCGTGCTCGCGCCCGAGTTGTTCCTGGATGCGGCCCAGCCGCTCCTGTTCCAGCTCGAGCGGCTGGTGCTCGCGCTCCAGCCTCGACTGCTGCCGCTGCAGGCGCTGCATCTCGCGCTCGACCTCGTCACGCACCCGGTCGATCTCGTCACGCGCGGCCTGGTCGGCATCGGGATCGCTGAACCCGGCGCTGCGCACCGCGAGGCGGCTCATCTGGCGGCCGAGGGCGCCCATCTTGCGCCCGATCTCACCCATCCGCCCGCCGACCGCCGATTGCTTCCGGCCGATCTCGGCCTGCTCCTGACCGATCTCACCCTGGCGGCGTCCGAGCGCCATCAGCGGCCCGACGATCTCCTTCGCGCGCGCCACCCACTGCGGCTCGCGCACGATCCACATCCGGTCGCCGATCGCGAACGCGAACAGGCCCACCGCGGTCTTCCGCGCGATGCGCAGCGCCGGCGCCCAGTCCGTGCCCGAGCTCGTGATGGACAGATTCCGGCCGTCCTCGACGAACAGGTACTCGAACTCGCTCTCGGAGCCCGTGCGGGTGGCGAAGGCGATCGTGCCGGCCGTCGCGGCGACGGCCGCGGGGAGCGCGGCGACGGCGATCAGGGCGGCGGTGGCGAAGCGGGTGCGGCGCGGGGCACCGGACGCCCGGCGCGTCGTGTCGTTCGTGTGGGGAGCGTGCGGATGCATGGTCGTATCTCCGGGAATGCCCGGGTTCGGGCGGCTGCCATGTGAGTGCGGCACCCCCTTTGACTCGCCCGCCCGGTGGAAGGTTGGGGTGATATGGTTCGCGGGCATCCACCCCCGGACGACCCGCCTTCCAGGAGCACCCCGATGATTCCACGCATGGTTCGCAGAGCCTGGCCGCTCGCGCTGACTCTCGTCCTCGCGGCCGGGGTCGCCGCCGCCTATCCCCCCGGCGTTCCCTCGCCGGCGAAGGACCCCGAGAAGACCGACAAGGCCAAGCCCGGCTCGAAGGAGGCGGCCGCCGCGCCCAAGCCCGAGGAATCGAAGGGCGACGACAAGCCGTTCGACACGGTGGTCAAGGACATGGAGGTCGTGAAAGGGCTGTTCACGTTCTACCGGCGCGCGGATGACAACAAGATCCTGATGGAGGTCCTGCCGGCGCAGCTCGACAGCAACTTCCTGTTCGCGGCCTCGGTGGATCGCTCGGTCGGCGAGCGCGGCTTCTATTCGCCGATGATGGGCGACCACTTCCCGTTCCGGTTCCACCGCGTGGGGAAGTCGATCCAGTGGATCGAGATCAACACGAAGTTCCTCGCTGCGCCCGGCACACCCGAGGCGCGCGTCACGGCGCGATCGTTCCCGAACGCGATTCTCGGCGCGGTCAAGCTCCAGTCGAAGCCGCATCCCGACCGCGGCAGCGTGCTGATCGACGTCGCAGAGCTGTTCGCGACCCGTGACTACCCCGGGTTCGTGCCGGCGCTGAACGGCGCCTACGGCCCGACGACGTTCTCGTTCGACAAGGACCGCACTGCCGTCACGGGCGTGCACGGATTTCCGGAAAACGTGCTGATCGACGTCGGGCTCCACTACCAGACCGACAACTTCCGCTCGTCGTCGACGACGCTCGCCGACGGGCGCAGCGTGCCGATCGCGGTGAAGTACTCGCTGTCGGCGTTTCCCGCGTCGAACTACGTGCCGCGCGACGTCGACGACCGTGTCGGCAACATGCTGGTCGTGCGGCAGGACCTGTCGTCCGACCACGCGCCGACGCCTTACGTGCGGCTGGTCGAGCGCTGGAACCTCGAGAAGCAGGACCCGTCCGCGGAGCTGTCGCCGCCGAAGAAGCCGATCACCTACTGGCTCGACAACACCATTCCGCTGGAGTACCGCGACGCGGTGCGCGACGGCGCTTTGATGTGGAACCGGGCGTTCGAGCGCATCGGCTTCAAGGACGCGATCGTCGTGAAGCAGATGCCCGACTCGGCGGACTTCGACCCGGCGGACGTGCGCTACAGCGTGATCCGCTGGTTCGCCGGCGTCGACGCGACGTTCGCGATCGGGCCGCGCCGCTCGAACCCGTGGACCGGCGAGATCTACGACGCAGACATCGGCATCAGCGAGGGCATCGTGCGCTTCACGCGCCGCTTCGGCGACGAGTACGCCGCCGCCGTCGGCGGCACGGCACGGCGTGCCGTCGCGAGCGCGTGGGCCAAGGACCCGCGCGATGAGTGTGAGCTGGCGGACGGGCTCGCGGACCAGGCGGGACTCGGGCTCTCGGTGCTGGACGCCCGCGGCGAGCTGTCGCCCGACGTGGAGCAGCGCCTGATGCGCGAGTACGTGACCGAATGCGTCGCGCACGAGGTCGGGCACACGCTCGGCCTGCGCCACAATTTCCACGCGAGCACGATGCTGCCGATGGGCGAGCTGATGGACATGAAGAAGACGGACGAGCAGGGCCAGGCCGCCTCGGTCATGGATTACAACCCGCTCATCGTGGCGCCGAAGGGGGAACCGCAGGGCCACTTCATCACCTCGGCGCTCGGCCCCTACGACTACTGGGCGATCGAATACACGTACCGTCCCCTCACCGGCGATGCAAGGGCGGCGCTTGACGCGATTGCGTCACGCGGCACCGAGCCCGGGCTCCAGTACTCGACGGACGAGGACAACCCGGGGAACATCTCGCCGCTGGCGATGGATCCGCTCGTGAGCCAGTTCGACGCCTCGTCCGATCCGCTCGCCTACTACCGCCAGCGCGTGTCGATCGTGAACGAGCTGTGGGCGAACATGGAGACCCGCCTCGCGAAGCCCGGCGAGGGCTACCAGGTGCTGCGCCGCGCGATGACGCGCAGCCTGAACGACGACTTCCGCTCGCTCGTGACGGCGTCCAAGTGGGTCGGCGGATGCCACATGCGCCGCGATCACGTCGGCGACCCGGGCGCGCGCGCGCCGTACCAGCCGGTGGCCGCCGCGCGCCAGCGCGAAGCGCTCGACCTGCTCGCGCGAGACGCATTCGGCCCGCGTGCGTTCGCGGTCTCGCCCGCGCTGCTCAACAAGCTCGCGATCGAGCGCAACCCGACGCTCGAGCCCGGCTACTGGTCACAGGCTCGGCTCGACTACCCCTGGCACGACAACGTGCTGCGCATCCAGAAGGCCGTGCTCGACCGCATGCTGCATCCGGTCACGCTGGGGCGCGTGCTCGACAACGAGCTGCGATTCGCGCCCGGCGAGACGCCGTTCCGCATGGCCGACCTGTTCGCCGGGCTGAACGCGTCGATCTGGAGCGAGCTCGACGGCGGGGGCACGACGATCACGAGCCTGCGGCGCAACCTGCAGCGCGAATATCTCAAGGACCTGATCCGCATCACGCTGCGGTCCGACGTCGTGATGGTTGACGCCGGACTCGGGCCCGTCGCCACGCCGTATCCCGAGGACGCGACGACGCTCGCCCGCGCCTCGCTCACGCGGCTTCAGATGAAGATCCGCACCAAGCTCGCCGGCAAGGCCGCGCTGGACCCGACGACTCGCGCCCACCTGCAGGAAACCCAGGCCCGCATCTCCGCGACCCTGACCGCCCAAATGACGCGACGGGGAGACTAGCTACGCACGGCTGAAACTGCCGAAGGTCGCCGGGAGGTCCATCTCCCCCCGGAATGATGCCCCTTAGCCCGGCGACTGTCCGGCAGACCAGCTCAGCGAAGCAGTACGAAACGCGACACGAGGTCGCCGCCTCCGGTCGTGATCCGTGCGAAATACACGCCGTGGGGCGCGCGCTTGCCCGCGGCGTCGCGGCCATCCCAGCCGTCGACGTGCACGCCGGCCTGTGCGGCGCCGTCGTGGATCGATTTCACGAGCCGGCCCTGCACGTCGTAGACGCCGAGCGAGACCCGCTCCGTCGCGGCGATCGCGTAGCGCAGCGACACGCGACCGGGCGCGGGATTGGGTGACGCGCTGAGCGACAGGCGTTCACGCATGCCCGGCGGCCCGACGGCGAGCACGCCGAACGGATCGATGCGGAAGTTCACGAGCCCGCCACGCGTGTTGTCCTTCGGGCCGGCCTGCGGTGACCCCGCGGAGCCGCGCAGCCCGGCGAGCCACGAGCCCGTCGTCAGCGGCGCGTGCCCAGGCGGGACCAGGGCGTTGATCTTCGCGATCGATACCTTGATCGTCACCGTGCTCGTCGTCGTGTCGATCGCACCCGAGTCGGCGAGCCCGGCGGCCGGGTTGTAGGCCATGGCGAAAGCGCCGAGCGGCAGCGCCGGCTGCGAGTCGCGATAGGCGGTTCCGAACGTGAACGTGCGCACCGCCCCGGAGTCGGCCGCGAGCAGGTAGAACATGTCGCCGTGATCGGACACGCCGTACGGCGGCGGCTGATCGCCCTCGGGCGCGTTGGCCGTGAACGCCATGCGCCACGTTCCCGGCGTGGCGGCCGCGAGCCCGGACAGCGTCATGCGCGCCCCCACGTACGGGCCGTCCGGGCCGTCGTCGTTGGTGAAGTACTTGATCGAAACGATGTCGAACGGGTTGTCGGTCAGCACCGGCTGTACCTGGATCACCGCGTCGTGGACCGGGTCCACGACCTCGGGGAGCGTGCGCAGGTAGGCCGGCAGCTCGGTCGGCGCCACGGCGTTCACCATGCCCGTGCCGCCGTTGGCCGAGGCGAGCAGGCTCGGCCCCGCGAGCTGGCGCGTCACGTAGGTGTTGCCGTCGAAATCGTTGTGGTCGTCGCCGAACGCCACGACCGCGGCACCCTGCGGGTCGTAGGCGATTTGGAAGTAATCGCCGAGGTTGCGGTTCGCGGCGCCTGTGAGTCCGCCTTCGCTGATGTTCGAGCCGTGCACACGATGGTCGGTGATGCGCTGCTGGTAGAACGTCGGCGTTGCCGTGTTCGCGTCGAGGCTCTGCGCGAAATAGACGTCCCACTCCGCGGCCGACACGTTCTCGCTCCGGGTGCCGAACCAGACGACGTCCACGCGGCCATCACTGCCGGCCTCGAGCCACGGGAACACATTCGTGCGCGTCGAGTCCGGGTCGTCGACGGCTGCACCGGGCGTCCACGTCTCGCCGTGGTCCTTCGAGTACGAATAGAAGATGTGCCGATCGTTGGACCACGCGACGTAGACGGTGCCGTCGTCTCCCACCTTGACCGGGTCGAACAGGTGCCCGTGGGCCGAAGTGCCGTCGACGAGCCGGGTCACCCAGGTCGCGCCGCCGTCGGACGAGCGGCTCACGTAGCCGGCGTTGTCGTTCTGGTGGGACACGTAGACGATGCCGTTCGTGTGGTCCACGTCGATGTAGCCCGGAGTCGTGGTGACCGGATTCGCGTTGTCGATGACGGGCACGGCGGCGCCGTAGGTGCGCCCGTGGTCCGTCGACTTCTGGACGAACAGCGCGCTCGCCGGCACGACGCCGCGGTAGAACATATAGACCGTGTTCTCGCCCGTCGCCTCGATCCATTGGCGGTCGTCCGACGGGATCAGCGCCGACGCCCCGTTGTGCTCAAAGGTGTCACCGCGGTCGCTCGACACGTTCGAGGAGATGTTCGCCACCGCGAGGCTCACCATCGTGATCACCGGCGTCGAGTCCGGATCGGACGGGACGCTGCAGGCGATGTCGATGTCACCGCCGCCGTCGGCGCCGCCCGCCGTCGAGTCCTCCGAGCCTTCCTGCTGAAACACGTCGGGCTGGCCCAGGTACGCGGCGTTCCGCATCTCGGGATCGAACGTCGGGCTGTTCGGATCGAGGTCGATCCGCCACAGGTCGACGCCCGCCGGCACGCCGCGGATCGCGCTGACGTAGCAGTTGCCGCGAACGTCCACGCGCACGCTCGGCTCCAGGGCGCGCACCGTCCCTCGCGCGAACAGCGGCACCGTGGCGCTGAACGGCAGCGACGACGGCAGGTGCGTGACGACGGGGGCGGCGGGCAGCGCGGCCAGCGAGGCGCTGCCGGAATACGTCTGGAGCGGCGGCACGCTGGCGGCCTGGATGTGGGCCCACCAGATGCGCGGCGTCGTCACGACCGGCGGATCGATGCCGATGTGCACGAGCTCGGACGTCGCGGGCGGAGGACCCGCGGAAGACGGCAGCGACGCCCCCCGCAGCGTGCCCACGTGCACGTAGAGATCGTAGTCGTACGCCGGCACGGTCCAGGTGATGGACACGTTGATCTGCCTGCCGGTGTAGTCGCCGGGCGCCAGGACGACCTGGAAACTGTCGCAGCTCACGCCGTCGATGCAGGTGTTCTCACCGGATCCCGCGCCGGTCACGCTGCCGGTCCACGTCGCCGTGGGCGTGCCCGTGCTCAGCGTCCCGCTGCCGGGCGTGGCGCCGAACGATGTCGTTGCCGCGAGGATCACGAACAGGTGGATCCACGCCGCGATGGCGAATGCCCGCGATCGCGCGGGGGGGCGCTTCGATGTGTCGTGCGTACGCATGCCGTCCTCCAGCAGATCGCCGCAACGGCGACCGGCCTCGATGCGGAGCGGGGCTCGCTCCGCCGGGCATGCGTAAACGTGATGTAAGTGTATTGAATGGGGCTTGATTCTAGCGGCTGCTTGGTTCCGCAACACATTGCAGAAAAATAAAATGGAGGCACCAGGGGATCCGGGACCCTGGCCGCAGAAAGGTGTCCCGGAGCATGACGCCCCTCGATGCCCCCACTCTGATTCGCGACGCTTACGGCTTCAGCACCAGCACCCGATATCCGGACGTCCGTCCCATGCGCGCGAAGTACACGCCGGGAGGCAAGGGTGATCCCGAACCGTCCTTCGCGATCCACCGCGCCACGTCGCGTCCGCTCGTCCGCGCGACCGGCGCGCGTCCGACCTCGCGCCCTCGCACGTCGTACACGCGCAGGTCGCCGCCCGATGCGCGGTCGTTCCAGAACATCACTGGGGCACCCGAGACGACCGGGTTCGGTGCGCTCCCCCACGTCGCGAGCGTGGCCGCGGATCCAACCGAGGCGATGCCGTACGGCACCTGCGCTCCGATGGTCTGGCCCTCGAGCGTCGGCAAGGGCAGCGGCCCGCCGCCGTAGATCTGGTAGGGCCCGTTCGGCGGGTGCCACACCAGGCGGAACGCCGTGACGCGCCCACCGCGATCGAGATACCCGCCGTCCGTGACCTGCAGCACCCACGGATGTTCCGCGGTCGGCGGCAGGTAGGCATCCGCCACGCCCGCCGGCACCGGGATCGAGAAGGTCCACGCGATGTTTCCGGTCGCCGCCGCGCCCGTGGCCCAGGCACTCGAGTCCGCGGCGCCCGAGGCGGGCAGCGGGAACTCGATCCCGGACGACACCGCGTTCGAGCCCGCCTGCAGGCCGGTCGCGCCGTCGATCACGACCTTCGCATCGATGTCGTGGTCGTACGCGTTGTGGACGATCGTCACCTCGAGTGTCGCGACGGGCGGCCCGCGGGGGCTCGTGAGCCGGCGCGCCGGCGAGTCGTACCGCTGGCCGCTCTCGGTGTACGACACGCGATACCAGAACGTGGCGCCACGCTCCGGCTCGGGAACGGGCCACGTGCGCGCATAGGGCGCGCGGTTCGCGGCCCCAGCGAGCGAGGCGACACCGGCCGCCGCCACCGAGTCCACCGGCGCGAACGGTCCGGGAACGCCGCCGGCGTCGGCCGCGCGCTCGAAGACGAAGTGCGCCGCCCCCATCTCGCGCTGCGTGCTCAGGATCGCGTGGACGGCGTCGTTCGTCGACGACAGCTCGAGCCGTGCGATCTGCGACCGTCCCGGCTGCTCCATCTCGAGCCGGGCGGCATAGAGGTCGATGGCGCCGAAGCCGAGCGACGACGTCCAGCGCGGATCGGGGCCGGTCGCACCGGCAGGCAGGCCGATCAGGCCGCGGCGCGCGGTCGCGTGCAGCAGCTCGGCGATCGCGGCCGGGGTGAGCGCCGGGTAGGCCGCGCGCAGCGCCGCCACCGCGCCGCTCACGATCGGCACCGCCATGCTCGTCCCGCTCATGCGCAGGTACTGCGCGCCGTCGGTCGATTCGTCGCCGTCGGCAGCGAGGATCGCCACGCCGGGCGCCAGCAGGTCGGGCTTCTGCTCGTCGGCCGGCGTGCCGTCCTCGTTGTCCGCGCGCGGGCCGATGTTGCTGAAGGCGGCACCCCGGTCGTCGTCCGCCTCGGCGGTGCGCTGGTGGTCGTACGCGCCGACCGCGAGGGCGTTCTTCGCACCCGCCGGCGACGGCACGAAGCTCGTGAGGCCGCCGTTCCCCATCGCCGCGACGACGACCATTCCCAGCTCCACGGCGCGGTCGGTCATGCGCGAGGCGAAGTCATCGCCGTCGGTCGCATCGGTCGTCGACAGCGACAGGTTGATGACGTCG
>JANLWK010000213.1:0-7803 GCA_031364505.1 Candidatus Eiseniibacteriota bacterium | reverse complement strand
ATGCGTTCCGAACTCGGCGAGATCGTCCACGGTCACGCGCAGCACGCGCGGTGCCAGCGCTGGTATCGTCGCGGGGTCCGTGAGCGTGCGCGTCAGCGTGCGGACGAGCGCCCAGTACTCCACGCCGCGCGGACCCACGCGGTCGGCAGGGATCGCGCCCACCGGAGCGACGATGCCCGGCGACAATTCGGTGGGTGTGAGCGGCACGCTCAGGTAGTCGGCGGCGCCTCCGTCGCGGAAGTACAGCTCGCCGCTCACGAACTCGGCGCCGTCGGGCAGCGAGACCACGACCGGCGTCTCGCGCGCCGCCGGGAACGCGCCGCGCGCATCGGGCGTGGCCGTGGCGGTCGCCGACGTGGGCGCCGCGACGGCATGGGTGAACACGTTCGCCGGCGCCGTCGGCGGATCGAGGCGCTCGATGTCGCTGTTCACGACGCGCACGTACCAGTCGAGCCCCGCCTCGGTGACGGCCCGGCTCGGTACGAGCGCGATGAACTGGGCCGCGCTGGTCACGATTCGCGCGCTGTCGAGGAACGCGGTCGTGCCGTGCGCCCGGAACACCACGTAGCCGTCCTCGATGTGCACCTGGGGCGCGGGCGTCACGACGACCGTCGCCGCCTCGCCGAGCGGCAGCTCCGGCGCCACGGCGAGCAGTTGCGACTCGAACACCAGCTCGCGCACGTCGGTCGCGACGGCGATGTCGATCGAGGGGCGCGCGGGATCGTTGGCGACGATGTGGATCGGCCCGAGCAGGGGCGGCAGCGCGCGCGGCGCGAACCGGGCCGTCATCACCAGCTCGGCGCCGGGCGACACGATCTGGCCCGCGAACGCGTCCAGCTCGATCTCCGGCACGGGCGGATCGATCTGCTGCAGGATCAGGTTGCGGTTGCCGCGGTTCACGACGCGGAACGTCGCGAGCGCCGTGTCGCCGAGCGTCACGGTCGGAAACGACACCGCCGTCGGCGTGGCGTCGAGCGACGGCCGCACCGGCGTCACGCGGCCCGCGTCGAGCACGTACGTCGGCACGAAGGCGATGTCGCCGGCACGCCGCGGCGGCGAATCGGCCCGCAGGCGCACGATCACGCGGCGCGAATCGAAGGCGATGCGCGTGACGTCCCAGTCGAGCGTCTGGGCAACGCCCGCCGGCGACGTCGTGAACGCCCCCGCGCCCCCGCCGGCGCGATCGATCGGATGCCAGACGCGGCTGCCCTCGAACTCGTACTCGCCCACGATTCGCACGGGATCGGACTCCTCATCGACCGCGCGGAGGCTCAGCCGCCACGTGTTCTCGGCGATCTCGGCGGCCCGCACGTCGCGCAGGTGGGCGGCGTTGTTGACGAGCGACCGCGTCGGAGCGGCGCCGCGAATCCACGGGCTCCGGTGATCGTGCAGGGCGCCCCGCCCCAGCAGCGCATCGAGATCGCCATCGCGATCGACGTCGGCGAGTGTCGCGCACCAGCTGCTCTCGGCCGCGACCGTCGCGGCCGGCAGGCTCGCGAACGTGCCGCCGGTATTGAGCACGACCGTCGAGCCGACATGGAGATTGCCGCGCACGAGATCGAGGTCGCCGTCGCCGTCGAGATCGCCGAGGGCGACGCTCACGGTGCCCTCGACCGGACCGGTCCACGCCGGCAGCGGCGCGAACGCCGCGCCCGTGTTGAGGTAGAGCGAGGCCGCCTGGTCGAGGTTGCCACGCACGAGGTCGAGTCGCCCATCGCCGTCGATGTCGCCCAGCGCCACGCTAGTCGTGCGCTCGGTCGGCCCGATCCACGCGGGCGCCGCCGCGAAGGTGCCGCCGGTGTTGAGCGTGAGCGAGGCGCCCTGGTCGAAGTTGCCGCGGACGAGATCGACGCGGCCGTCGCCGTCCACGTCGCCGAGGGCGACGGTGCGCGTGCTCGCGACGGGGCCGGTCCACGCGGGACTTGCCGCGAAGGTGCCGCCCTGGTTGAGCGTGAGCGTGGCGCCCTGGTCGAAGTTGCCGAGCACGAGATCGGGGTCGCCGTCGGCGTCCACGTCGGCGAGCGCCAGGCTCATCGTGTTCGCGATCGGGCTCGTCCAGTCGGGCGTGTTCGGAAATGTGCCGGCGACGTTGCGATACAGCGTCGAGCCCTGGTCGAAGTTGCCGCGCACGAGATCGAGATCGCCGTCACCGTCCACGTCGACGAGCGCCACGGCGAGCGTGGCCTCGGCGGGGCCGGTCCACGCCGGCGCGCTCTGAAGGACGCCGTTCACGTTCAGGTGCAGCGTCGTGCCGCCGCCGAGATTGCCGCGCACGAGATCCGCGTCGCCGTCGCCGTCGACGTCGCCGAACGCGGCCGCGCGCATGTCGGCCGCGGGCCCGAGCCACGACACGCCGGGTGCGAGCGGACTCGACACGTTCAGGTGCAGTGTCGCCGCCTGGCTGAGGTTGCCGCGCACGAGATCCAGGTCGCCGTCGCCGTCGACATCGCCGAGCGCCAGGCTCCGGTTGTCCTGCACCGGCGCGACCCATGCGGGCGCGGCCGCGAAGGTGCCGCCGACGTTCAGATAGAGGGAGGTGCCGCGCTCGCTGTTCGCTCGCACGAGATCGATGCGGCCGTCGTCGTCGATGTCGCCGAGGGCGACCGCCCACGTGCTCTCTGCCGGCGCGTTCCACACGGGAATCGCATCGAACGTCGTTCCCGTGTTGAGCGTCAGGGTGGCGCCCGCGCCCAGGTTGCCGCGCACGAGGTCGAGGTCGCCATCGCCGTCGACGTCGCCGAGTGCCACGCCGCGCGTGAGCTCGGCCGGACCCAGCCATGCCGCCGCGGCCGCGAACGTGGTCCCGGCGTTGAGGAACAGCGCCGAGGGCTGGCTGAAGTTGCCCAGCACGAGGTCGAGGTGTCCGTCCCCGTCCACGTCGCCGAGCGACACGGCGTTCGTCGCCATGGCGGGCCCCGTCCACGAGGGGACGGCCTCGAACGTGCCGCCCACGTTGAGATAGAGCGTCGAGCCCTGGTCGAGGTTGCCGCGCACGAGATCGAGATCGCCGTCGCCGTCGACGTCGCCGAGCGCGATCGCGCGGGTCTGCTCGGGCTGGCCCTGCCACGCGGGGGTCGCCTCGAACGTCCCACCGATGTTGCGGTAGAGCGTCGCGCCCTGACCGGAATTGCCGCGCACGAGGTCGAGGTCGCCGTCGCCGTCGATGTCGCCCAGGGCGACGCTGCGGGTCGTCTCGGTGGGGCCGCGCCACGCGGCGGTCGCGGCGAACGTGCCGCCCAGGTTCAGGTAGAGCGTCGTCGCCTGGTTGATGCTCGCGCGCACGAGGTCGAGGTCGCCGTCGCCGTCGACGTCGCCGAGGGCGACCTGGCGCGTGTCCTCGACGGGCGATGTCCATGCCGGCACGTCCGCGAACAGCGTTTCGGCCGCCGCGGCGCACGGACACACGAGCGCCGACACCGCCATCGTGAACGCGAGCGCGCGGCGTGCCATGCGCTCGATCGCGGCGCGTTCGAGCCTCATGCCGCGCGAACGGGGGAAGTGAGGTGTCCGGTCACTCGAGCTTGAGCACCCTCAGCGATGCGCGGGCCTCATCGGATCGCAATCGCACGAGGTAGACACCCGTGGCGCTGCGCGCGCCACGTGCGTCGGTGCAGAGCAGGTCCAGGTCACCGTCGTTGTCGTAGTCGCCCCGGCAGGCCGACCCGCCGCTGAAGGGCGTGAGCCCCGCGCCGATGTCGGTGAACGTGGCGCGGGCGGGCGTGGCGAGCCACGCGAAGGACAGCGTGGCGACTGCGAGCGCATGGCCGATGAACCGGGGCACGGCGTTCCTCTGGACGAACGAGCGCGGAGCAAGGGCAGAACCGAACCCCGAGTGTACACCCTGGCGCCACGTCGGCGGACGCTCGATCGGGCCGGCCCTCGCGCGCCTACTCGAGCTTGAGCAACTTCAACGACCGGGCGCCGTCGTCGGTCGTCAGGCGAACGAGATAGAGGCCGGGCGGGCTCGGCGCGCCGCGTGAATCGAGGCCGTCCCATCTGGCCTCATGCGATCCCGCGGGCCGCTCGCCGGCGACGAGTCGCACGAGCCGCCGCCCCGCCAGGTCGTGCACCGCGAGGTCCACGGTCGCACGGCGAGGCAACGTGTACGCGATGCGCGCTCCCGCGACGAACGGATTGGGGCCGGCCAGGCGTAACGACGCGCGGGGCGGCGATTCCGGCAGGCTCACCGCGAGCACGTCGGCGCGGCCGGTTGCGAACGCGGAGCCAGCGTACGTCTGGTCGAT
Source organism: Candidatus Eiseniibacteriota bacterium (assembly GCA_031364505.1). Taxonomy (GTDB): domain Bacteria; phylum Eisenbacteria; class RBG-16-71-46; order RBG-16-71-46; family RBG-16-71-46; genus JANLWK01. The sequence continues at coordinate 3,559 of JANLWK010000213.1, read as the reverse complement.
GGCCTGGACGCTCCAGAAGGTCGAGTCCCGCAGCGAGCTGCGCGCGATCGTCCACTGCCGCCGTGTGCCGACGTTCCCGAGCGCGGCGATCCGGCGCTTGCCGGTCGCCGGGCTCGCGTGCGGCGGCACGATGTTCGGCGTCGCGTCGCGTGTGCCGACCCACAGGTTGTAGGTGAGGCCGCCCGCGCCGGTGTCGGTCGAGGCGTTCCAGCTGAACGTCACCGTCGTCGCGTCCGCGGCGATCGCGAGCCCGGTCGGCGGCGTGGGCGGCGTGTCCGGCGTGGCGTCGGTGTTGCGGTAGATGCGTGCGATCAGCGCGAACGCCTGAGTCGGGCCGGCGATCGCGATGTCGAGGCGTCCGTCGCCGTCGTAGTCGCCCCACGCGATGCCGCACGAGAACATGCCGGGTAGTCCCGCGCCCGCGTCGGTGAACGTGTTGTTGCCGTTGTTGTGATACAGGATCGTCACCGGAAGGGACCCAGTGTTTCCGCTGATCAGGATGTCGAGCAGGCCGTCGTTGTCGTAGTCGCCCCATGCCGCCTCGGCGGGGTTGATGCCCTGCAGGGTGACGCCGATGTCGGCGAAGACGCCGGCGGTATTGCGATACACCCGCGTGTTGGCCGGCGGAGTGCTCGAGGTTCCGGACAGCAGCAGGTCGAGGTCGCCGTCGTTGTCGAAGTCGCCCCAGGCCACCGCGGGGGCGCTCAGGGCGGGCAGGCCCGAGGCGACGAGCGACAGCGCCGTGCCAGTGTTCATGTAGAGGCTCGTGCCGGTGCTGTTGGCGGTGTTCCGGCCGGCGATGATCAGGTCGAGGCGTCCGTCGCCGTTGTAGTCCCCCCACGCCAGCGCTCCCGACGGGACCGTCGTGAGCGTGGCGTTGATGTCCACAAACACGCCGCGTTGGTTTTCGTATACGCGTGTGACGTTGGTCGTGCCGTTGTTGCCGCACACCGCGAGGTCGAGCGCGCCGTCGTTGTTCCAGTCGCCCCAGGCGAGATCGCCGTTCGACACGCCCTCGAAGCCGGCGCCGAGATCCGCGAACACGCCGGCGCTGTTGTTGTAGATGCGCAGGATCCGGCCGCTCGCACCCGCGTCGCCCATGAGTGCCAGGTCGAGGTCGCCGTCGTTGTCGTAGTCGCCCCAGGCCGCCGCAGCGCCGCTGGCCACGCCCGCCGTCGTCAGCATCGCGGTCGTGAGCGTGAATCCCGAGCCCGTGTTCTGGTAGATGCGCGCGGTCCGCTCGGACGTCGACGTGAGGCCGGCGACGAACAGGTCCAGGTCCCCGTCGCCGTCGTAGTCGCCCCAGGCGGTGCACCCGTTCTGGACTCCCGTGAGACCCGCGTTGGCATCGACGAAGGTCGCATGCGCCGGCGTCGCGGACAGCGCCGCGAGCAACGCGCAGACAACGGGCGCGCCGAATCGATGGGTGAGCGGTCGTTTCACCGACTTCTCCTGCGAGATGCGCTACTCGAGCTTGAGTAGCTTCAACGACTCCGTTGCGCCGCCTGCTGCCAGGCGAACGAAATAGACGCCCGGCGGGCTCGTTCCGCCATGCGCATCACGCCCGTCCCACGCCGCGTCGTGCGATCCCGCCCGTCGCGCACCCGATGCGAGCTGCTGCACGCGCCGTCCCGCGATATCGTGCACGGCGAGGTCCACCGTCGTGCCGCGCGCCAGCGTGTACTCCACGTGCGTGCGGCCGATGAACGGATTCGCGCCGGCGAGACGGATGGAGAGGGCGGGCCCGATCCGCGGTAGCGCCACGCCGAGGACGTTGGTGCTGCCCGGCGTGAACGCGGAGCCCAGCAGCGCCTGATCCACCGCCTGCACTCGGCAATATACGGAGTCCCCGAATGCGCTGCGCCGGATCGCGTGGGTCCTGCGCGAACCCGTGTTGCCGAATGCGGCGATCTGCCGGAACCCGGTCGGCGGGTCCGAATGCGCCGCCAAGACGAACGGCGCCGCCGCATGTCCCGAAGCCCACAGGTTGTACGTGAGTCCCGCCGCGCCGATGTCGGTGGCCGCGTTCCAGCTGAACGTGACCCAGTTGGCGTCGGCCGTGACCGCGAGTCCCGTTGGGGCCGACGGTGGGGCGTTCGGCGTCGCGTCGGTATTGCGATAGACGCGTGACACGTTCTGTCCCATCAAGAACCCCGCCGCGAGCAGGTCGAGGCGCCCGTCGAGGTCGTAGTCCCCCCAGGCGAGGACGCCGTTCATGATCCCGGGCAAGCCGGCGCTGATGTCCGTGAAGGTCCCATTGCCATTGTTGTGATACATGACCCCAATGCCGAACGAACCGGAGTTTCCGCACAACGCGAGGTCGGGCAGGCCGTCGGTGTCGAAGTCCCCCCAGGCGAGCCCGGCGAAGTCGACACCCTGAAGCGTCACGCCGAGGTCGGTGAACGATCCCGCGGTGTTGCGATAGATGCGCGTGGCCCGCGTGAGCGGGCTGCCCAACAGTCCCGCGATGGTGAGATCGAGGTCGCCATCGTTGTCGAAGTCGCACCAGGCGACCGTGCAGACGATCGCGCCCGGGAGTCCCGTGTTGACGAGCGTGAACGTGCCGTTGCTGTTGTTGTACAGGTTCGTCACCTCGCCGGTGCCGGACACGTCGCCCGCGACAAGGAGATCCTGATCCCCGTCGCCGTCGTAGTCGCCCCAGGCGAGCGACGCGCTGCGGACGCCGGTCAGGCCGGCGGCGATGTCCACGAACACGCCGCCGTCGTTGCGATACACGATGGTCGATGCCGTGAGTCCGATCGAGCCGCATACGGCGAGGTCAAGATCGCCGTCGTTGTCGAGGTCGCCCCATGCGAGCGCCCCGTCGCTCACACCCGTGAGCCCGGCGGCGATGTCGGTGAACGATCCGTTGGTGTTGCGGTAGATCCGGGTGGCGCGGGTCGACGTGGTTACCAGTCCGCACACCGCCAGGTCGAGGTCTCCGTCGCGGTCGAAGTCGCCCCATGCGCACGACGCCGCCTCGACGCCATCGGTCGCCGGGAAGCCCGTGGTCGCGGCGAACACGCCCGCCGTGTTCCGGTAGACGCGAGCGATCCGGCCGCCGGTGGAGGTTCCGGCGAGGAAGATGTCCAGGTCGCCGTCGCCGTCGTAGTCGCCCCACGCTCCGCAGGCGCGCGAGACTCCCGTCAGCCCGAGGTTCGCATCCACGAACGTGGCGAATGCGGGCGTGGCGAGGGAGGTCGTAATGAGGAGAGCGCTCGTGAGCGCGGATGCGATGTGTCGTCTCATCACGGCCTCCGAGGCGGGGCGGATAAGAAAAAGGAGGCGGGGCCCACGCGGCCCACCCGCGAAACACGTTCGCGGGCGTGGTAGGGCCCTCACGCCTCCCTTGCAATTGTACACGTGAAGTCGGCGTCAGGTTGACAAAAGTTTGAACTATTCGTCAATGGGCGCTCGGCTAGCCTCGATTATTCACGAAGGGTAGCCAACAAGAAGACCTCCGCATGGTAGAAGAGCGTTATCGAGGCGCTTTTCTTCCAAGGACGGAGGTCTTCTCGTGGCGGACTTTACCACACAGTCTGTTCTGTTCCCCGAGCTG
>JANLWK010000210.1:0-3566 GCA_031364505.1 Candidatus Eiseniibacteriota bacterium | reverse complement strand
TCGCCGTCGGTGCCGTTCCACGTCGCCGCATAGCGGCCCGGACCGAACACGCCGTCCTCGAGCGTCCGGCAGAGCCTCCCTCCCACGTCGTAGACTCGGATCGTCACCTGAGCCGACCGAGGCACGTCGAACGAGACGAGGGTGCGCGAGCTGAACGGGGTCGGCGCGAAGGGCCCGAGCATGAACGCGGTCGGCGCGTCGACGGCGGATACTCCGACCGTCTCGAGGCACGTCGTGTCGCTCACGGCCTCGAGGCCGCAGTTGGACGCCGAGACCGCGAAGCACAGCGTGCTGGCCTTTGGGAACAAGACCTGGACCGACGTGACGTTCGCGGGAACGGTCGCGAGCGGAGTCACGGTCGCCCCGGCGAGATAGATCGTCTGCGAGACCTCGTCCGCCGAGTGGTCGACCCAGCTCACGTTGAGCACGACCGAGTCGGGCAGGAACCGGACCCCGGTCGCGGCGAGATCGCTCGGCGCCGCGGGCGGCAGCGGGCGACGCCCGGCGGCGCTCGCCGACGCGTTGGCGTCGCCACAGTTGTTCCTGGCGACGATCGAGTACGCGTACACGACGCCCGGCACGGCGGTCGAGTCATCGTACAGGATGACGTCGACACCGGTGACGCCGATCTCGACGCCATCGCGCAGCACGCGGTAACCGGTCGCATGGGCGCCATTGTCGTCCCAGCCGACCCGGACGCCGGCGCAGAAACCGTCGATCGTGAACACTCCGGAGACGGTCTCGAGCGCCACACAGTCGGCGGGATTCCCCCTGGCGATGCTGCCGCTCACGCTGAACACGCCTCCCTCGGCCGTGCCGGCGTCGGGCTGGCTCGTCGTGGTGCGCGCGCTGAACGCGCCGCCCGAGCTCTGCCCGCCGCTTCCAGCCAGCGTGCCGCGGCGCAGCTCATAGTCGGCGCCGGCGACGCGCGGGGTGGCGAGTGCCACGAGCAGCAGGACCGCCGCAATCGTATGGATGTGGGTGCGGGTCATGACGCGGCTCAGGGGTTGCTGACGATGAGGTAGTTGATCGCGACCGAGCCGGTCGGCGTGTCGCACGTGCTCGGCGTCTGAACACCGAGCCGTACGAGGTCGATCGTCACGAGGCCGCCTCCCACGACTCCTCGGACGGTCGCGACATACGCAGCATCCAGTGGGCTCGAGCCGGTGTGACTCACCGTGAGCAGCACCAGGCTGGTCGAGGTGATCAGCGGGTTGCTGAGCGTGACCTGCGTGACGTGGCCGATCGTGTGGGAGTGCGTGTTCGGCCCTGCGAGCGCGTTGCAACTCGTGAGCGCCGTCCACGTCGCCGAGCCGGGGTTCACCGTGATCGTTCCCGCCGGGCGGACCGCACCACTCACGGCCACCGCGCCGTTCCGGATGTCGAGCGCCACCGCTCGCAGTACACCGCTGCTCTCTGTGCTGTTCCCCTCGGCGAGCACACCGGCGGATTGGAACGAGGTACTGGTGCTCACACCGTGGACGCCGTACCCGCCGCCGATCGTTCCCACGGTCGTCCCCTTGACTCCCACCGTGGCGCCGGCACCCAGCACGCCCGTATTGGAGGCGCCATCGCCCTGCACACCGATGCCACTCGGTGCGAGCGAGGTGCCATGGACACCGACGCCACCGGCCACCGACCCCGAGACGCCCATGACGCCGGCGGGTCCTTCACCCCGCACGCCCGCCGCACCCAGGCTCGTCGACGCGGACGTGCCGAAGACGCCGAACGTCACGCCGTTCCCGGTCGAGTTTCCGACGACCGCGTTGGCGGGCGACACCCCGAGCACGCCGACCCCACCGGACGTACCTTCGCCCTTGACGCCGGTGCCCACGGGAGACTGTCCGAGCAGGCCGATGGCGTTTCCCGCCGCGAGGGCTGCGAGCTTCCCGGCCGGCGTCGACGTCCCGACGCCCACGCTGCCGCCGGCATACGTGATGTCCGAGCCGCTGGCACTCCAGAATGAGGCGCTCGCGGGGGTGGCCGTGGTCTGCACGGTGCCGTCGGGGAAGCGGATGCCGTCGCTCCCCGGCGTTCCCGCGATGTCGAGCTTCGCGGCCGGGGTCAGCGTGCCGACACCGATCCGGTCGCTCACGTACGCCCAGCCCTCGAAGTAACCGGCAAGTCCCGTCGGCGAGTTGGCCTTGCCACGCACGCCGATGTTGCCCTCGCCATGGAGTCCCTCGCCGTTCGTGCTCTTGCCTTCGACGCCGTGCGCGTTGCTGCCGTTCGTCGCCTCGCCGACGATGCCCTTGCCGTCGGCGGTGTCGCTCTTCCCGTGCATGCCCGTGGCGCCCTCGCCGTGCACACCGGTGCCGCTCGTGCTCTTGCCTTCGACGCCGTGCGCGTTGGCCCCGCCGGTGGCCTCACCGAGGATGCCCGCGCCGTCGGCGGCGGCGCTCTTCCCGTGTACCCCCTTGGCATCACCGCTCGTCGAGGTGGCCTCGCCCATCATGCCCGCGCCGTGGTCCGAGGCGCTCTTCCCATGCACTCCCTTCGCGTCGCCCGTCGTGGCGATTGCCTCGCCGAACATGCCCCGGCCCTCGCTCGAGGCGCTCTTGCCGTGGACACCATCGCTCGCCCCGCTCGTGGCGTCCGACTCGCCGTCGACCGCGACGTCGCCCGGACCGTGTGCCCACACCTTGAGCTTGTCGGCGGGCGGCGACATCACCTGGTGGGGCGCCCTGAGTGACGCGGCCGGCGGCGAAGCGGAACCGATCGTCACGTTCTCGAAGCTATCGACGAAGATGCCGCGGGTCTGGAGCGAGTACGGTGTCGGCGTCACGTTGACACGCGGGCTCAACGTTGTGAACGAACCCGAGCCGGCGGGCGCGCGCACGGCGATCTGGAGGTAGCGCGCCTCGCCGTTGAAGACGTCGACGCCGAAGTCGAGCAGCGCCGCGAACACGCCGTCCGTAACGATCACACCGTTGAGCGACAGGGTGGAGCCGACCTGGGCGCCACCCGCCAGCGCGTCATGCAGCGAAAACTGGAAGTCGGCGCTCCCGTTGAGCGGAGATCCGGATTGCCCGATCTCGCCTTGGTACGTGAACGCAGTGCTCAGCGGCTCGGCGGTTGCGATCGCGGCGAGCGCGATCGCGACGAGCGCGAACATCGATGCAACGGCGATGCGGAAACGGTGGGACGACATGAGCGGCCTCCTCGAGACATGGCGGAGCGCGCCTCCGTGCGGCCGGGTGGCCGTGACGGGCGCGGGGTGGATCGGTGCAGGGGGAAGGTGCGACCGCACACCTCGAGGAGGCGTCACGCACGAGGAACATCGCGCGACGGCAGGACACGCCATGATCGATACGAGATCGCCGGTGCGGCCTGCATGGCGTTCTCCCGAGGGGTACAGCGATGAAGCAAGGGGTAGAGGGAATCCTAGCGGGCTCTCCGGGCGAAGGCGAGAGGAATCGGCTGCGGTGTGGGACGTCAGTGAAAATGTCACCCCCTAACGCCGCAGTGATTATGTCACCCCCATGGATGACATCGTCATGGGAGTTCGGGACGCTCGGCGGCTGGGTGTGGTAGAGGCCGCGTTACAGGGAAAGCTCACCAGTCGG
>JANLWK010000176.1:0-2834 GCA_031364505.1 Candidatus Eiseniibacteriota bacterium | reverse complement strand
ATGGCGAGGCTCGGGGTCGCGATGGACGGGCAGCGCGAGACGTTCTTCGGGCTGGCGGGAATGGGCGACCTGATCGCCACCGCGATGAGCCGCCACAGCCGCAATCGCCACGTCGGCGAGCGGCTGGGGCGCGGCGAATCGCTGGAGGCGGTGCTGGGATCGATGGACATGGTGGCGGAGGGGGTGCCGGCGGCACGCGCGTCACGCGACCTCGGGCGGACGCACGGAGTGGAGCTGCCGATCACCGAGCAGGTGTGCGCGTTGTTGTTCGAGGGCCGCAGTCCGCGTGAGGCGCTGGACGCCTTGATGACGCGGGATCTGCGCAGCGAGGCGTGAAGGTCGAATCGCGACCGCGGTGAGCCGCGGGAGGGATCGCACCCGGCGGAACAGGAGGTTGCGCGATGAATGCCTTGAAGCGGGAGGAAGAGCTCGAAACCCGGCCCTACCGGTCGATCAGCGAAGTCGCCGAGATGGTCGGCGTCAAGCCCCACGTGCTGCGCTACTGGGAGACGCAGTTCGGAGGATTGAGGCCACGCAAGAACCGGGCGGGCAACCGTATGTACCGGCCCGAGGAAGTGAAGATCCTGCTCCACATCAAGGATCTCCTTTACGCGCGCCGGTTCACCATCGAAGGCGCCAAGCGCAAGCTGCTCGAGGAGCGCAAGGACGCTCCGCAGGTCGAGCTCGGCTTCGGCGAGGCGATGCACAAATTGGTCGTGCAGGAAGTGCGTGGCGAGCTCAAGCGGCTCGCGACCCAGCTGCGGCGCCACGAAGGCTCCGTGACCTCTTGACGCGCGCGCGGCCGCACCGCGATCCGCGCACGGAATGCGCCGCGCCGGCGCCGGTGCCAGCGCCGCGACGCGCGCTCCGAGTGCCCGCGGGCCACTTGCGTGCCTGCGCCGCCCGACATAGATTCGAGTCGGAATCACCCCAAGTACCCGGTCGGGGCGTAGCGCAGCCCGGTAGCGCACCTGCATGGGGGGCAGGTGGTCGCTGGTTCAAATCCAGTCGCCCCGACCATTTCCATTCCCCGAGGGTCCGGCCGCCCGCATGAGCCGCGTCGCCGCGCTCATTCCCGCCTACCAGGCCGCCGCCCATGTCGGCGAGGTCATCGAACGCCTGGGGACCGCCTGCCCGGGGCTTCCCGTTCTCGTGGTCGATGACGGCTCCCGCGACGCCACGGCCGAGGTCGCGCGCACGTTCGGCGCGCGGGTCCACTCGTTCGCCGCGAACCGGGGCAAGGGCGCAGCACTGATCGCCGGCTTCGAGGCGCTCGCCGAATTCGACGGCGTGGTCACGCTGGATGCCGATGGACAGCACCCGCCCGAGAGCGTGCCCCGGTTCATCGCCGCGTTCGAGGCGACCGGCGCCGACCTCGTCATGGGGCGTCGCGAACGCAGTGCCAACATGCCCCCTGCGCGACGCTTCGCGAACGCGTTCTCGTCGGGATGGACGACCTGGGTGGCGGGCCAGCGGGTGAGCGACAGCCAGTGTGGCTTCCGGCTGTACGGCCGGCGGCTGCTCGAACTCACGCCGGTGACACCGGGACGCTACGAAGTCGAGACCGAGATCGCCGTGCGCGCGGCACGGCTGGGTTACCGGCTGACGGAGGTCGACGTCCCGACCGTGTACGGCGAGGAGAAGAGCCAGATCCACGCGTTCCGTGACGTGCCGAGGATCGTGGGCACGCTGGTTCGGCTCACGGCCGAGCGCATCGCCGCGCCGCCCGAGATGCGCCGCGCCGCGGCGGCGCGGGCCGCCGCTCCGGACGCCGGCGATCGCGGTCAGCGCTCGGCATGAACATCCTCGTCACCAACGACGACGGCATCTTCGCCGTCGCGCTCCAACGGCTGCGTGAGGAGCTGAGCGACATCGGGAAGGTCGTCGTCGTGGCCCCGGACCGCGACCAGAGCGCCACGTCCCACTCGCTCACGCTGCACCGGCCGTTCCGCATCCACCGCCACGACGAGAGCGTGTACAGCGTCGACGGCACGCCGACCGACTGCGTCGTCGCCGCGTGCCACGGCCTGCTCGCCGAGCCGCCGGATCTCGTGGTCTCGGGCATCAACCACGGCCCGAACATGGGCGAGGACGTGTTCTACTCGGGCACGGTGGCCGCGGCGATCGAGGGCACGCTGCAGGGCGCCGCGGCGATCGCGGCCTCGCTCGTGACGCGCGAGCCGTCCGACTTCGTCGAGCAGGCGCGGTTCGTGGCGCGGCTGGCGCGGCAGGTGCTCGACCGGAAACTCCCGCCGAGGCGCCTGCTCAACGTGAACATTCCGCATCGCGCGTGGGCGGACGTGCAGGGCGTGCGCGTCACGCGGCTCGGCAGCCGCGTCTACCAGGACACGCTGGTGCGGAAGGTCGACCCGCGCGGCCGCGACTACTACTGGATCGGCGGCGAGGACGCGGTGTGGGCGAGCGGGGAGGGCACGGACTTCGACGCGATCCAGGCCGGCTGCGTTTCGGTCACCCCGCTGAGGCTCGAGCTCACCGACGAGGCCGCGCTCGAGGGCCTGCGCGGCTGGGGACTGACGCCGTGATCGGGCCCGCTGGAACCCGAGCCGACCGCTACGCGGCCGCGCGGCGCCGCATGGTGAAGGAGCAGCTCATCGACCGCGGCATCCGCGACGAGCGGGTGATCGACGCGATGGCGGCGTGCCCGCGTCACGAGTTCGTCGACCCGGCACTGCTCACCCGCGCCTACGGCGATCACGCGCTCCCGACCGCCGAGGGCCAGACGATCTCCCAGCCGTACATCGTGGCGCGCATGCTCGAGCTGGCCGATCTCGAGCCCGGGCACCGCGTGCTCGAGATCGGCACCGGGAGCGGCT
>JANLWK010000155.1:0-3646 GCA_031364505.1 Candidatus Eiseniibacteriota bacterium | reverse complement strand
CGAGGATCCGGGCGACATCACCACGCTGTTCGTCCAGCTGCGCGACGACGTGCTCGCGCGCTACGCCGAGACGCTCATCGCGAGTCCGCACTGGCTCCAGCGCAAGACGCGCTACGGCGACATGCCGGACGCGGCCCTGCGCGCCGCAATCTTGAATCCGGCCGAGGCGCGGCACGTGCTCGAAGCGTCGGGCGTGGAGCCGACGCCCGGCCAGCTCGAGCGGCTCGCGTCGTTCACCGCCGACGTGCGCGAGGAATACTTCTCGGCGTTCGCCCACCTGCTCGATTCGCGCTACTACCGCACGCACGCGCCGGCGGGCCGCGACGTGAAGCCCGGCAAGTACGCGGCCAAGCGGCGCGGCTTCGTCGTGTCGATGGGCGAGGACCTGGGCGCGGTCAAGATGTCGGGCTGGACGCACACGATTCCCGAGTACTTCGACTTCGACCGGTTCTGGGCGCGATATCCCGGGGCCGCCGAGCGCGGCGGCGTCGACGTGACGCAGCAGGGCCGCACGTTCCGCACGACGGCGCTCCACGCGCACGTCTGGGGCATGCACCACCGCTATCCGACGAACTCGCCGGCGATCGATGCCGAGGGCCGCGGCAATCCCGCGGGCGCCAATCCGTTCAAGGCGTACAACGTCCTGCTCATGCACAACGGCGAGCAGGTGGGCGTCGACTCGACGGCGCCGTTCCTCGGCGAGTTCGGCTACGTCCACGCGGACGCGTCGATGGGCGAGGGATACGCCGATTACCAGGCCGACTCGATCTACGAGCGCAAGGCGCTCACCGATACGGAGTACGCCGCGTACCTCGTCGACTTCACGCGCCGCGTGCTGGGGCTCGGCACCGAGGACGCCACGCAGATCATCTCGCCGATCACGGGACTCGATCTCGCGGCGATGGACGAGGCGCGCCGCGCCAGGCTCGGCGTGCTAATGACGAACTACGTCCAGCTCACGCCGACCGGCCCGTACAAGTTCACCATCGTCGAGTCACGCCGCCGCGCGCTGCCCGGCGGCGAGGGCGGCATGCCGCGATTCGAGCGCATCGTCGGCTTCCGCGAGAACATGGACATCAAATTCCTGCGCCCGCACGAAATCGCCGTGAGCGAGGACTCGGCCGACGGCGGCGTGCACGCCGTGGCGAATGGCAGCGAGGCCAAAATCGCGGACAGCATGCTGCGCGTGCTGCACCAGCAGGGCGTGCTCGCCGATGCCGGGAGCGACCTGCGCTTCTCGATGCGGCCCGGCGGCAACCCCGCGCGGCGCGAGTACGGCGGCGTGGTCGAGGCGTTCACGGTGCGCGGCAGCGGCCGCATCGAGCTGGCGAACCGGTTCGGCGAGCCCGTCGTGGTCGAGCGCGGCGGGGCGAAGGCGGATCTCTCGCTGCCGCTCGACCGCGTCGTCGCTGGCGTGGCTACCGACTGGCGCCGGGCCGTGGCCGACGCGCTCGTGATGTTCGGCGCAGCCGTCGCGAACCCCGCATCCAGCGGCCGCCCGTTCGGGCCCGACGATCCGCTGCCGGGTCCCGCCTCGGAGCTGGTCGAGACGACGCTCGAGCGGCTGAAGACCCTGAGCTTCGAGGACTACCGTTATCTCGTCGAGCACGCGCTGCCGGAGTTCGCGGGCGGCGGTGACGCGCCGCGCGCGGTCGCGCTCCGCGTGCTCACGGAGCTGCGCATGCGCGTGGCGCTCACGGACCTCGGCGGCAAAGCGCTGTCGAGCATCGAGTACGTGACCGATGGCGGCCGCGCGGCGGACGGATCGCCCGAGGGCGGCATCGTCCGGCTGCTCGACCAGGTGCCGCTGCTGCACGAAACGCTGGCGCCGCGGGCGGACGCCGCCCGCGCCAGAGGCGCGGGCTCTTACGGGCGCCTCACGCTTGCCACGCGCGACGACCTGGCGCCGCCGACCGACCCGGCGCGCGACGTGCTGGCGATCGACTTCGCCGGCTTCGAAAGCGAATCGTTTGGCTACGACTCCGCCTCGCGGATCGTGAGCCGCGCGACGCGCATGGGCTGGCGGCACATCGTGGGCTACGGCTTCATCGGCGGCCCGCGTTACGTCGGTACCAACCTCACCGGGCCGTCCGGTGCCGGTGCGACAGGCGTGACGATCGAGCTGTACGGCCGGGAGTTCGGCGACTTCATCGGCGCGCTGCTCGAGGGCGGCACGCGCATCTACGTCTACGGCCAGGCCCAGAGCCACGTCGGCATGAAGGCCGACGACGGCTACCTGTTCGTGCTGCAGGACGCGCTCAACACCTGCATGTACGCCGCCCACGGCGGCACCATCAACGTGTGGGACACCGGCTCACGCTTCGCCGTCGCGGGACAGAACAAGGTGACACTCGCGGACGGCAAGACTCCGGCCGGAGGCTTCAAGTCCATCCACTTCGGTTCGCCGAACGAGTACGCGTTCGAGTACCTGATGGCCGGCGGCGACAACTCGCTGCACGTCGTGATGGGGCTCAGGAAGCCCGACGCGCGCGGTGAGCTATCGCTGCGCTACAAGCCGTACGCCGGCAAGTTCTTCATGTCAGGCGCCGCCGCCGGCCGCGTCTACGTGTTCGACCCCGAAGTGCGCATGGACCCCGCGCAGTACTCCGGCAACGTGCTGTCGTCGATCCCCGCCGACGAGTGGACGAACGACGTGGCCCCGTTCATCCGCGCCGAAGCCAGGCGCCGCGGCCTGCCGCTCCGCATCGACGGCGACTACCTCACGCTGCGCCTCGAGGGCCAGTGGCGCCGCTGGCGCTACGAAGAAGCCTTTGCCCGCCTGATCCCCATCAAGGTCGCGAAAGCCGCGCAGCAGCAGGGCATCGCGCCGCCGGCGCTGGTGCAGATCGTCGGGGAATAGCCGGCTTCGAGGCCGTGATGTTCAGCGCTGTCGAACGAAACTGTCCCCGGGGACAGTCGATGTCCGGCGCGAAATCGCAGGACGCGCTGAGCGCTACCTGCCCCGGGGCAGGCAAGGATGTTGTCGCTTGCTGCCAACGTTGTGGACGGGCATGCCACGCGCGCGTCCCGGCGGACCTGACCTACTGCTCGTCTCCGGGCCGCAGGGGCGAATGGATCCACCGAAACGCCGAGAGCAACGCTCGTGCATCGTTGTCGCACTCGGCTCGATAGTGATGAACGTGGGGTGATGGGACGTCCGGCCCTCCTTCGACGAAGCCACGGGCGCGCAATACCCGCTCATAGTCGCCCAAGGGCCCGTAGGCGTAGACGAGGTCGTGCCGGTCCCAGACGACGGTCGCGTTCGATTGAGGCGAGTGGACCCAGAGATCGAATCGCGCATCGGCCACTAGAAGTGTGTCGAAGCGCGTGAGAAAGCGCCGCAGGTCATCACGGGAGAGCTCCGGCGACTGGTATCGCCCCGCCTCGGCTTCGCCGCGCGGAGTGTGGAGCACGTAGAGGAGAAAGAACGGCTCGGCCAGACACGCGGCCAGGCTGTAGAAGACGTCGGCGCCGTCATGGGACATGCCGGCGACGATGCGTTCAAGATCGGGTGCCGCAGGGCGGCGAGCGAAGACCGTAGCGTGAACATGCTCGACCTCCAGGCCGTCCTCCCATCGCGACATCTTGTGAAAGGTGCCCATCGCCGATCAGCCCACGACCTCGAGGAGGACGGCAGCAGCCCGCT
>JANLWK010000137.1:0-15911 GCA_031364505.1 Candidatus Eiseniibacteriota bacterium | reverse complement strand
CGCGGCCGCGGCGCACCGCGACGATGGCCGCAAAGGCCGCGGAGCCGCGCATCACGTTTCACTCCGCGACCGCGGATCGCTGGGCCGATGTCGTGAAACTGTTCGGCCCGCGCGGTGCGTGCGCCGGCTGCTGGTGCCAGTGGCCGCGACTGCCGGCCGCAGAGTACCGCAGCGGCAGCGGCGCCGTGAACAAACGCCGGCTCGAGCGGCTGGTGCGCGGTGGCGCGCGGCCGGGTCTCATCGCGTATGCCGGCGACCAACCCGTCGGCTGGTGCGCCTTCGCGCCGCGTACGGAATACCCGCGCCTCGAGATCTCGCGCGTCATGGCGCCCGTCGACGACCAGCCCGTGTGGTCGGTCACCTGCTTCTTCGTCGACAAGAACTGGCGCGGGCGCGGCATCGCGGTGCGCATGCTCGAGGAGGCCGCTCGCTACGCCGCGGCCCAGGGCGCCCGCATCCTCGAGGGCTACCCGACCGCCACGAGCACGCGCCAATCCGCCGCGTTCGTGTGGACCGGGCTCGCCACGCAGTTCGAGCAGGCCGGGTTCAAGGAAGTCGCGCGTCGGTCGCCGTCGCGGCCGATCATGCGGCGCGTACTGTGCAAGCCCGCCCGGGCGTCGCGTGGCTGAACTCGTCCGCTGCACCATCGACGTGCCCGCGATGATCGCCCACGCGTCGCGGCCCGACTGCGGCGCGCTGACCGTATTCCTCGGCACCACGCGCGATCACCACGAAGGCCGCCGCGTCACGCGGCTCGAGTACGAGGGCTACGAATCCATGGCGCTCGCGGCGTTGAACCGGCTCGAGCAGGACGCCTGCGCGCGCCACGCGATCGCGAGTTGCGCGATCGTCCACCGCATCGGCGAAGTGCCGCTCACCGAGGCCAGCGTGGCCGTCGTCGTCGCATCCGCGCACCGCGCGGCCGCATTCGACGCATGCCGCTGGGCCATCGACGAACTCAAGCGCTCGGTGCCCATCTGGAAGCGCGAGTTCTACGCCGAGGGTGATGCGGAGTGGGTGAAGGGAACGCCGCTCGCGTAAGCGTCAGCGAGTTGCCATGCCAACAGGTCCCGGAACCTGTTTCGTTTAGGACGGCTGAATTGCACTTGCCCCGGGGGCAAGTTGGCATGTCCACTCGTTGACATTGATTCACTCGTGCCGCAACGCCTCGATCGTCACGCGGCGATCACGCGGTCGGCTCGTCGCCAATCACAGTCATGATCTCGCACACGCCGCGAGCGCGTCATACGCCTCGCGTCTCGCGAACAGGTCCGCGTCGATCGTCGCGTGCCGTAACGCGTTCACGGCCGGCATCAGGTGCGTGGAGTCCTGCTTCGCCAGCTCCCCCAGCGCCCACGCCGCGTGCCCGCGCACCAGCGGCTCGGCGTCCCCGAGTGCCGTGATCAGCGCCGGGATTGCCGCCGCGTCGCCACGATTCCCGAGCGCCACACACACGTTGCGCAGGAAGCCCGCGCGCTTGGCGCGACGAATGGGGCTCGTCTCGAACAACGCGCGGAACCCTGTCTCGTCGAGCCCGAGGAATCCCTCGAGCGTCCAGCCGTCGAGTGATCGCGCGTGCAGCCTCGCTTCGCGGGCGGGTGGGGCGAAGCGGTTCCAGGGGCAGACGTCCTGGCAGATGTCGCAGCCGAAGATCCAGTCGCCGATGAGCGGGCGCAGCTCGCGGGGGATCGGGCCGCGCAGCTCGATCGTCAGGTACGAGATGCACCGCCGTGCGTCGAGCTGGTGCGGCGCGATGATCGCGCCGGTTGGGCACGCGTCCTCGCAGCGGCGGCACGTGCCGCAGTGGTCCATCTCGAACGGGGCGTCGGCATCGAGTTCCCGGTCCACGAGCACTTCGCCGAGCAGAAAATACGAGCCGATCGTGGGTGAGATCAGGCACGTGTTGCGCGCGATCCAGCCGAGGCCGGCGCGCTGCGCCCAGTCGCGCTCGAGGATGGCGCCCGTGTCGGCGTAGGCGAGCGCCGTGGCAC
Source organism: Candidatus Eiseniibacteriota bacterium (assembly GCA_031364505.1). Taxonomy (GTDB): domain Bacteria; phylum Eisenbacteria; class RBG-16-71-46; order RBG-16-71-46; family RBG-16-71-46; genus JANLWK01. Next base: position 13,920 of record JANLWK010000137.1, on the reverse strand, counting down.
CCGGCAGCGCATCGCGGATCGACGCTTCGAGTGCCCCGAGTCGCTCGCGCATGATGCGGTGGTAGTCCTCGCCGACGGCGTAGCGCGCGATGCGGCCGGTGCGCATGGCGCGCGCCTCGTCGAGGCCCGGCTCGTAGCACATCGCGACGCACACGATGCTGCGCACGCCGGGGAGGATGCGGGCGGGATCGGCGCGGCGTTCGCGATGGCGGTCGCTCGCCATGTAGGCCATCTCGCCGTGGCGGCCGGCGGCGAGCCACGCCTCGTATCGCGCGAACGCGTCGGATCGTTCGACGCGCGCGATGCCGGCGGCGTCGAAGCCCAGCTCGAGAGCCAGGGCCCTGATGCGCGAGGCGGGCGACGGCGTCGTGATCGGTGTCAGCATGCCGCGGCCGCGGCGGGCGTCAGCGCGTCGTGTCGCGCAGCGCGGGCTTGGACGGCGCGGGCTGCGAGCGCGGAGGCGCCGACTGCGGGGTGATGCGCTGGATCACGTCGGGCGCCGACTGCTTCTGCTGGATGATCGTGCGCACCTTGCGCGCATCGGCCTCGGTGGCGCGCTGGAACTCGCTCTTCGGGGCGGCGGCCGGTGTCGCGGACTTCGCGCCGTCGGACGCCGGCAGGGCATCCGGTGCCTTGCCGAACGGCACCATGTCCTGCACGCGCGACCGCGTCAGCGGGCCCGCGACCTGCTCGACCCACTCGATGCGCGGGCCACGGTTCACCGTGACGTGATCGACCTGGTCGTAGTTCTTGATCGGCTGCGTGTTCGCGACGATGTCCTTCGCCTGCTCGACGGGGACCACGCGCGAGCGCAGGTCGGTCGCGCCGAGATCGCCCCGCGCGACGACGTGGTACGCCGAAGCCGCAGGCTGGTCGTTCGGTGCGAGCGCCGCCCAACCCACGTACTGATCGTTCGCCGACCACGCGACCCACGCCGGCGCCCACTCGAGACCCGGCACCCACACCCAGCCCTGGTAGTCGTCGCGCAGCCACCGGCCGTAGTGATATGTCGCCCAGCCGTACGGCTCGCTCGACACCCACACCCAGCCGTACGAGTCGCTCGGCGACCAGAAGCCATCGAAATAGGGCGACCAGCTGCCGATGCGCGCCTTGGGGCGGAACACGAACCCGTAGGGCTCGACGAGCACCCAGTCACCGTTGTCGCCCAGCTCGTCGTAGAAGACGCGGTACTCAGGGCGCAGTCCGGCACGCGCCGCGGTCATGGTCGTGTGCTCGGGCGTGAACCCGGCGCTGGCGCACGACAGCTGGACGAACGCGAGCAGTGCCGCGGCAGCCACGACGGCCCATCGGGCCGCGGGAGAGGCGGGGACTCTGCGAAGTGTGGTCAATGGCATAGGGGATCCCGTCGTGCTTTGGATGGCGCCGGAGGACCCGCGATTCGGCCCGCGGGCTCGAGACTCATCGGGAGTTATCGGCGGATCGGGGCAACTCTAGCACACGGGCGCCCGGCGTCGGCGCGGTGAGTGCCCTATGCCAGCGCGAGTGCGGTCGGGCTACAGGTTCTTGTAGTTCGGACCGCCGCCACCTTCGGGAGTCACCCAGGTGATGATCTGGTAGGGATCGGCGATGTCGCAGGTCTTGCAGTGGACGCAGTTCGACGCGTTGATGTGCAGCTTGAGCGCATCGGGCTTCGTCTCGTCCGGCACCATCTCGTAGACGTTGGCGGGGCAGAAGTGCTGGCACGGGTTGCCGAACTCCGAGCGGCAGCGCGTCGCGCAGACGTTCGTGTCGGCCACGATCAGGTGCACGGGCTGATCCTCGTCGTGCTGCGTGCCGGACATGTACACGTCGGCGAGCTTGTCGAACGTGAGCGTGCCGTCGTACTTCATGGGCGCGGGCTTGCCGTCCGCGTGATCCTGGCCGAGGCGATGCATGTGCTCGTGGCCCGCGCGGTTCGGTGCGCGGTCGCGCAGCAGCCAGTCGCGGCCGCCGGTCACCATGCCGATGCCCGTGTTGAGCATACCGGCGAACAGGCCGTGCTCGAAGCCCTGGTGGAAGTTGCGCACGGAGCGCAGCTCGGCGCCCGCCCACGAGTGGTCGATGCGCCGGTCGTAACCGGCGAGACGCTGTACCGAGAAGTCCTTCGCGAGCATGCACTCGAACAGCGTCTCCGCGGCCATCATGCCGGAATGGATCGCGAGGTGGATGCCCTTGAGCCGCGCCCCGTTGAGAAATCCCGCCGAGTCGCCGCACAGCAGCACGCCGTCGGCGGAGAGCTTCGGCATCGCCCACCAGCCGCCCTCGGGAATCGCCTTGGCGCCGTAGCTCACCGGTTTCCCGCCCTCGAGCAGTGCGCGCACGAACGGGTGGGTCTTGAAGCGCTGGAGATTCACGTGCGGGTCGCTCGTCGGATCGTGCGCGTCGAGCCCCGTGACGAAACCCACCGACCAGTGCGTCGCGTCGAGGCCGTAGATGAAGCCGCCGCCGAACGTGTCGTCGGGGAGCGGCCACGCCATCGTGTGGATCACGCGGCCGGCCTGTACGCGGCCCGCGGGCATCTCCCACAGCTCCTTCACGCCGGTCGCGTACACCTGCGGATTCTTGCCGACGCTCATGCCCAGCTGCGTGTCGAGCTGCTTGGTCAGCGTGCCGCGCGGGCCCTCGCACAGCACCGTGGCCTTCGCGTGGCAGATGGCGCCGGGCTGATAGTTCGGCTTCTTCTCACCGTTGCGGCCGATGCCTTTGTCGCCGATCTGGACGCCGATCACGCGCCCGTTCTCCACCAGCGCCTTCGCCGCTGGCATCTCGGTGGCGACGAGCACCCCCTTCGCCTCGGCCTGCTCGGCCATCCACGCGACGAGCGCGCCGAGCGACAGGACGTGGTTGCCGTGGTTCTCGAGCATCGGCGGCACGAGCGGTAGCCTAAACTGGCCGCCCTCGCTCATCATGTAGACGTCGTCGCTCGTCACCGCGGCGCCGAGCGGGCAGGCGCGCTCGCGGTAGTCCGGCATCAGCTCGGCGAGTGCCTTCGGATCCATCACCGCACCGGAGATGCCGTGTGCACCCACGGTCGCCGACTTCTCGAGCACGGCGATCGTGGTCTCGCCGATCGGATCGCCGGGCACTCCCTGGGCGACCGCGGTGTTGTGCTTCTCGATCAGGTTCGCGAGATGGATGGCGCCGGCGAGGCCAGCGGGGCCGGCGCCGATGAACTGGACGTCGAATTCGAGGAGTTCGCGTTGCATCTGACCGCTCAGGTCTTCGCCGTGGCCGCGGGGGGCGTGGTCGTTGCGCCTGCCGTGTGGGCCGCGTGCGCCTCGGCCTCGAGCCAGCGCTCGGCGTCGATCGCCGCCATGCAGCCGGATCCCGCCGCCGTGACCGCCTGGCGGTAGACCGAGTCCTGCACGTCGCCCGCGGCGAACACGCCCGGGATGCTCGTGCGCGCCGAACCCGGGACGACCGTCAGGTAGCCCTTCTCGTTCATCGGCATCGCCCCCTCTAGGAATGCCGTGTTGGGCTTGTGGCCGATCGCGACGAACAGGCCGTCGATATCGTGCTCGGACAGCGCACCCGTCTGCGTGTCACGCAGGCGCACGCCGCGCACCTTCTCCTGCTCGACGCCCAGCACCTCGGCGACCTCGGCGTTCAGGATGAAACGGATGCGCGGATTCGCCATCGCGCGCTCGACCATGATCTTCGAGGCGCGGAACGTGTCGCGCCGGTGGACGAGCACGACCTCGGTGCAGAACCGCGTCAGGTACGTGGCCTCTTCCATCGCGGTGTCGCCGCCACCCACGACCATCACGCGCCGGCCCTTGAAGAAGAACCCGTCGCACGTGGCGCACGCCGACACGCCGAAGCCCATCAGTCGCTTCTCGGTCTCGATGCCGAGCAGGCTCGCCGAGGCGCCCGTCGCGACGATGACGGCCTTCGCGGTGTACTGCTTCTCGGCGTCGGTCCACACCGTGAAGGGGCGCTGCTTGAAGTCCACCTTCTCGGCGGACTCGTAGATGATCTCCGTGCCGAAGCGAGTCGCCTGCTCGCGGAAGATCTCCATCAGCTCGGGTCCCTGGATGCCGTCACGGAAGCCGGGGTAGTTCTCGACCTCGGTCGTGATCGTGAGCTGGCCGCCGGGCTGTGGGCCGGCGATGACCAGCGGCTTCAGGTTCGCCCGCGCCGCGTAGACGGCGGCGGTGTAGGCGGCCGGCCCCGAACCCAGGATGAGGACCTCGTGGATCTCGGACAATGGATTTCCCCCGCACATTGAGATGAGGCGGCGATACTATCGGTTTCGCGCGCTTCCCGTCCTACGCCTTGCGGAGTGCGGCCGCCAGCGTCTGGCGCGAGGCCTTGAGCGCGGGCAGGAAGCCGCCCACGACGCCCAGCACCACCGAGACGACGAGGCCGGCGAGCAGCACGCCCGGGGTGACCCGGAACGCGAAGGCGATCTCCGAGAACGACTGGAAGTTCGTGGTGCCGGTGGTGAGGCCGTTGATCGGCATCGCCAGCAGGCAGCCGATGACCCCGCCGAGCAGCGCGATCAGCACGGATTCGATGACGAACGACGTCATCACGGCCATCGGCCGGAAGCCGAGCACCAGCAGCGTCGCGATCTCGCGCGTGCGGCTGCCCACGTTCGCGAACATCGTGTTCGCGGCGCCGAACAGGGCGCCGATCGCCATGATGACGGTGATGAAGATGCCGACGGTCCGCAGCAGCCCGGTGAGCATCGCCGACTGTTCGGCGTAGAACTCGTCCTCGCGCGTCACCTGGACGCCGAGCCGCGGGTCCTCCTCGGTGAGCTGCTTGATCGCGGCGAATCGCGACGGATCCTTCATGCGGAACACCAGCGTCTGGTAGGCGTCGCGGTGCATCACCGGCATCAGCACGTTGGCGTCGCCCCAGATCTCCGACTCGAGCGCCGAGCCGCCGGTCGTGAAGTGGCCGACCACCTTGAACGGGCGCTTCTGCATCACGAGCACGTCGCCGACCTTGCAGTGCTCGAACCGCCCGGCGACGCGCCGGCCGATGATCACCTCGTCGCTGCCCGGGGTGAACGCGCGCCCCTCGACAATGCGCGGCGTCGTGCGCACGTTGACCGCCGCGAGATCGACGCCGCGGAGCGACACGTTCGACGAGCCAGGCTGGCCGATGCGCTTGAGATTGTTGACGACGACCATCTCCGAGCTGCACAGGGGGCGGCCGTCGGGCCCGGTCGCCACGTCCGGCAGCGAGCACAGGATCGAAGCCGCGGAGCGATCGATGCCGCTCGAGATCTCGCTATCGGCGCCCTTGCGGAGCACGAGTGCGTTGTTCGGCGAGCCGGCCGACACGAGCGTGGCGCGGAACCCTTCGGCGAGCGCCAGGGCGGCGATCAGGATCGCGATCGTGAGCCCGATGCCGAGTGCGGTCGTCAGGGTGCTGACCGGGCGGCGCATGACGCTGCGGATGTTGTAGACGATGGGAATGGCCATGGTCGCTCCCTATTCCACGCGACGCAGCGCGTCGACGATCTTGAGCTTCGATGCCTGCACGGCGGGGATCAGGCCGCTCACGGCGCCGATCAGCAGCGCGATGGCGATGCCCGTGAGCACGGTGGACCATTCGACGACGAGCGGCGGCAGGAACCCGAGGTTCGCGCCGTTCACCGCGAGCCGGGCGAGCAGCGCCCCGATCAGCCCGCCGCCGAGCACGATGACCGCCGCCTCGGCGACGACCATGGCGAACACGGCCTGGTCGCTGAAGCCGAGCGTCTTCATCACGCCGATCTCGCCGGTGCGCTCGCGGACCGCCGTGACCATGGTGTTCGCCGCGATGAGCAGGATCGTGAACACGACGGCGAGCCCGATGACGCGCAGCGCGAACGGCACGTTGCCGTACATGCTCACGAAGCCGGCGCCGAACGCCTGCTCGCTCTCGGTGAGCGTGGCCGCGTCCGAGTTCTCGAACAGCGCGTCGACCTGCTTCGCGATCGCGGCCGAGCGCGACGGGTCGGCTATGTCGAGCTTGAACACGCCCGCGTAGTTCTGGCCGCCCATGCCCTTCTCGGACAGGTAGTCGAAGCGGAACAGCATCATGGTGTTCTGCCACGTGCCGCCGGGGCGCTTGCGGTAGACGCCGCGGATCACGTAGTCCCATGTGCCGGGGAAGATCGTCCCCTCGAGCTTGATCGTCTGGCCGAGCTTCCAGCCCTTGGTCTTCATCAGGTCTTCGCCGATGACGCAGGCGTTGCGCTCGGCGAAGTACGCGGCCATGTGCGAATCCTGGTCCGCCGGCAGCGACATCGCGACCTGCGGGTCGGACCACTGCACGATCTCGATGTCCTTCGAGTACATGGGCCAGAAATTCGGGTCGACCGCGAACTGCGCGAAGAAGCCCTTCGGATCCACAGGATCGCGCGCGCCGAACCAGTTCTGGATGGCGACGCGCTGGACGCCCGGCACGGCGGCGATGCGCTGCTGGTAGTTGCCGGGCAGCCACTGCGTGAGCGAGATGGCGTTGCGCGTGGCGAGGCGCTCGCGGCTGCCAGCGTCGGCCGCGGCCTTGAGCGTGTCGAGCACGCCGCCGAGCGTGCAGAACAGGAACAGCGCCACGACGACCGAGCCCATCGTGAGGACCGTGCGGATCCAGTTGCGGCGCAGATTGACGAGGATGAGCGACAGCATGTTCATGGGGGCCTCGCTCAGTTCGTCAGCTCGCCCTTGTCCAGGTGCAGCACCCGGTGGGCGCGCTCGGCCGCGTGGGGATCGTGCGTGACCATGATGATGGTCTTCTTGAACTCGGAGTTGAGCCGTTCGAGCAGTTGGAGGATTTCCCCCGCCGACTTGCGGTCGAGGTCGCCCGTCGGCTCGTCGGCGAGCAGGACCTCGGGGTCGCTCACCATCGCGCGCGCGATCCCCACGCGCTGCTCCTGTCCGCCGGAGAGCTGGCGCGGATAGTGGTCCAGCCGGTCTCCCAGCCCCACCAGCTCGAGCGCCAGCTTCGCGCGCTCCTTGCGCTCCTTGCCGCTCATCTTGACCAGCAGCAGCGGCAGCTCGACGTTCTGGAGCGCCGTGAGCACGGGGATCAGGTTGTAGAGCTGGAAGATGTAGCCGATGTTCCTCGAGCGCCACTTCGCGAGCGAGGCCCCGTTCAGCCGGGCGATGTTCGTCTCACCGACGAACACGTCGCCCGACGTGGGCTGATCGATGCCGCCGACGAGATTGAGCAGCGTCGTCTTGCCGCTGCCCGATGGCCCCATCAGCGCGACGTAGTCGCCCGCGCCGATCTCGAGCGTGACCCCGTCGAGCACCGGCACCTCCTGCGTGTCGCGCCGGTACACCTTGCGAACGTTTGCCAGCCGAACCATCGCCATCATCACCCCCGCGGATACCGTCGGAACGAGCGTGCCCGTCGTCATGACTTCGCGCTCACGCGCGCTTTCTGTCCCTGTTTGAGTCCCGGGCCCGGCTCCACCACGACGGTCTCGCCGCCGCTCAGGCCCTGCGTCACTTCGTACTGGTCGCCGCGCATCGCGCCGAGCTGGATGTCCCGCGAGGCGAGCGTGCCGCCCGTCACGACCCACACGCTCGTGCGGTCGCCCGATCGCACCACCGCGCCACTCGGTATCGTCACGCGCGTCGGAGCCGCGGCCACGGCGGGCGCCGCCGTGTCGCGCAGGAACAGCACCTTGGCGCCCATTTCGGGGAGGATGCGCGGGTCGCGGTCGAGAATCGACACCTTGACCAGCACCGTCGCCTTCTGGCGGTCGGCGGTCGGCACGATCTGGCGCACGCGCGCGCGGAACGACGTGTCGGGGTAGGCGTCGAGCGTGACGCGGCCCTCCTGGCCATTCCGGATCTGCGCGATGTAGGCCTCGTTCACGTCGACCTCGACCTCCAGCGTGCGCAGGTCCGCCATCGTGACGATCGCCGTGCGCGTGAGCCCGCCGCCCGCGGCGGCCGGCGCCACGATCTCGCCGACCTCGGCGTCCTTCCGCAGCACGGTGCCGTCGAACGGCGCCCGCACGCGCGTGTTCTCGAGGTTCGCCTCGGTCACGCGGAGCTGGGCGCGCGCGCTGGTGAGGGCCGCCGCGGCCAGGTCGGCGCGGGTCTGCGCGTTTTCGAGATCGTGCGTGGAGATGAGCTGGTCCGCCTTCAGCTTCTCGGCGCGCTCGAGGTCGCGGCGCGCCTGCGCCAGCTCGACGTTCAGCCGGCCGATGTCGGCGCGCGAGACCTCGGTGGCGGCGGCATAGATGTCGCTCTCGATGCGCGCGATGATCTGGCCGGACCTGACGAGCGAGCCCTCGTGCACGCCGAGGTAGACGAGGCGCCCCGCGATCTTGGCCGACACGGACGCCTTGGTCTGGGCGACGACATAGCCATTGGCGGTGATCCCGTCGCCCGTCATGCCGCCGCCGCGACTCGTCGAGGCCGTCGCGACGCGCACTTCGACGCCGCGCGGGCGGAGCATGTACGCGGCGGTCGCGCCGCCGATCACGAGCAGCACGATCGCGACGACCAGTCCCCTCCGGGATCCGCCCGCGCGCGGTGCCGGATCGTCCCTGCGGATGCGCAGGCGCGACAGGTCGTTCGGCGGCGGGCTGGGACTGGGCTCGGACATGAGGGCGGGGGGCCTTGTGGGTGGAGTCGAACCGGCGACGTTAGAGGGGCGCGTCGCGGGCGGTCAAGCCGCTCGCCGGGCCCGTGTTCGCGCCCCGCCAGCGCGCGCGACCGCGTTGCGTTCGTTGCGTTCGGGTGGCCGCCCGACCTATTCTGACGCGCTCAACATTGTGTGCGTGCCGTTTCAGGAGGGATTCATGCCGTTCGTGATCGCGGAGCCGTGTATCGGCGTCAAGGACAAGTCGTGCGTCGAGGTTTGCCCCGTGAACTGCATCTACGAGGGCGAGGACCAGTACTACATCCACCCCGACGAGTGCATCGACTGCCAGGCGTGTGAAGCCGCCTGCCCCGTCCAGGCGATCTTCCCGGACAATGGCGTGCCCGAGAAGTGGAAGAGCTTCACCGAGAAGAACAAGGTCTTCTTCAACAAGTAGCGCGCCCCGTCCATGGTTGGCGCCCTCCCGAGCCGCGAGCAGGCGATCACCCTGCTCCACGAGTGGATCCAGAACCCCGGCCTGCGCAAGCACTGCTACGCCGTCGAGGCCGCCATGCGCGCCTACGCGCGCGCGAGCGGTGAGGACGAAGAGCGCTGGGGGCTCACCGGCCTGATCCACGATTTCGACTGGGAGCGCCACCCCGACCTGGAGCGCCATCCGAAGCAGGGCGTAGAGGCGCTGCGCGGCCTCGGCTGGCCCGAGGACATTTGTAACGCCGTGCTCGCGCACGGCGTCCACACGGGAGTGTCGCGCGAGACGAAGATGGCGAAGACGCTGTACGCGTGCGACGAACTCTGCGGGTTCCTCGTCGCCTGCGCCCTCATGACGCCCGGCAAGGCGCTCGCCGAGGTCGAGGTCCCGAGCGTGCGGAAGAAGATGAAGCGCGCCGACTTCGCGCGGAACGTCAACCGCGACGACATCGTCACCGGCGCCGCCGAGCTGGGCGTCGACCTGGACGAGCACATCGCCTTCACGCTCGAGGCCATGCGCGGCATCCACGCGGAGCTGGGCCTGTGAACGTATCGCCCGACACCACGCACATCGCCGGCCGGATGGTCGCGCACATGCGCATGGAGGGCTTCGAGGGCTGGCACGAGTTCTACCTGCTGGCCGGCACTGCCGCCGTCACGCTCGTCGGCCTGCTCTTCGTCGCGCTGTCGTTCAACCTCGACGTGCTGATCCACGAATCCAAGGCTCACATTCTCGCGCACGCCCGAGCGACGCTCGTGTGCTTCACGTACGTGCTGATCGTCTCGCTCGGCTTCCTGATTCCCGCGCAATCCGCGGGCCGGCTCGGCATGATGCTTGCGATCGCCTCGCTCGTCGTCTTCGGCGTCCATCTCGGCGGCATGCGCCGCAAGCCCGGTACCCAGGCCGTGAAATTCGAGTCGGGCATGCGGCGCCGGGGCGTGGTCTTCCTGATCGGGTACCTGGTCGCCGCGATCAACGGCATCCTCATGATCGTCACGAACGAGCCGCTGCTCTCGTTCAACATGATCGGCATCATCTGCATGCTGCTCGGCAACGCCATGGGCACGTCCTGGGACATGCTCGTCGAGGTGGGGAAACTGCGCGCCGAGGGTGACAAGAGCGCATAGCAACGCAGTCGGAGACCTGTTGCCCATGAACCATTTCGTGATCGTCGCGTTGCTGCTGGTCCACGGATTGAGCGCCATGCTGCTGCTCGGGGCGGTCACGCACCAGGTGCTGGCACTCTGGATGCCGGTCTGGGGACATCGGTCCGGGTGGTGGCACTCACTGCGCGCCGTCCACCCGGACCGCTACGTCCGAGCGGTAATCGTCCTGTTCTGCATCACGATTCCCATGGGAGCGATCAACTACATCCCGTTCCGCGTGTTGGTTCGCGCGCAGTATCTGGACGGGCACGTGCCATGGGCGACCGGCCTGTTCGAGCTGAAGGAGCACGCGGCGGCAATCGGCTTGGCCGTTCTGCCGGCCTATTGGGCGGTTTGGCGTGAGCCGACCGAAACGGCTCCGCGGCGCGCGTTCACGACACTTCTGGCGGTCGTGGTGTGGTGGAACTTCCTGGTGGGTCACATCGTCAACAACGTTCGGGGCCTGTGAGAGGGCCCGGGGTTGGGTGGGGCACCACTGTCGGGGCAGTGGTTACCTACACGTCCGCGGTCCTGGCGTCGTTCCCACCGCCGCTCTACTTCTTTCCTCGCCTCGGCTCCTGGGGATTCGTCGATCTCCCGGGAGAGCCGGCGATCCGTTGGTACGGCTGGATGATCTACACCGTGCTCGGCGGCCTGCTCGGCATGGTGCTCGGCCGTTCCATCCATCGACGCCCGCCCTGGGCCTTCGTCTGGTGGTTCGCCATCGCGTCGCTGATATTGCTGACGTGGCACGAACGGCATTGGTTTCTGAAGTAGACACAAAAAGAGCCGGCGCCCCATCGGCTGTTCCCACCAGGGATATCCCTTTCCGGGCTTCCGATAAGGCGTCGGCGATTGCATGTTTCGGCCGGCGTTGCCCCATTGAGGGCTGCACTCGACCGCGTCCACGGAATGCGTGGACGGATGTGTGACGCGGAAGCCGACTCGCTTCCGGTCAGCTCCATTTCAACGCCGCCGTCCTCCGCTGTCAACGGTCATTTTCGCCGCGTCCGGGGCGCGTGAATTCGCGCGACTCGAGGCGTCGCCGAACGATAACGGATCGACGGGCAACGGCTCGATGTCCTGAACTTCCAAGGTCACTGCGCCGAGGGTGTCGCTGACGCGACCCGACACGCGCATGACACCGCCCGCGATGCGCGGAGCGAGTCGCGCGTAGACGTCGGGGAACAGCGCGCACTCGGCGAGCCCCGTGCGATCGGCGATGGTGAGGAACAGCATCGGCTCGCCGCCGCGGGTCTCCACGCGCCGGTAGGCGCACGGCATGCCGACGACGCGCGCGACTTTGCTCGCGTGCTCGCCGAGCCGCGCGGCCGTGACGGCGCGGCACTCGACCTCGGCTGGCAGCGCGTCCATCGGGTGGCCGCTGAACCACAGGCCGGTCGCGGCGCATTCGTGGCGCACGCGTTGGAGGGCCGCGAACTCCGCCAGCTCGGGCACCGGCACGGGCGCCACCGGCGCGGGCGCGAGATGCACGCCGTTCGCCGCGACCAGCGCCAGCGAGCCGTCACGCGCGCGCGGCCATGAGTGCGCACCGGCCCGCGCCTCGAGCAGCAACGACGGGCGCGTGCGTCCGAACCCGTCCAGCGCGCCGGCGTACACGAGCGATTCCAGCTCGGGCAGCGTGGGGCGCACGTGCTCGATGACGTCGGCGAGCGAGACGAAGGCACGCTCGTGCCGTGCCGCGACGATGCGTTCGCCGGTCGCCTCGTGCAGCCCGAACACGCGGGAGAGGCCGACGCGCACGGCGCCGCCGGCCGCGCCCGGCGGGGACGCGTCGTGCGTCACGGCGCCCGCGACCGCACCGCCGTCGCGCTCCAGCGTCGTCTTCCACTCCGAACGCAGCACACACGGTGCCCGGAACTCGACGCCCTCGCGGCGCAGATCCTCGACGTGCACCCACGTGGCGTACATGCCGGCGTGGTGGTTGAGGATGGCGACGGCGTACTCGGCGGTGAAGTGCGTCTTCAGGTAGGCGCCCTGGTAGCCGAGCGCGCCGTAGCCGGCGGCGTGGGCCTTGCAGAACGCGTACGCGGCGAAGCGGGTCAGCTCCTGCCACACGTGGCGCGCCACGTCGCCCGCGACGCCCACGCGCGCGGCCTGCTGCACGAAGCCACGCTCGAGCGCGCGGAATTCCTCGTCGGTCTTCGCGTGGCCGATCGCGCGGCGCAGGTCGTCGCCCTCGGCTAGCGAGATCCCGGTGAGTGCCGCGGCCACGTGCATCACGTCCTCTTCGTAGATGAGCACGCCGTAGGTCGACTCGAGCACCGGTTCGAGTCGCGGGTGTGCGTACGCCGGGCGCTCGTGGCCGCGCGCGCGCTCGCAGAACAGGTCCTTGGCGCTGCGACCCGTGGCGGACGGCACGCCCGCGGCACCCGGCCGGATGAGCGCCACGGCGGCGATCACGTCATCGACCGAGCGCGGCCGCAGCATGCGCAGCAGGTGGCGCATGGCGGGGGACTCGAGCTGGAAGCAGTTGAGCGTGTCGCCACGATGGAGCCGCGCCACCGTCGCCGGCTCGAATTCCGGGATCGCGCGGAGGTCGATCGTCGCGCGGGGCGCGGCCAGCTCCACGCACTCGGCGATTTCGCTCAGCGCGCGGTTGCCGAGCAGGTCCATCTTCACGAGCCCGATCGCCTCGATCGCGTGCATCTCGAACTGGGTGACGACGATGTTCTTCGCCGCGCGCTCGAGCGGCACGTAGTACGTGAGCGGGCGGTCGGCGATGACGAGCCCGCCGCTGTGCACCGACAGGTGCCGCGGCGCCCCGTCGAGCCGCTCGGCGAGCGCGAGCGCCTGGGCGAGCACGGGCTCGCTCCAGTCGACGTGGCGCGCGGCGGAGTGCCGGGCGAGCTGCGCGGCGTACGGCGCCTCCATCTCGCGCGGCACGGCCTTCGCGAGCGCGTTCACGCGCGTGTTCGGCACGCCGAGCGCCTTCGCGGTCTCGCGGAACGCGGAGCGGGCGCCGAGTGTGGCGTGCGTCGAGATCATCGCCACGCGGTCGTGCCCGTAGGTGTCGTATACGTGCGCGATCACGTCGTCCCGGCGCCACCAGCACAGGTCGATGTCCAGGTCCGGGCAGTCGCGCCGCGCGGGATGCAGGAAGCGCTCGAACGCGAGCCGGTAGCGGATCGGATCGACGTTCGTGATGCCGAGGAGGTACGACACGAGTGAGCTGGCGCCCGAGCCGCGCCCGACGGTGGGGATGCCGCGCTCGCGCGCGAAGCCGACGATGTTCGCGACGAGCAGGAAGTAATCCGTGAACTCCATCCGATCGATGATCGCCAGCTCCTGCTCGAGCCGGATGCGCACGTCGTGGCGCGGTGCGGCGCCGTAGCGCTCGCGCGCGCCACGCTCGCACAGCGCGCGCAGGTGGGCGGCCCCGGTGACTCCGTCCGGCCGCGGTGCGTGCGGGAAGATCGGCGTGCCGAGGTCCAGCTCGAGCCGGCAGCGCGCGGCCACGAGCCGGTTGTGCGCGAGCGCCTCCTCGGCCGCGTGCGGCAGGCCGGCGGCGGCGCACACCGCGCGCACGCGGCGATCCCATGCCGCCGGCGCGACGAGCACGGCGTCGGCCGCCGCGAATGCGTCGTCGGGCATGCGATCGAGCAGCTCGCCCGCCGCGGCGGTCACGGCGACGCGATGCGTGTCGTGGTCGCTCGCGCCGAGCAGCAGCACGTCGCCCGTGGCGACGAGCGGCAGGCCCAGCTCGCGCGCGGCGGCGTGGCGCTC